>JAIBCI010000080.1 GCA_019694255.1 Saprospiraceae bacterium
TAAACAAAATGAACAATTTAATTAAGTTTTCTTGTGTTTTACTCTGTTTTTTGACGATGCATTCCCTTGGAGCTCAGAAATCATTCGACTACGAATGGAAGCAGTATAAGTTGGTGTTCACGCTCGCAGATGATTTCAAAGAACAAACCAATACTGAAGATGAATTTACTGCCTCAGGCGATGGAATGGAATTTGGTATTTTCCCATTTAAGGATAAGGAAATCGATCATTCAGACATTACGGCATATACTATAAAGGTTGCCAAATCCATTAAGATGGAGCAATTAGACGATGTGGATGTCGCAGAATTAAATGGCTTAAAAGGAGCTTATGTTGAAGGCTACAAGGATGGACTTAGAATTATTATTCTGGGATTTATTGATGAGGAATCAGATACAAATTTCTTTGCAACCATTAGCTTCAAGGATGATGACAAAGAAGCTGAAGATGAAGCGGTCAGAATGATTACAAGCTTTAGAAAGAAGGGACATTAATTAAAATTTCATAGTTGAAGTTTTCATGACTTCAATTCTTAAAATTCCCTTCGGATAATTAGTCATGCAAGTCATTTGTTGGCAAGTGACTTGCATGAAATGTTATCATATCTTTATAACGATTGAATCAAAGAGGTCTTTATCCGGGCAATGATCCGCTTTGTTGTATGGCCTTTGACTAATTGCATGGACCTTTGTTCTCATCCGAGAATACCGTAATTTCTGGTTTCTCAACGCATTTCCAGACTTTTGTTTCAAGATTAATTTTAAGATTAGCAGTGCCAATAAGCTTGGTACCCGAAGGTATTGCTCTGGCAATAAGACTAAATTTAATGGTCGTATTATTGTTAATAACACCGTCTAATGCATTGTTTAACAATACGGCAGTTTCCAAATTGACCCCGAGCAACTTAACCGATTGGGGAAGTTTAATTTCAAGTGCTCCTTTCTTGATCTTGGCTACACCTTTATGCGTCGGAACAAGGGGAATAGCGTCACAAAACAATTCATAGGACACGCTATCAGCTGTTGTTGTCTGATCAATGAGCGCTTCAGCAGAAGCTGTCAGGATCTTGACTGCTTTCAATTCTTCATTTCCATTCAACTTGAGCTTACTTGCAACATCTTGTTTGCTGATTGTTTTATGTAAAATCAATCCGTTGTTTTCAAAATTTCCCTCTTCGTAAATTCCGGCTTCAGAAATATATTCCCACTTAACCAATTCTGTTTTACAGGAAGTGAATGTGATCAGGAAAAAAGTTAATGCAATATTTTTAGTCATTTTCTCAAAATTTATTTTTAAAATTGAATTCCCAATCCAAGGTTCACCATGATCGGATGAAGAATTGAAGCTTCTGCTTGTATTTTGATAAAAGCCAACCTGACAGAACCACCTATCCCAAACCTCACATTATTTTTGCCTTTGATGGTGACAAAACCATCACCTTCTTCATCGTCAGTGTAATGAAAGTCATAGGATGCTTTTTGATACTGCAAATAGGACCAACAGTTAAATCTCTTCACCTGCCGTCCTACGGATGCCTGAGCGAGCCAGTTCCTGCCTTCCAGATATTCGCCAAGATTAAAAGCGTCATATTGACCACCCACGCTGACAAAATACTTGTGGGCATGCCAATAATCACTGATAAAGTGATTGATACCAAAACCATACATTTCAATTCGCTTTAATTCACCCCCTACATCCAATGCAACAAATTTGCCACTAAAATTAGTATGAAAAAGTGTTCCAACCTGAAGTTGCGGAATGAGCAGGTTGACCTGGTTTATGCCAAAGCCTCCCGGAAAACTATACCCGGTGCCATTTTTATCATAAGCTGTCAGACTTTCATTTTTACCGAATATAGTCGGAACTTCGACACTGGCTTCCGGAGTAAATGGTGCTTCGGTTACGCCGGTGAATGTCTTCATCGGGTCCGTAACAATAGAAGCTGCTACGGATACCCCAAGGTGGAGATGAAATTTCTTATTGCTGTCAGGGTGATGGTAAGAAAAATTCATGCTATGCAGACTTGCTCCCACCAGATCAACAAACGGGCTAAGGTAATTTTGCGCGTTGGCATTTCGAAGGTATGACTTGGAAGCCGGAGCAGGAAGACCCTGTGCCACTAGTTCCCCGGTTCCAATTAATATCAAGCCAATTAAAATAAACAATACTGCAGGTTTCATACGATATACATTTAATTACAAACAAAAATCAATTGGCAGCTCACAAAAATAATAAAATTTCGTTTTATACTATATTTTAATACTAAATTTTGCTTTATAAGAGATCTTTCCAAAACCTAGTTTTGGGGAATTTGCAATGTATTTTGTAAAGTTCAAAGCTCGATGTAGTTTTGTATATACTTAATTTTCTGCCATGAAGTCAGAGATAAGCTATTATTAATTCTTAAAAGTGAAGACCATGAAAAATTTCATTAAAATTTCATCGATGCTGCTTTGTTTTATCTCATCTTCTTGTAATTTAATTGATGAGCATTGCGAATTACAGGTCAATGTAGTTGATTCCTCAGGTACGCCTGTCGCTGGCGCATTCATTGAAGCTTACTCATCTTCGTCTAAAGAACAGGGAACGGTAATCATCGCCTACGCACAGACCGATTCTCTTGGTCATGCGAAAATTAATTATAATCCCGAATGCCTGGACTATCATAAATTAATTGCTTACAAAGGATGTAGTTCGAATGATTATGCCGGCAATATCGCGAATACCACTAAATTGATAAAAGCTAACAGTGATGTGACCTGTCAAATTGAACAGACATCAACACTTGTCTTAAAGAACAAATCCGACAACCAGAGAAGTGTATTTTTAAACGGACAATATCTCTTTGATATGTATCCAGATATTACCAAGACCATAACGGTACTTGCAAAATCTAACAATATCCGTATTGCTGAATCACAAATTTCAGTTTCAAATCCGGTGTCCAGATCTTATGATCTAACCAGTACCTGTGGTGAAATAAAAATTTTAGAGTTTTATTAATTAATGGTCTAAAGTAATACTTCAACATTACATAGAATGTTTCTGACTATTCTCATATTAGGCACATCAAATTTCTCGGGAATCCATACACCTGACTCACGACACCCGACTCACGACACGCGATACGGGACTTGCGACTTATTTCATTAGTCAATGACCAAGATCGTTGCTTATCTACAAAGTAGAACTAGCAAATACACTTTGAGCTCCGCGAACTGCTATTGAGTTGAGACACGCGACTCCTGACAATGGTCATGAGTAAGTAGTCAATGGTCAAGAGTAAAGTTCGGGACGTATTTAGAAAACTATTTAAATGTTTTATGATACGCGACGCATGATGCTCTATTCGCGACCCTGGATTTACTTCAACAGATTCACAAGCCAATAAGGCGCAATACCCGCTGCCAGCGTAACAAGAGACAATATGGCAAAGATACCGCGATAGGTCCAGTGGATTTCCCAGTTACGGGTATCGTTGGTGCGACTGAACATGGCATTAATAATCCTAAAATAGTAATACAATGAAATCACAGCAAGGATCAGTGCCAGCACAACCAACGCCATATTGCCTGCGGTCGCCGCATGACTCAACACAAAAAATTTGGCCATAAATCCAGCCGTAAGCGGACCGCCGCCAAGGGATATTAACGCGACCGACATCACAACCGCCAGGAATGGATTGTTATAATACAAACCCTTGAAGGCGCTGTGGTCATCCGTTCCACTGACTTCTTCGATAAAATGTGTTCCGAGAAAAGTGACCAGCGAAGCGAGTGTATATGCGACGAGATAATAAAGAATTATCCAACTATCCTTGGGATCAAAATTTAAAAAACTTATAATGATAAAACCTGCCTGCACAATTCCGGAATACGCCAGCAGGCGTTTTACACTATGTTGTGTTACCGCCATAATATTACCAATGAGGATCGATGCAATGGCTGTCAAGCTGATCAGCCAGAATAACCAATCTGACATGTTGACTCCGCAATAACGGATAAACTGGTACAATGCACCGACGGCAGAAATTTTGACAACTGTCGCCATTGTCGCGGTAAAAATTGTTGGGGTGCCCTGATAGACATCCGGCGCCCAAAAGTGGAAAGGCACAAGCGCTATTTTAAACGATAGTCCTGCAAATAACAGAAGATAACTCAGATTGAGAAGCGCGCTTTGACCACTATTGCCAATATCCAGTCTGAATGATCCTGTCGATGTATAATACAAAGCAATGCCATACAACAATATCGCACTCGCAAAAGAACCGAGCAGAAAATACTTCATGCTTGCTTCGTTGGAAGCTACACGCTTTCGGCTGGCACCGGCAAGAATGTACATCGCGATGGACAATATTTCTACACCCAGAAAAAGCACCATGAGATCGCTGTAGCTTACCATCATCATTCCGCCAATAATGGCATATAGCAGAATCCCGGTAAAATCCGCCACCTCCTCTGCACCGCGCTGCCTGAACAGATTGATAAACGGCAAAAGACATCCGGTGGTGCCGACGATGAGAACGCTGAAAATTTTTGAACTGCCCTGAATGTCCATCATATTCATGAACCAGTTATTCCAGAGACTTTGATTTGTAAGAAGGCAAAACAAAACCAGTACAATGCCGGTTACGGCAAAGGGAATGATTACATTCTTATATTGTGTGAAGCCCAGATACAAGACCACGGTGGCAACAACTGTTAATATGACGATAGACAGCATATGATCAACCTTTAGGTTTTAATTGAAGAAAAGAAGCCGTTGCCTGGTCTGCCAAATCAAGCCAGGTGTCCGGATAGAATCCAAGGACAAGGACCAGAATCATTAAAACGATCAATACATAATCTTCATTCATTTTTAAAGAAGGTAGTGCACTGGTTAAAGGATTTGGTGTTCCGAACATCATACGCTGATACATTCTGAAAGTATAAAGCGCACCCAGAATTACACTAACACCTGCAAGCGCCGCGAGCACGAGACGTATTTGAGATAATCCCTGCAAAATATTGAATTCTCCGATAAAACCACTGGTCAGCGGCAGACCGACTGAGGCAAGACACAGCACAAAGAAATAAACCGCAAGATTAGGATGTGATCTGGCCATTCCGGTCGTCGCATCAATGGAGTTGTCCATCGTACGACTGATCATACTGTCTGCGACAAAAAACATTCCTGCCACGATCAGACCATGACTTAACATCTGAAAAACGCCACCTTTGAGCCCTGGAACCGTTGCGGTAAAGATTCCGGCGGCAATCATACCCATGTGTGAAAGGGAGGAGTAAGCCATAATTCTTGTTACCTCGTTTTGGCGCCAGGCTACCAAAGCGCCGTACAATACACCTGCAATACACAATACAAGCAATGGTAACTGGTATTGTGCGATCGCCTCATTGACCACATTAAAAAATCGCAAGATCCCGAATACACCCATCTTTGACAGAATTGCAGCAATAATGATAATGGTAGGTCTGTCACCTTCAGTGTAGAGATCTGACTGCCAGGTATGAAAGGGAAACAGCGGTGACTTGATGGCGAAAGCCACAAACAAACCGGCCAGCATCCAGGTCTGCGCTTTAACGGAAAATTCCATATCATAAAGCATGGACCAGTCATTGGTAGAATTTTGACCTGCCAGCGAATGAAGGTATATTATGGATCCCAGCATTAGAAAACTTCCAAATACAGTGTACACAAAAAACTTGAACACAGCTTGTCTGCGCTGGGCTCCTCCATACATTAATACAATAAAGTAAAATGGAATCAACGCCAGCTCAAAAAATACATAAAAGGTAATATCGTTCTGTGCACTGAAAAATCCATTCAGCGCCGACAGTCCGAGCATCATCAGAATATAGTATACTTTACTGCGATGTTCCGAGTATTTAAGTGATGCAATCAGACCTATCGGCAGAACGAGAGCGGTCAGCAGAATCATAAAGATTCCGAGTGCGTCCAATCCAAAATGAAGGTTGGCGTTAATACCGGGTATCCAAGCAACGTTGAATACATTTTCCACACTGTGGCTTGCCCGGAATCCACTCAGTAAAAAGAGAAAATAAAAAAGATTGATTCCGGCTCCTGCAAGCGCAACCGGTGCAGCATATTTTCTGCCTGCAAAGTATATCAGCAATGCAAAAAGAAGAGGCAACAGAATAATCGACAAAATGGTATCCATGCTGATTATAATTTGACTAGGAATAGAAATGCATAAATCAGAAATCCAATGAGTATGCTGAAAATATACCAGCTGATCTGACCGGATTGTATCGGCTTCAAACCCACACTGGCTCTTTGTAACAGATTACCGGGGGTGCGCACGGCAGCGTCAATCAACATTGGATCCCAGACTTTTCCAAAATATTTTCCGAGTGCCTTGAGCGGATTACCGATGCTCGCGTCGTAGATCTCATCCAGATAAAATTTGTTGTCGAGCAACGCTGCCAAGACACCGCCACTGCTTTGCCCAACAGGGTACTGACGTCCATATATTCTATAGCATAATACACCGATTATGGCCAACGCAAGGACAGTAATACCCCAAAGGCTGTATTCAAAGAAGTGGCTCACTTCATGGGTATGGTCTATAATACTTCCTTTTAGAAATTGATGCACCATGTGATGTTCACTGAGCACCTCCGGCATACCGGCAAATCCTCCGATCAGCGACAGTACCGCCAGTACAAAAAGTGGCCCTACCATGATTGCCGGTGACTCATGGGCATGATTATATACATGGTGATCGCCTCTGTAGCTTCCGTGAAATGTACTGAAATATAATCTGAACATGTACCACGCCGTCATGACGCTGGCCACCGCAAGGATTACAAAGCCCCAGAAATTCCAGGAATAGACTACTGCGAGAATTTCATCCTTACTAAAGAATCCGGCGAACGGGGGACAACCTACTATGGCAAGTGTTCCGATCAGAAAAACCAGGTGCGTCCACATCATTTTTGATTTGAGTCCCCCCATTTTCCGAATGTCTTGTTCACCACCAAGTCCGTGAATCACACTTCCTGCCCCGAGAAAAAGTAGCGCTTTAAAAAAAGCATGGGTCATGACATGAAAAATCGCGGTGGTATAGGCGGCTACACCAAGTGAGGCGGCCATATAGCCAAGCTGGCTCACCGTGGAGTATGCCAGCACTTTTTTAATGTCATTCTGGCGTAGTGCAATACTCGCCGCAACAATGGCTGTTACGACGCCTGTGATCAGAATTATTTGTAATGTCAAAGGCGTAAGACTGAATAGAATATTCATTCTTGCAACAAGGTAAATTCCTGCGGTGACCATCGTAGCCGCATGGATTAGCGCGGATACCGGGGTCGGACCTGCCATGGCATCAGGTAACCAGGTAAACAGCGGGATTTGAGCGGATTTACCACATACACCGATGAATAGTAAAATTGTAATGGTTACCAGTAAAGGATCATTCTGACTGTATTCTCCAAAAGATTGCTGAATTGTAACGATGTCGACACTATTGAAATGATTGGCCAGCAGAAAAATACCCAGGATAAATCCAAGATCGCCGATCCTGTTCATGACAAATGCCTTACGAGCCGCTTTGTTATATTCTGTATTGCCAAACCAATATCCAATCAACAGGAATGAGCATAATCCTACCCCTTCCCAACCGGCAAAAAGAAGTACCAGATTGGACGCAGTCACCAGAACTATCATCGAGAACAGGAAAAGATTAAGGTATGCCATAAAGCGAGGATAACCCGCATCATCACGCATATAACCAATGGAATAGACATGAATCAGCGTGCCTACGCCCGTGACAACAAATAACATCAGCACGGTGAGTGCATCGATGTGTACAGAAAAACCGACCTGGTTACCCAGTCCTATCGTAAACCAGTTATAATATGTAAAGCGGATAGGTTCCAATAATGGCTGTCCAGCGTAAATGATCAGCGTTGCAATAAATCCCAGGAGCGGTCCTGCACAGGCGATCAGGCCTACCAGGCCTCTGGGAAGACGGGCGCCGAATAATCCGTTAATAATAAAACCAAACAGCGTCGGCCATATAATGAGGTGTAGAAGTATGCTTGTGTCCATCCTAAAGAAGCTGTTTATCCTTTCAGTTTGTTAAATACATCAAGATTGATTGTCCGCAGGTTCTTATAGATCATGACAATAATGGCGAGCCCCACCGAAACTTCTGCAGCGGCTACCGCCATCGTAAAAAATACCATGATCTGCCCGGCCGCATTGCCGTAATAGGAAGAAGCCGCGGTAAGCATAAGATTCGCCGCATTAAGCATAATCTCAATGCACATAAATACGATGATCACGTTCCTGCGCACCATTACACCGATCAGTCCTATCATGAACAAAGCAGCGCTCAGCATGATATAATGCGTCAATGGAATGGACGAAAAAATTTGTGGTGCGGCTGTTTCCATTATTCAACAATTATTTTTTCTTTTCTGCCGAGCAATACCACGCCGGCCATGGCGATGAGAAAAAGTACGGAACTAATCTCCATCGGCAATAAATATTCTTTGTACAATGTTGCGCCAAGATTTTCAACAAGACCGATATTATAATTTGCATCTGTTGCCTGTGGCAAAGTTGTTTTACTGAGTGCAGCCATTGTCAGAAGCATAAAGGATCCGCCAGCGATAATGGCTGCGAGCCATATCACAAGCCCCTTGTGCTGCTCTATCTCTTTATTGAGATTGAGAAACATAATCACAAATAAAAAAAGTACCATAATGGCACCTGCATACACCACAATATTGACCAATGCAAGAAACTGTGCGTTCATCAACACATAGTGCGCAGAGATAAGAAAAAATGTCAATACCAGGTATAACACGCTTCGCATCGGATGCCTGCTGATGATCACCATACTGGCACTGATGACCGTGAGCGCCGAGAGAATGAAAAATATTTTATCGATCATGACTGCTTCAATAGAAAAGGTTCAACCAAACGGTCTTTGCCGTAAATAAAATCTTCACGTTCATAGCTTGCAGGCGCCATTTTATCATTTTGAAGAAATATGGCTGCCTTGGGACACGCTTCCTCGCATAATCCGCAGAAAATACATCGCAACATGTTGATCTCATACACTGAGGCATACTTCTCTTCACGGTAAAGATTTTCTTCTCCCCGCTTTCTTTCCGCAGCCGTCATCGTAATGGCTTCCGCAGGGCAGGCCAGCGCACACAGACCGCAGGCAGTGCATCGCTCTGCACCCTTTTCATCGCGGCGCAATACATGCAATCCGCGAAACACTTCGGACATCGGCCGCTGCTCCTCTGGATAGGAAATGGTAGCCTTCTTTTTGAAAAAATGGCTCATGGTGATGCCCATCCCTTTGAGTATGGCCGGCAGGTAAATACGCTCCATGAAACTCATGGGTTTGCGTTCCATCACTTTGATCCTGTCTGTCAGTTTGATTACTCCCATCGTCACATCATTTTATAAAGTATCACCGCTCCTGTCAGTACAATATTCACTACTGCCAGTGGAATCAATATCTTCCAACCCAGATTCATCAGCTGATCATATCTGAATCTCGGCAATGTCCATCGCACCCACATAAAGAGGAAAATGAAAAAGAAAATTTTGCCGAACATGACCACAACGGAAAGGATCGTTTTGGTTAGTCCAGGATCCATGGAAGATACCCACGGAAACTGGTAGCCGCCGAAGAATAAGGTGGCCAGCACGGCACTGCTGATAAACATGTTAATGTATTCTGCAAAGAGATAGAAACCAAGCTTCATCGAGGAAAACTCCGTATGATATCCACCCACCAATTCAGTCTCACATTCCGGAAGATCAAAGGGAGCCCTGTTGGTCTCCGCAAATGCACAGATGATAAAAATCAGAAATCCAAGCGGCTGATAAAATACGTTCCAATGCCATCCTGCCTGTTGGTCAACAATCTCGCGAAGACTTAAAGTAGAAGTCATCATCACCAAAGCAACGATCGACATTCCCATTGCCAGTTCGTAACTGATATTTTGTGATGCAGCGCGGATAGCGCCGAGCAGGCTGAACTTGTTATTGGACGCCCATCCGCCGATGAGTATGCCATAAACACCAAGTGACACCACACCGAAGATGTATAAAAGCCCGACATTTATATCCGTAGCTTGTAGCGCGATGGTCTTGCCGTCGTGAATGAAATCTGCACCAAAAGGAATCACGGCACTGGTCATCAATGCGGTGATCATAAAAAACCCAGGGCCCATCAGAAAGAGCCACCGGTCTGCCTTTAAGGGTATAAACTCCTCTTTGAAAAACAACTTGATTCCGTCGGCAAAAGGCTGCAATATCCCGAACGGTCCTGCGCGGTTGGGACCCAGGCGGTCCTGCAGAAAAGCAGCGATCTTTCGCTCCGCATAAGTAGAATACATCGCTACAAATAACGATACGCCGAATACAACGACGATAAATATCAGTTTGATCATTACTGCGCTCATTCTGAAACAAATTTTGCGTCGACCTGAACCGCCGGTGAATGAATTTTTGTTTTGTACTTGTTGGCGCGGATCACAGAATCGCGTTCAATTTCTGCAGCTTCACCAATGACCCAGTCTTCAAGATTCTTATGATCATATCGGCAGTCGTTACAAATGAATTTCTCAACTTCGCCAAACTTGTTCTTCCTTGCAGTGACCCTTATCACGTCATTGTTCTTAATCCAAAGCACCACCTCCCCGCAACATTTGTCACAGGATCTGTGTGCATTAAAGGGTTTTGAAAACCACACGCGTTGTTTAAAACGATAAGTCTTATCAGTAAGCGCGCCGACGGGACAGACATCGACAATATTTCCGGAAAAATCGTTTTCGATGGCGTGTTTGATGTAGGTGCCAATTTCAGCCGCATCACCTCTGTTAAGCACGCCATGAACGCGTTCATTGGTAATCTGATCTGCGGTAAAAACACAACGATAGCAGAGGATGCATCGCGTCATGTGCAATTGTATCTTGTCGCCGATGTCTATCTTGTCAAATTCCCTGCGTCCCTCTTCATATCTTGTTTGTTCGGTGCCGTGCTCAAAAGCGAGATTTTGCAAATCACATTCGCCGGCCTGATCACATACCGGACAATCGAGCGGATGATTGATCAACAGGAATTCCACAACACCATGACGCGCTTCCAGCACTTCCGGTGAACTTTCATTTTCTACGACCATGCCGTTCTCGACACGGGTCAGACAGCTGGCGACAAGTTTGGGCATTGGTCTGGGATTCGCTTCAGAGGTCTGGGCAACGCGAACAAGACAAACCCTGCATTTGCCTCCTGACTCCTTCAGCGGGGTGTAATAACACATGGCCGGAGGGTAGTGCTCTCCAATCATTCTGGCGGCCTGCAGAATCGTTGTTCCGGGAGGAACCTCGATGCTTCGTCCGTCGATCGTAACTTTTAATAAATTGCTGTCCATTCTAAAAATTTTTCACTGTTATCCCGCGAATGTTTTTTGATTCACCGGGCAATGGAAACTTATATTTTTTATTTACTTTTTTCATGTCAGTGTACAGATGTCATTTCGCGATGCAGATGCTTTTTACAACATGAGCCCGGATCAGAAACATGGGCCTCAAATTCTGCCCTGAAGTGACGGATAGCGCTTGCGACGGGCCACGCCGCAGCTTCACCCAGCGGGCAAATCGTTTTTCCTTCGATTTTTTTAGCTACATCTACGAGCAGGTCGATATCTGACATTTTACCATGTCCGTATTCGATGCGATGCAATACTTTTTCCATCCAGCCTGTCCCTTCACGGCATGGACTGCATTGTCCACAAGATTCATGATGATAGAATCGGGTGAAGTTCCATAAATTTCTGACGATGCACTGATCTTCATCATACACAATAAATCCGCCGGAACCGAGCATTGTCCCACTTACAAATCCACCGTCGTTAAGTGATTCGTAAGACATCAGGCGAGGCTCACCATTTGCTGTCTTCAAAATAAGATCTGCCGGAAGAATGGGGACAGAGGAACCTCCGGCTACCACGGCTTTTAGTTTTTTTCCGTTAGGAATGCCGCCGCAGTATTGATCGCTGTAGATGAATTCTTCAACGGGTAGTCCTAATTCAATTTCATAGATACCAGGCTTATTGATATTTCCACAGGCGGAAATCAGTTTTGTTCCGGTACTTTTTCCGATTCCAATGGCCGCGTAAGCATCGCCTCCATGATTCACGATCCACGGTACGTCTGCAATTGTCTCAACATTGTTGACTACCGTCGGGCAACCGTATAATCCCCATACTGCCGGAAATGGTGGTTTGTTGCGGGGATTTCCGCGTTTGCCTTCAAGAGATTCAAGCAGCGCCGTTTCTTCACCGCAGATATAGGCACCTCCACCTGGCTGTACATACAGATCAAGTGAATAACCCGATCCCTGAATGTTGTTTCCAAGGTAACCGGCCTTGTAGGCTTCCTGAATAGCTTTTTCAAGTACGCGTATGACTGGCATCATCTCACCACGTACATAAATGTATGACGTCCTTGCTCCAAGTGCATACGATGACACAATCATGCCTTCGATCAGGGCATGCGGGATATTCATCATCAGGTGCCTGTCTTTGAAGGTGCCCGGTTCGGATTCATCACCGTTACATACTAAATACCTCGGTTTGTCGGACTTTTTATCCAGAAATGACCATTTCATTCCGGTCGGGAAGCCCGCTCCGCCCCGACCTCTTAGCCCTGATTTTTTGACCTCCTCGGTCACTTCATCCGGCGTCATTTTAAAGGCCCTGGCCAGTGACTGATAACCCCCTTTGGAGACATAGGTCTCCAGCGTGTTGATCCCCGGCACATTGATATGTTCAAAAAGAATTTGCCTTGCCATCGATCAGGATTTATTTCTTAACTCTTCAATCATTAGATCAAATTTCTCCCGTGTCATGTTTTCGCGGTATGTATAATCCGGGCCAATTTGCAGTACCGGCCCCATACCACAGGCAGCCAGGCACTCTACAGTTTTTAAAGTAAACAATCCATCATCCGTTGTCTCTCCCACGCTGATGCCAAGTTTGTCCTCCATATATTGTATCAGTTCCTCGGCACCTATTGTACAACACGGTCCCGTACGACATACTTCGATGACATATTTGCCGACCGGCTTGACATGAAACATCGTATAGAAAGTTGCTACCTCATATACTTCGATTGGTTTGATTTGCAATATCCCTGCTACTTCATCCATTGCATCCACAGGCAACCAGCCTTTCTCTGCTTGTGCAATGTGAAGTGCCGGCAATAAAGCAGACTTTTGTTTGCCTTGCGGGTATCTGGATTTCAGATTGTTGATTTCCAGTATTGCACTGTCTGATAAGATAGACATCTATTTTCAATTTTTCTTTTCAACCAATTGTCGCTTGTTCAAATCCACTTGTTCCTTAATTTTTAGGCATCCAGTTCGCCGGCGATAACATTCAGGCTGCTCATGACCACAATCGCATCTGAAAGCAGTTGTCCGCGAATCATTTCCGGAAATGCCTGATAATAAATAAAACACGGTCTTCTGAAATGAAGTCGGTATGGAGAACGTCCTCCATCGCTCACAAGGTAAAAACCCAGTTCGCCGTTGGCTCCTTCCACGGCACGGTATACTTCGCCAGCCGGCACCTCAATTTCACCCATGATTATTTTAAAATGGTAGATCAGCGCTTCCATGTTGCGGTACACTTCCTTTTTTGGCGGAAGGTAGTAATGATCTTCATCTGCATGATAGATACCGGGCTCACAGGCCTCAATCTTGCGAATAGCCTGTTCAACCAATGATAGACTCTGCCAGATTTCTTCGTTTCTGACTACAAAACGGTCATAGGTATCTCCCGTTGTTCCGACCGGAATATCAAACTTGAATTCTTCGTACGAACAATAAGGATCCGCGGTGCGGATATCATAATCTATTCCGGTCGCGCGGAGGTTTGGTCCCGTGAAACCGTAATTGAGCGCTCGTTCAACGCTAATTGGACCAGTGTCAATCGTACGGTCCATAAAAATGCGGTTACGGCTCAGCAAGCTTTCAAACTCGCGCCAGATTTTTGGAAATTCTACGAGAAACTTTTTAGTCAGTTCAAAAACCTTTGGTGAGAAGTCTCTTTCAAATCCGCCAATTCTTCCCATATTGGTGGTAAGACGGGCACCACATATTTCTTCGTAAATCTCGTATATTTTTTCGCGGTATTGATAGACATAAGTGAATCCGGTAAGTGCACCGGTGTCTACACCAAGAATACTATTGCATATCAGATGATCCGAAATTCTCGCAAGCTCCATAATCATCACGCGCATATAGTCCACGCGCTTTGGTACCTGGATGCCGAGTAATTTCTCAACTGCCAGATGCCAGCCAGTATTGTTAATCGGCGCAGAGCAATAATTTAGACGGTCCGTCAGTGGCGTGATCTGGTACAGTGGCCGGCGCTCTGCAATTTTTTCAAATGCGCGGTGTATATAACCCACCGTCTGCTCTGCATCGACGATACGCTCACCATCCATTTTCAGCACATTCTGAAAGATGCCGTGCGTGGCGGGATGCGTCGGTCCCAGATTGAGCGTACTGTAAGGAATATCCGGCATGTCCGGATTGTGAAAATCTGCGATATATTCTTTATTCGTCCTCATGCCTATCTTCCAAATTGATAATCTGCTTTGTCTTGTCTGAATGGATCTTCCAGTGGAAACTCTCGCCGCAAAGGAAAATCAATCATCTCATCCATATTGAGAATCCTCTTCAGATTGGGATGTCCGGCGAATTTGATTCCGAAAAAATCATAAGTCTCACGCTCCATCCAGTTTGCCATGGCATAAATTCCGGTCAGCGAAGGAATTTCAGGATTTTCAATTGGAGCAAAAACTTTGATGCGGATCATGGCCCTGTGGATCATACTCTGGATATGGTACACCACACCCAACTCCTTTCCTTTTTGCTCAGGATAATGCACACCACAAAGGTCAGTGAGGATATTAAACTTAAAATGCTGATCTTTGAAAAGGTGATTGACTAACCTGAACAATTGCTGAGTCGGCACTTCAACGCATACGACGCCATAGGAATCTGGAATAACTACGGCGGTATCACCGCAACCGGCTTGAATATGTGCCAAAATTTCTTCGTGCGATAGTGCCATATTATTTGATCATGTATTCCTCCATCAATTTTTTGTACTCTTCAGAGTTGCGCCGGCGAACGCTTTCATTGCCTATCAGGTCCTGAATACGCAGGATCCCGTCAATGATCTGCTCAGGTCTTGGCGGACATCCCGGGACATATACATCCACGGGAATCACCCTGTCTATTCCCTGAAGAACACTATAAGTATCAAATATTCCACCACTGGAGGCACAGGCACCGACGGCAATAACCCAGCGCGGTTCTGCCATCTGCTCATAGACATGCCGGAGTACCGGGCCCATTTTCTTGGCTATCGTTCCCATGACCATGAGTAGGTCCGCCTGCCTTGGCGTAAAACTCAGCCTTTCAGCCCCAAAGCGGCCCAGGTCATAATGAGAAGCCATCGTCGCCATAAACTCAATGCCGCAACAGGAAGTGGCGAAAGGCAGGGGCCAGATACTGTTCTTCCTCGCCAGACCAACAACATGGTCCAGAGAAGTCGCAAAAAATCCCTGACCTTCAATTCCCGGTGGTGTTTCAGTCATTTTTATCTGTGAACTCATGGGCAAAATAAAATTTGGTTTTTATTTCTATTCGTGGTCTTCGCGGTTTTCCCAACTCAGGACGCCTTTGCGGAGCACATAGTAGAAACCCGCCATCAGTAAAGCCAGAAAAATCAGTATCTCCCCAAAACCAAACCACCCCAAGGCTTTAAAATTGACCGCCCAGGGATACAGGAAGATGATCTCAACATCGAAAAGAACAAACAGTATGGCTGTCATGAAGTATCTGACAGAGAACGGGTTACGTGCATTTCCTACACTGTCCAGCCCGCACTCAAATGTATCGTCATGACGCTTTCCCTTGGCTTTGGGTCCCAATAAATGCGTGACAATAAGTACCACGACCACGAACCCGGCCGCGACTAGAAACTGGATCAGTATGGGAAAATAATCGAATGGGGCATGCTGACCAGGCATAAGTAATCTGATTTGCCGGCAAATATAAGCCAACGAGGGCCATTCGACGGACAATTAGTGCAATTATAAAACGTATGGCAGAATGTGCTGAAATGACTATTTATTAAATGTTGAGAATCTGCATCTTACAATAAATGCTCATTTAATGTTACAGATCAGATTATCGAATTTGGATTGGTAATATTTGAATGATCCATTCAGTGTAATCAACCAGCAACTCGATTAAAAGATGGTCGTTATCGCTCCTTTTAAAAGCACTAACGGTAACAAATTTTAAAGCTAAAATAAAGTCATTTTCATTGCATATAAAATAAGGGTCAAATCAAAGCAAATAAATTCGCGCACTTCACCAAATTATTACTCAAATACCAATGATTAAAATTTTATACTAATTGAAATCTAGTCTAAAACATAATCTGATTTATCATGATATATCCATGATTGAAATTATCCATTAACAATATGTGTCATGTATACTTTGCGTTTTTTAATAATAATTCTATAAAAAAATGTGATTCTATGAAAATTGGTTCTTGTTTTTCAAGTAGCATTCGTCAATAATTGAACCAGGTTCACCAAGTAAATATCTCTAATGAATTCAGTTCTTTGATCTTTGCCCGAATTTATTAAAAAAGTATTCAAATGACATTTACCTACTTAAAGAAAGAAAATTTAAGGCAGCTTATATTCTTGGTCTTTGTTTTTGTTATTCCATTTTCAAATTCGACATCACAATCGCATCAGCTCATTGGCAAGATTATTGATGAACGCACCAAGACTGGAATTGAAGACGCTGTGATCAAACAGGTCACAGGTGCTGCCCAATCAAGTTCGAACGAACTGGGTGAGTTTGTTTTAAAATTTGATGGAATACTGCCGCAGACGCTGATGATCCAGCACCCTTCATTTAATGACAAGACGATCGAACTCAGCAATTTGGATTTTATAGAAATAACGCTTTCCGAAAAAACGCTTCAATTGGAAGAGGTAGTCGTCGTAGGTGGATATAACAATATTCAGAAAAAGAGAGATTTCACAGGTTCCGTAGCCAATATCAGCTCCAGACAATTTATGGTTCGTCCGGCGGTCAGTTTTGATCAGTTATTGGGTGGAATGGCCCCGGGTGTTGATGTTATTCAGCCTACCAATGTTCTTAATAATACACCCATTCTTCGCATTCGGGGTATAAACTCAGTGACTTCAGGAATCTTCCCGCTGATTGTCGTTGACGGTGTTCCGTTATTTACCGGCGCCATTGGAGGAATCATTGGCAATAATCCACTTTCAGATATCAATCCCAACGACATTCAATCCATTGATGTGCTCAAGGATGCCTCGGCATCTGCAATTTTTGGCTCCAGGGCTGCAAACGGTGTTATGGTGATCACCACTAAAAAAGGTGGTTGGGGCAGAGTGAAGGTTCATTACAATACATGGCTCAGTGTAAGTACACCGTATAATCTGCCTGAATTACTGAATGCGGAACAGTATGTGATGATTAAAAATGAAGCCATGAAAAATTCCGGCCGCGCACCCGGATATGCCTTGATGTATAATTCTGATAGTTCTGTTGTAAATACAAATTGGTATGATGTCGCGTATCATCCAGCATTTTCACATGCGCACCACTTAAGTTTTTCTGGCGCCTCTCCATCGACCAACTATTATTTCTCTTTTGGATATGATAATCAGAACAGCTTTATACGTACCAATAATTTTGAGCGCTACTCAACACGACTTAATCTCGAACATAAAATCAATCGTTTCCTTCGGGCAGGAGGACATGTAGCGTATACCAATGGTTTCAACCAGGGTCCGATGACGGGTGCTGTACCAAGCAATACACTCTCATCTTCGGCGTACAATGCGCAATATATCCTTAATGAACCTCTTGCCAGAATGACATATGTATTACCACCTAACGTTCCGCTTAAAAATTCAGATGGGAGCTTTAGTATTCAAAATGGCCAAAGTGTAGGCTATGGCCTCAATAATCCAAGCACCATCGGTACGATCAATGCCTATAATCTTGGATATATTCTTGAACACGAAACCAACACGTCAGAGAATAATACGCTCACCGGTAATGTGTACGGTGAAATCGATATCGTTCATGGTCTAAAATTCAGGTCATCCTTTGCCATGAATAATCTGCAGAATGAAAACAAAGCATTCATGAATCCCATACATGGCGGCGGAGCTTCTTCGAATGGCGTATCAACAAACACTTTTGCACGATACCTTCGCAAGGATTGGGTCAACCTCCTCTCATACACTTTTCCTTTACATACCAATCATCATCTTACGCTTTTGGCCGGGCATGAACAAATTACCACCACCATCAATGCCTGGGGTGCTGAAAGATCAAATATTGCAGACCCTTATTATACAAATTACCAGGGTGGCTTTATCAATATTTCGCCAATAGGAAACGCATTGAGTGAAAACAGGTTATTATCATTTTTTGCCAACCTCAACTATGTCATGAGACAAAAGTACTTCCTTAGTATCAACATCAGACGGGATGGCTTGTCTGCATTATCTGAAGGACACAAATTCGGAAACTTCGGTGGAGCATCTGTAGGATGGAATATTTTTAATGAATCATTTTTCAAAAATTCTTCATTGCCCACTGTCATTAACAACCTCAGGGTAAGGGCTAGCTATGGTATTGTTGGTAACAGTGAAATTGGAGATTACCCCGCGATTGGGGCATACAACTCGGCTACCTACAATGGCAACCCTACCCTTAAATACGCCCAGGTGGCCAACCCGAATCTTCGATGGGAGAGGAGTGAAAAGATTGACCTCGGTTTAAACTTTAGTCTGCTTAAGGAAAGGCTGGATGTTGAATTTGATTATTTCAGAAACAATATCGATGACCTGATTCTCAAAGCGCCGGTAGCTCTTAGTGCTGGGGTACCTGGTAATTACATCAACGCCAACGTTGGCAGTATGTACAATACCGGAATTGAAATGGGCGTATCATCTAATGTTATAAATAAAACAAACTGGCAGTGGGATTTAGGTTTTAACCTGGCGACGCTTCAAAATAAAGTAACATCGCTGGCCAGCGATGTTTACGTTCCAAGTATATTCGGAGTGCAGAATATGACCCGCGTTGGCTATTCCATAGGATCCATATTTGCAGTCCCCTGCCTTGGAGTTAATCCTGATAATGGCCTCATGATGTTTGTAAACAGTGAAGGTAAAACGGTTCAATACAATCACATCGGATCTCCTAAATGGACCTATCTTGATGGCACCCCAGCACCTGCCATTGATAATTATCTCGATGGTAAAATACAGGGCTCATCGCTTCCTCGCTTGTTTGGAGGAATTAATTCTAATTTGTCCTACAAGAACTTTGAACTGAACTTCAATTTTACTTTCGCAGCAGGTCACTACCTGTATAATGGAACCAGGGCTACCAATTCGGATCAGCGATATTTTAATAATGGCACATTTATTCTTGATCGCTGGACAACACCAGGTCAGAAGACAGAAATTCAAAAGTTGCAGTATGGTGATAATGTCTCCGCAGGATTTTCCTTTTCATCCACCTCCAAGGTAGAAAAAGGTGATTATCTTAAAGTGAAAAATATTGTGCTGGCCTATAAAGTTCCACTTAAAGGAACACGCTTTGAATCCCAGATTTCATCAATAAGGGTTTATGCGCAGGCAGTCAACTTATATACTTTCACAAAATACAGGGGCAGCGATCCTGAGGTCTCCATTAATGGAAATTCCATCCATTCTGGTAAGGATCAGAATGTACCACCCAATGCCCAGGTATTTGCCATAGGTTTAAATGTTGGTTTCTAATTAATTTATGTGATTTCAAATTCCTTTTCATGAAAAATATTTTTCTTTTCATTTCACTATTGCTTCTGGTATTTTTTGCATCGTCTTGTAATAAAGATTTTCTGGACACGGTACCTTTTACAAGTATCAATCAGACCGATGCATTTAACACGCCTCAGCAATATCTGGCTCATGTCAATAATCTCTATAGTCAACTGCAGAATCCTGTTTTCTATGGCGGGCGATTCATCGTTTTTAATGAACAACGCGCCGATGAATTTGGGCAGAATGATGGCAATGCCGCTACGGGTTCAGCAGTCTGGAATCAGAATGTTGCCTCAACCAGCGAATATATCAATGGCGTATGGTCAGCGGCCTACACCGCGATCAACGCTGCAAATATTCTAATGCTCAAGTTATCTGACACCAGGATTATTTCAGATAGCCTTTCCAGACTTTATACCGGGGAAGCCAAATTTGTCAGGGCCTTTTGTTATTTGAGTTTAGTACAAACCTTTGCCAAACCATACAATGTGGATAAGTCTGCGTTGGGAGTTCCCTTGAGACTGACTGCCATTACTTCTGATGGTCATAATGATTTGGCAAGAAGCTCCGTAGAAGAAGTATACACACAGATTATCAATGATCTCAATGATGCAGAAACCCTTCTTCCTGTTGCTTACTCCACTTCTTTATTGAATGCCACCCGTGCCCATAAAGCCAGCGCTGTGGCATTGAAGACCAGAGTTTATCTTAATCAAAACAATTTTGTAAAACTGGCAGAAGAAGCATCCAAGTTGGTTCCTTCCGCTGCCCCTTACGTATATTCCGCCGGTAACGTCACGCACAAGCTGGAAACTTCACTCAGCAATTTATGGAATGGTAGTTATACCGGCAATGAAGCAGTATTTTCAATTGCTTTTGCCAACACAACAACAGAGACACCACCCTCACAATTTGCACTCGCTTTCAACTATGTCACACAACCTATTATCTTTCTTTCGCCGGGAGGGATCATTCTGGATCCTGCGCTTTCTGATCCGCTCGATGCGCGTTCAGCTTTCATTGGATTGGATAAGGCCAAACATAATATTCTCAAAAAATTCTCCATTACGACTGCGCCTTTCAGAGATTATATACCGGTCATACGGTATGCAGAAGTCTTAATGAATTATGCCGAAGGGCTGGCGCATTTGGGACAACTGAATGAAAGTATTGCACTGATCAAGGCGGTGAGACAAAGATCAAATCCGAATTACAATTTTGCGAATATTGATCTCTCAACGTCGGAAAAAATAATATCCTTCATTTTAAATGAAAGAAGAATCGAATTACTTGGCGAAGGATTTAGATTACAGGATCTTCAGCGCTTGGGGAAGAATCTTCCGGCCAAGACTGGCAGCATTGGAACTGCAGTTGAAGTTCCTGTGAACGCCAGCAATTATATATGGCCTATCCCAAGTGGTGAACTTTCTGCCAATAAACTTTGTAAGCCAAATTAATGATCAAGGCACAGATTATTTAATCTGTAATTGTTTTATTACAGTAAAACAACTTATAACTTCATAAAGCAACAGGAACTTATTATTTGTTTCCTAAAGTACTATTCTCAACCGTCTTACGGGTTTTGCTTTTGGTAAGTTCAATTTCTTTTGAATTTACCGATGTACCCTTGGTCCCCTTGATGAATTTTTTGCACTGTGGGCTGCCGCAACGGCAGTTGAAGCCTTCAGCGGTGTCATCCAGAAATGTTGCATAGTCCAGCGTGAGTTCTTCATTTTTGGCAATGCGTCTTGACGCTACGACGTTGAGCCCGTCATATTGGGTGTTGGATGCGCAGCTGTGATTTTGTGGTGCCCAGGCAGTTGGATCCTCGTCCCACAAGCAATAGACCTGGTCGCTGATTGGGTAGGCATATTGCGCAAAAAGTCTCTTATCCAATGGATCCCAGTGCTTGCGCACATGTCTTTTGGTAACAAACCTTTGTGCCCGTTCTTCCCCTCGAAAAATAATTTCTCCTTTGCGGATATCCCTGCAGGCATAAATTCCAAAACCGCTGATCGCATCGCCTTTGACAACAAAAGGTTTTTGCATCGCGGCATGCCTTGCCATTCCTTCAGCGATAATATGTCTTAAAAATCCGCTCTGGCCAATACCATCAAACTTTAATATATAATCTGCCGAACCTTCATAACCCTCTGCGTAAAAAACAGAACAGGTAAAATTTATTTCCAGAAAAAAGATTTCCCGTTGGGCATTTACGCGAAAATCCAATCTCGCATAGCCCACGCCCTGGAACGCTTTGAATATCCTTTCTGCAGCATCGCGCAGACCCAGCTCAAGTTCTAAATCATCGCAGGGTCTGTTGCTGTCCGGATGTAGTTCACTGGTCTTGAGTGCATAAGTCTTATAACTGAATCCCTCTGGAAAACAATATTCAACAGGAGTAAAACTGATGCATTCCTTTTCTTTGCTTGGCTCGGCAGCTACCAGTACCGTGAATTCTCTTCCGTCAATGCATTCTTCTACAATCAGTTCATCAAATGTCTTCAGCATTTTTTCGACCCGCAGCACCAGACTTTCTTTTGTCTGGCAACGCGAATGATCATCTATGCCGAGGCTATCGCCGGCTTTCAACGGCTTTACAAAAAGGGGATATTTTAATTTTTCACATTCGAGGTGATCCTGAATGTTTCGAACAATCACATAATTAGGGGTCCTGATGCCAACACAGTAAGACACATATTTCATTAGGTCTTTGGGTGGATCATACAACTTGCTACTTGGACCTGTAAATGGTAACTTAAGCAGTTCAAGTGTATGGATTACATCAATGGAAGGTATCTCCCAGTCCAGGTATCCCTCGCAGAGATTGACGAAGATATCAAAGTTTTGTTTTGACAGTTCTTTGAGCTGACGGTAGACGGTTAGCTTGTTAAGCTGAACATGCACCATCGTTGCCTCCGGCATGAGTGCACTGAGATTACGTAGTGGATCATAGTGCTGATAATCCACATCGGAGGTGCTATAATCAGGTTGTAGAATACAAATCTTCATGCTGCTTTCCTGCTTAATGCGTCATTCATGATCTCGCTGATCAGTTCGGAAAATTTCTTACCGCTCACTCTTAATATGGCCCCAATGGAAGTGTAGTTCTCATCTTCACTGAGTCCACACTGGGCATTGGCTTCCAGTACATAACATCGGCCGTCCCTTTCATCTTTTCTGATATCGATCCTTGTATATCCTGTACCGTTCAGACATTGAAAAGAATCCAGGCTTAGCCTCTTGATCTCCTCCTGAAATTCCAGTTCGGGTTCATAATAATTGAACAAGAATTGGTCATCACCGAGTGCCGACTCTTCATCGTAGGTCTCCCAAAGACGGTCGAAAGACAAAAATTGCTCCGTCACCGGCAACTTTGAATTAAAAACTCTTTCAACGGGTTTGTAGTAAATGATCTCCGATGGATTGTCAAAGGATCCTACCAGGAACGAAGTGTACTCCTTACCTGGAATAAACTGCTCTGCAAAAATCCCGTCAACAGTCAGATTCCATCCGCGGTAGCCTTCATTAATTTTGTCAATGATGCGAAGACATTCCTCCTCATTGTGGACCACATTGGATATTCCGAGCCCCATGCTGCCTCCGGATACCGCAGGCTTAATAATTAAAGGCCCAGGTAATCTATCAAACAATCCCCTGACATTTTTTCCGTCCTGCTGGATGACTTCCCAGGGTGCATTGCGGATACCACATGCATCAAATTTCCTTTTCATTGGAATTTTCGAGGTGGTAATCTCATAAAAATATTCTCTTGATCCGGTATAGGATAAGCCCGAATTTTCCAGTTCCCGTATTACACTGATACCCGGCGCCTCATTGACTTCATCACCATCACAAAGGTTGAAAATCAGCGTCTTTTTATCGAGAGACCTTTCTTTGATTGAAGCGATCACTTCCTTGTAATCGTGTAATGTAACATATTGCCAGTTCCAGGATAGATTGAGTTCTTCAAATACCCTTGTATACTCGAGTATACTCTGCTCAAAATCGTAATAATAAGTGATATTGGGATCCTGACTGATGACCGATGGCGCCAATACCCAAATATGATGATCCTCAAAGAGCCTTGGATGCCTCACGGACTTTTCTTTTGATATAATTGGTCAATTGATACTGAAGAATAACTTCAGGCTTAAAGGAATAAGCTCCGCCAATAAACTGCTGACATCGGGTGCTTCCACAATTGCAAATAAACGGTTGATCCATTTCCCACTCTGTTGAAGGATAAAAAAAGGTCAACTCATCTCCAACATGAATATCTTTAAGTGCAATAAGCCTGAGTTGATCGGTGTCCATAAAAATATTCGGGTCGCAACTATGGTTCATATATTGCAAAAAATCAGGGTCCAGACTAAAGTGCTTATGGTCATCCAACTGTACAGTCAGATAACTTGGTTTTGTAACAATGTTCTTGGTGTTGAACTGAAATACTTCCTCTCCGGCGCTAAAGTTTTCATTTGAAAACAAACCGTTGGCATTGTTCTCACGAGCCTTTTTCAGTTGAAATTTTTTATCACAGATTTCGATCAGATCCCAGTGCAAATCCTTAGATAAAATAAGTTGATCCATACGGATTGTTATTTTCATGTAAAGATCATATTATTCACTTATTCATCAAATTATAATGACTCTTTTTAAACCATTTCCTGTTAATTCCTAAAAGCGCTTCATAGACAGCTTCCACACAAATTATTTAAATGATTGTATATTAAGTAATTAAATAAA
>JAIBCI010000118.1 GCA_019694255.1 Saprospiraceae bacterium
TAATAAAAATTTCAAATCTTAATTATGGATTTGTAGGATTAGGAGAGTGGCTTGGTTCCGAAACCAAAGGAATCATTGGAATCGTAGATAGTAATTTCAATTTGTTATCTAAAAATACCAAATCGGGTTACGGCAATTGTTGGTATAAGAGAATTGTATTGGATTCTAGCGGTGGAATTATTGTTGCGGCACGAACAAATACAATTGGCACTGGTTTTGATGGATTATTAATTGAGAAATACGACTTCAATTTAAAATTAACCTGGCAAAATTATATTAATCTAGACTTTAGAGAGCTGGATACTTATGCTATAGAAAACTTTGAGCATCCCCTGGCCTTGGTCTTAAAAAGTAACGGCACCATAATTATTTTTGAAGCTGCCAATTGGACAGAGTCTGATCATAGTTCAATAGCACAACTTACTATATCAAATAAGGGCGATTTGATTTCCAAGAAACTTTATAATACTCGATATTTCAGTGAAACGCCTTACGATGTAGCTGAACTTAATAATGGTTCTTATGCAGTGGCAGGAGCAGTAAACGATTATGCATCAAATAATCTGTATTCGGGCAAATCGTTCATCATGCTAGTGGATTCAAGTGGCAGAAACACGGTTCATTATTTTGGAAAAGAGGATTCTATAAGTAAGCTTCTGAGTGTTAAGCCTATTAACAGTGGTGTAATTAGTCTTGGATTTTCTGATACCGACAGCTTATCAAACGGACTGGATAATTTGATAGTAATTACAGATAGCCTTGGAAATATATATCCGAATAGACTAAAAATTGGAGTTAGAGAGGACATAAATAAAAATTGTAAATTAGATCCTGAGGATTCTCTAAGCAAGCAGTATCTAATTTTTGTTACAGGCCCAATGGTTGAAATCAAATTTTCGAGTAATCGGGAAGCAAGTCAATTTGATTTGCCAAATGGTAAGTTTACCGTTAATATCCGGAGAATTGATTTCAATTCGCAATGGACGCCATGCGACTCAACATTAACTGTAGACTTGTCTCCGGCAAATCGAGCAGAAGAATTGAACTTTTTGGTAAGTCCCTCTAATGAACTTTGCAACAATATCCAAATTGGTATTAGCCAGCCTGATTTGATCAAATGCACTGCGTCAGATTTTATAATCAGCATTGAAAATAAAAATATCAGAGCTAGTAATCCATTTTATTTGGATATAAAAACTGAGGATGGCCTGGAGTTTGTCAGTTCCTCAACTAAATATGAAAGGATAAAAGATAAACAAAGTTTTTTTATAGATTCGATCCGTGGTGGTAAGTTTAACAATATAATGGTGACTTGCAACACATCTTGCAATGTTCAGCTAGGCGCATCGCATTTGTTTCAAATGGAGATTATTGATACGAATTCATGTATTCAAACGAATGTTGCTGAATATAGGATTGATGCATACTGTGACGGAAGTTACGTAGTTTTTCAAATTTACAATCATTTGAATGAAAGTACTGATCATAAGGTGTACTACAAAGTTTATTATAATCAGTTTTTATTTTACTCCAGTATATCAGATAATGTGACAATGAGTGTAAAACCCAACGGCAGGATTACCGAAATAAAATATCCTGCCAATGGTGGAACATGGAGACTGGAATTGCTTCCGGATTCTGCCCTTTCTGATAAAATATTGGCAAGCGCATCTTTAGAAGCCTGCGGCACAACCAATTTGAATGCGCATCATATCGGCTTTAGAAATAATATTAATTCATATGATGGCCCAAACCGAAAAAGATTAATTCTTACAAATTCTACTAGTAAGTCAAATGCAATTTCTAATTCATTTGAAGGCAGTGGATACTACCACCTGGTGGATAAATTAGAAGAACATGAATGCAATATTCGATTTAAGAATTCTTTGATCCGCGATTGTAAAGTAATTACCATAGACTTAATTTTCTCAAAAAATTATGACCTGAGTACATTCCGGCCGGTCCAGTTTTGTTGTGATTATAAAGTGGCGCTTTCGGAGGCCAATACAATTACTATCCAATTTATTCGAAGCACACAAACCGCGATTCCGGATTCAAGTGATGAGTTTAATTTTAAGTATTTCATCACACCTTTTAGTACGACATGGCCTGATGACAGACAGGATAGTTATTTTACAATTATTGGAAGTTATTATTTAGATGATAGCGGGCCATTTGATTTGCGTGGCACTTATTACAACTATAGTGTAAAGGTTGATCAAAGTATGGATTCCAGTAAATTATATAAAGAGAATTTTTATGAATTATTTTCAAATGGATATAATAGGGCTCGTAGTTTTTATATAATAAATGAAAATGTTTATACCATATGTCAATCCACTGATTTTAATGAATCAGGCCAGGTAGATTTGTTGCTTTATACCAGTACGTTGGATTTAAAGCTTAAAAATATTAAACCAATCCAGCAATCAGACGTATCGGGTACTTATTATGATTCTAAATTCACTATGTCGAAAGAGTTGGTTTGCATATTTTTGAATAATAAAGATATTATTGTTACTAAGTATACATTGGATGGAGATATAGTATGGTCTAAATCCTTTATGCCGGGACTTAATCAGGAGAAGGTTATCAATGCAAAGCTTGATATTGATGAAATTGGCAATATTTACGTAGCCGGAAATCTAACAGGTTCGAAGCAGGCTATATTTATCACGTCAATAGATAGTTCAGGTAATTTAATATTTACTAAAAATTTTAAAAATAAGGAATATGTAAGTAGAATTATTTATACTAACTCAAATGCACTAATTATTGTTTCACAGAATTATAATTCGTTTCCAATATTTAATCAGCCTTATACTTATATTTATAATCTAAATTCCGGTGATTGGAGCGGATTTCTTCTAAATGCCCTGGGTAATTCTAATGATATAAATGATTTAATACCTGTTGAAAACAATTATTACATTCAAATTAATGAAATAGAGAGTCCTCTTAAACCAAACGGTTCTAGAGTGACTCCGTCAATAGCCAAGTATGACGGATATGGTCATTTGATTTATTCTAGGATTGTAAAAATTGATAGTTTGATGTACTCCTCATTTAGTTCTGGAGTTTATAATCCAGCTGACAATCATTATTATTTTGTTGGATATAATAAAAAACCAAATTTGACAGAAAAAAATGATGTCCTGGTATGCTGTACAGATCAGGAAGGCAGTGTGTTGTGGTGGAAATCATATGGAAATATTAATGACGAAAGTGGGCTTAATATAAGAATTAGTGGAGATAAACTGATTTTAATAGCAGAGTCTATTGAAGGAGAGCCAGCCTATCGATACCAACCAATTATAATTTTTTGTGACATTAACGGAAATCCGGTCAACATTGTTGATAGAAAGGATAAAAAGGAATTGATGAGCGTCGATCTCATGCCAAACCCATCAAAAAATGTATTACATATCATTGTAGATGAAAAAATAAATCTTGAATCGATATGGTGGATAGTCAATGATGCCGGTCAAGTCATCAAATCTGGCAAGCTTACAAGATCAATAATGGATATTGACATTAACGATTTGGCTAACGGCACTTATTATTTTATCTTTCCTCTGTATAACCGTACATCCATTTTTATTAAAACATAATATTGAGGCAGAATTGCATACCACTTTCTGCGCTCTTCGCAGGACGAATTCAGGGTTTGTACACCACCCACTTCGACTCTGCATCAAGGACTGATTCGACAAATTTCCTGAACTCGCTCTATTCCGCTTTGCTGACTTGTTTTCTGATCGAGTGGATCTAGCGGCGAACCTCCAGCGTTGTTGCGTTCTCCGAGAAGAAGGCATCGATGTACCCATTGTGCCGGGTATCAAGCCCATCACGCGCAAGTATCAGCTCAATGCCATCCCGCGCAATTTCTTTGTCGATATGCCCGATGAATTGGTAAGGATGATCCAGAAGGCAAAGACCGATGAAGCGGTCGTTGAAGCCGGTATTGAATGGTGCATCTACCAGTCCGTCGAACTCAAGAAAGCCGGTGTGCCCTGCATACACTATTATACTATGAGCGACAGCGCCGTCGTCCGCCGCGTCGCGGAGAAAGTTGTGTAATTGAATGAGATTGAGAATGACGCATCTGTTAAAATACCAGAAGTAAGTCTGGTCTTAACGCATATTCGTCCACAAATAATGATGTTTTGGATAATTTGTAGCAGATTGATTCTATGAAAATTGATCAAGCTCCATCATTTCTAAATTAGAGATTTTGAAACGAAAGAACGAAGCCTGGAAGTTTTGCGCTCTGATGGATGGAATGGAAAAAGGCTTTGTAGCAGGTTAAGATTACCACAATCATAAAAATTAACAAAAAAAATCAGCGTAACTCGATAACTGTTCCTGATATTGAGGACTAAACAAAAAACTTAAGTTTATGAAAAATGCAATGTTCGCGCTTCTATTGATTTTTGGAGCTTCAATGGTTCAGGCTCAGACCAAGCCGACTACTCCTCCGGCAACTTCCCCTGGAAAAAAAATGGAAAAGGCTGAGACCACAAAAAAAGCAGAAAACCCTGATAAGTCAACAACGGCTGTTCTCAAGCCCCATGCCTGCACCGCTGCCTGCAAGAATGGCAAACACGTGTATGCCCACGGTGAAGAGGGTCATAAATGTACTACGGTGTGCCGTGCCATGGGCAAGACCAAGACGGCCAGCAAACCAGCCAAAGGCACTACAACACCATAAAATGCAGGCATTGGACCTTCCCGGATAAATTACTTCTGTTGAAGTGTTGACGGAAATTAAGTACAGGCTCTTAGCCAACTAAAATAGTTTTAAGAAATGGAGCGGTGAAAGACCGCTCTTTTTTTTTGTCCCTGTTGTCGCAGGCTCTGCTTAACATGCGTGACTATACAGAATTCAAAATCCGAATCAATCATCCTGGAAGCGTGCATTATACATCGTTATTTGCGGACAACGATTTTTGAGTGAATATCCTGTTGTCGGAATGGATTCGGACGAAATTAAATCCGCCGGGTGCGCTTAATTACTAATCATGCTTTTCAAATGAAAGCGTAAAGTATGATTTGTATTGACCTTTCTGGTCCAAATCATCGTACTCGTTTTCATAAATAAAAAGAGCCTTGATGTTGTATCAAGGCTCTGCAATCAACAAATAAGGTTTACTTTTTATTTTCGCTGTAACGCTTATCCGGTGTTCCATCTGCTTTCAAATGTTTGGATGATTTGTAGCGTTTGTCCGGAGTGCCATCTGCTTTTAAATGAACTTCGTTATCTGTTTTTGCAGTGGTGGACTTCTCCGCAGTGCTTTTAGCTTTGGTCGTCTTTGCCGCTTTATCACTTGTAGTCGCTTGGCTGGTTCCTTTGTCCATTGGAGCCATTTTGCCGGCTTCCGGTTTGGGTTTGGATTTGGTGGAACTCTCCATTTTTGGATCAGTACCCGATTTGGCGGCAGGAGATTGCGCAGTCATCATGATTTGAAATGAAAATACGGCAATGGTCAGAATCAATAATTTTTTCATATTAATTTTTTTTATGGTGATTGAATGAAAATTAAATAATCCGGTTCCATTAATGTTTAGAAAAATGGAACAATTCTATAACAATTTGACAATCCAACGTAGTCCTGTTATTGTGGCGTATTGCATGCTTCTGTTTTAACAAAATCTTAAGCAATTCCCGGCTTTGGACATGTCGGAGACGGCGTCGGTTCATGATGACAACTTCAAGCCGATATACAGTAATTTAGGAGTCTTGATAAAATTATTTTTTGTGTAATGCTAAGAACTGGCCATAATCTCATATTAATATAATGTGCAGGTAATAAATATCAATTGGGTTCAAGTCAGGTAAGATCTGTATTATATGCCTATGTAGCCATGAAATGATTGCTCAATTGGCGATGAAAAATTAAACCATTGAATATGAATAAAATTTGTTTTATCTTAATTTTTTTAAGTTTATTTGAATTATCCATCTATGGACAGCAAGCTACAGCAACTAAGGAAGGCGTAACGCTTACACTCAAATCAAAAACGACGCTTGGAAAGGGTGCCATGATCTATACCTATTGTCAGGATAAGTCGCAGTCGAAGAATTGTTCTGAGTTGATCGTGTCAAAAGATGGTCAGACTTGCTGGATGCCAATGACAAGTGGACCCGTATACAACATATTAAAGACAGGAAAGACTGCGAATTATAAAGGCATGAATCAATATGAAGTCAAAGGTGCCAAGACAAAGCAATATTATGTGGTTAATGGCAATAACATAATTGTTGTCACACCCCTGAATTTATCGCACGTCGTGAGTGTAATTAAAATGGGAGACAGGCCATTAAAGGATGCTGAAGTAAAGTCTATATTCAAAGATAATGATTACGATCCAATAAAAGATGAATGTAAATGCAACAGTAAATATTGGGCCTGTTTAATAGGCGGTCTGAAATCATGGGATAATTTGGATGATCTGGCTTTTTGGAAAAATTATGTTTGTGATAAAAATTTGGAGGAATGCACGGAAATTTGTAAAAATATTGAAATGAAACTTGCAAGCAGCATTTTGGTCAAGCGAAAGACTATTGCGGCGTCCGATTTTCAAATAGCGATTAAAGACCGGTAACAGTAGAAGTGTTATTGCATTGCATACGAGCCAAAGCGCACTTTGACATTGATCACTTGATGATAATATGTCACATGTCTAACTTACTGATTCAATACGATTACAACACGGTTTAATTCTGAATCAACACGTCAATGAAGCATTGAGGTATGCCTTGTTATTTTATGATCAGTAATTTTTGAGTGAATATCCGGGACTCCGTGTGAATCTTTACAAAATAAACTCCCGCCGGTAAGTTTAATTCTATACCATTTTTTGCTGATGAATCTATCATAGGTAGAAAATTGTAGCTACCGGAAGCGCCAAAGAACGCTACGCTGGAAATTTTCAGGTTGCCCGGGTTGTGAATAAATAGATTTCCTTCGGCGGGGTTGGGAAATAGTGTCAGCTCAGAAGCATTGTTGGCGTTATGGACGGCGGTGTTTGTGTTCAGGCAAACCTGAAGTTTGGTAAATGAAGAATCATACGCTATGTTTTCTTTGAGCTGGTTGTTCAGTTGGAAATGATTCAGAAGCGCCCCATCAGCATTCGATCGTATGGTTAGTTGGAGCGTTGGGGTGCTTCTGTCTAAATGAAGCATCTCGCCATTTCTGTGAAAGAGCAATATTCTTTGGATCGTGTCTTTGTTGTTTTGTAAGGAGAGAGCGGCACGGCCATTGGGAAGTGGCGTTTGAATATCAAGAATTTCAAAAGACTTTTGTGTTTGATCAAGGTCAAACTGGAAGCCGTAGATGGTTGAATTTATTTCAGGATAAATTGAGATCTTGTATTCGTGTCCTGAAGTAAGCAGTGTATCCGCCAAATGCAAACCGAGGCAACTGGCTGGAAGGACAGCCTGCTCTGCGCATAGGCTTAAAGCGTCATCGTTAAGGTCGCCCTGCATGATGCCGTAAAGCGTACAGGAATCACCACAGATAAAATTGGGTTGATAATCCTTGTTGTCGTTGGTGAAAATCCAGTTCTTGTTTTTTCTTTCAAGAATGTAAGTTAAGGCGATATTTAAATCCATTGAAGTGATGCTTTTGTTGGCATCAAAATCCAATGCATAGGCTTGAAGTTTTGAAAGACTCAGACCATTTGACAGGTAACTTGAGAACAACGCGATATCGGCAATATCAAAGCCGTAGTAGCTTGATTTTTCAAACTTTACGGGAAGAGAATTGCAGGCATGCCCTTTGTAAAAATTGTTACATTGTGTGCTCCCAATCGGATGATCAATCGAAAGGGACTGACTTACACTTACTTCATGAATTTGTTTTTGATGTTCTGTAATAAGATTGGCTTTCAATATCCTATCATGACCAAAATCAATCGGGCACACATCGAGCACGTCAGTAACGGTAATTTTTGTAGTGTCAAAACTTTTATTGCCAAATTCATCTTCGGCGTAAACCAGTAATTTTTTTTGAACCTCTAAGCCGCAAAAATCCGATGAAATTAATTCTTCACAACATATTCTTATTCCTGGCTTATTCGGATCATCATTGAAGTAGTATTTTAAATCGGCGCTATCCGTGCAATTATCCCCGGCAAAGGTGACGAGTTCTTTTGCCAATACTTCAACGCATCCAGAAGGCGGAAATGATTTGACAATAAATGGTTTGATCTTTAAGACCGGAGCAACGCAATCCCTGATTTCAAAGAGCGCGCAGCAGACACCAGTATTCTTACAGCCATCTGTAGCGTACCAGCAGATTTTGTGGGTGCCTAATGGATAAGTTCCGCTCGCGTCAAAGGGATTCTTTGGATCGGCAGCAAATGGATTATCGGATATGATTAGACTATCCTTTCTTTGGTATTGTTTTTTATTGAGGCTTCCGACATGGATGTCATAGCCATTGTATTTGCCATTACCATCATTGTCGATATCAATTTTGTATTCCCAGGTCAGAAAATCGGTAGGGCTGCAATGATCCGTCGCGTCCGCAGTGAGTGTAATGGGAGCATAGCAAACACCTTGCTTCATAACAGAGGGCTGGCAATTTCCAACCTGACAATGTACTTCGGGCTTGTCCCTGTCCGTAATCTCTAAAGTTTGGGTAAAAGTCCATCGTCCAAGATCCGGATCAATCAGTGGATCGTATTCGCACCAATCAATAATCACCCATTTCCGCAAAGCATAGAAGCAACCTTCTATGCTATTGTGGACCTCATCAAAATAATCCTGTGTAATCAGGTTGCAGTGGTGCGAAGTTATTTTGGGTGAAAAGGCAGCTAAGTCTACGTTATCACAGTTGTCAATTTTAACAATGTAAGTTGAGTCACAATACGGATACATCCAATCCAGATCATCATTGGGATCACATAAATCGTCCGTATTGATCAATAATTTGGCGCATTCAACGACATAGATTTTTTGGATCACTGGAGGCGATGAGGGTATCGATTTGAGGCTGTAGATTCTTTCGATGAATCCCAGGCCGCAGTTTCGGTGATCGGCGAGTTGGACCCTGACGTCATCGAGGGAGACCGAATATCCTGACTGGCCATAGTTGAGATTGTATTTTCTATCCGGATGATTTGGATCGAAATATTGGTTGTAAAGTTCGCATGCTTTCGCACCTGCGGGCACAGCGATGCCGGGATATTGATGTTTATTGTCTGCATGACAGGTATTTAGGCAAACAATATCCTGTACGATGAGCGGTTCAAGATGATTGCTGTCGCTGGATAATCCGCCCAGGTAATCGCTGTGGGGATCCTTCAGCAGATTCGTGTCCAGCATAAAGTTGCAGGAGATGACGATGTCGTCTGGCGCTTTGAATAAATATTGGGCCAGGAGCATTTGTGGCTCAAGGATTTGAATCAGGATGACGCAAAACCATAAGTTAAGTTGAGGAGTAAAACGGAAAATTGGTCTCATATTAAGGATTTTAATATTTTATAATCAAATAATTATCAGTAAATTAGTAATAATTTACGGCTAATTGAAAGTTTTGACAATAACTATTAATCCTTGAATTATTCTCAAATATAAAGTATTTAACGGGTTTTATTATGGACTTTAGCATTTCAGCAGTAAAATCAATCGGAATACAGAAATCAAATATAAGTTAATAAAAATATATATGTGTAAGTATATGTAATACAGCATTATAAACCATAAGTGACACTATTGAGCGCCTGCTGTCAGGCCTGCTTATATAAGATCAGGACCATTCCATCATAGCACCTTTGGGATTCAACATGACGCAACAAAACGATACTTCCATCATTTTTTTGAAAATTGCCCGTATTAGTGTAATTTTGCAACCTAAAAGCTTAGTTATTAGGATATTAAATATTTGAAAAAATAAAAATTATCCGATCAATCAGGCAGTATACGACGGGAATGTTTCAGGAAATAGTCAATAAAGAGAAAAAGATTGCAGTGGTGGGTCTTGGTTATGTAGGCCTCCCGCTGGCCTTGCTTTTTGCAAGGAAATACCGTGTGGTGGGGTTTGACATCAATGCAAGGCGGGTGGAGATGCTGCGGCGGCGAGAAGATCCATCCCGGGAATTAGGCCCCGAGGCTTTCGAAAATGCCGATATTGAATTTACTTCCGATATCGAAGTATTGCGAACGGCTTCATTTTATATCGTCGCCGTGCCAACACCGGTAGATGAACACAAGGTGCCGGACCTCAAGCCCATTTTGGGCGCAAGCAATACCATCGGCAAAGTCCTCAAAAAAGGTGACTATGTCATCTATGAGTCTACGGTCTATCCGGGTTGTACCGAAGAGGACTGCCTCCCCATTCTGGAGACAACCTCAGGTTTACACTTGGGGGCAGACTTCCGAATAGGCTATTCTCCGGAACGCATTAATCCCGGAGACAAGAGCAATACCATCGACAACATCCTGAAGATTGTGTCGGGCAGTGATGCGGAGGCCCTCCGGGAGATTAGCGCTGTCTATGGTTCCGTCATTCGCGCAGGCGTCTATGAAGCACCGTCCATCAAAGTCGCAGAGGCGGCCAAAGTCATCGAAAACTCGCAGCGAGATCTCAACATCTCATTTATGAATGAGCTCTCGATCATCTTTGACCGGATGGGTATTCAGACACGCGAGGTCATCGAGGCGGCGGCAACCAAATGGAATTTTCTCAAATTTTATCCTGGGCTGGTAGGTGGGCACTGCATCGGTGTAGACCCCTATTACCTCCTCCATAAATCACATGAGCTGGGTTATGATCCGCAAGTTATCCTGAGCGGCCGACGCGTCAATGATCAAATGCCGGAATTCATTGCCAAAAAACTGGTCCAGATACTGATTGCCAAAGACAAAAATCCGGGTAATTGCAAGGTCCTGATCATGGGCATAACATTTAAGGAAAATGTATCGGATATACGCAATTCCAAGGTGGTCGACCTCTATGAAGAGCTCAAGGCTTACTCCATGCAGGTTGATATCGCAGATTACATGGCCGATCCCGAAGAAGTCGAAGAAGAATACGGCCTCCATTTGAGGACAGAACCTGGTTCCGGCTATGACGCGATTGTGGTCGCCGTCGCACATAAAAGATACCGGGAAATGGGACTTGCGGAATTGACCGACATGATGAAAGAACATCCAATCCTGATGGACCTGAAGGGAATCTATTCGCGGCAGGATCACCACTTACTTCATTACTGGAGCCTCTGATCCATGAAAATTGCAGTCATCGGAACGGGTTATGTGGGTCTCGTCACCGGCACATGCTTTGCCGAGACGGGACATCATGTCATCTGTGTTGATAACAATATCGAAAAACTCGACATGCTTCGAGCAGGCAAAACGCCCATCTTCGAGCCAGGCCTGGAGTTACTGCTGGAACGCAATACCAAGCAGCACCGCCTTGAATTCACCCACGAGCTGCAACGCGCTGTGGATTTTGCCCAGGTGATTTTTCTGGCGCTGCCCACACCTCCGGCTGAAGACGGCAGTGCGGACCTGAGTTATGTGCTTAACATGGCAAAGCAGTTGTCCGGGATGATCACACACTATACCGTCATCGTCAATAAAAGCACGGTACCCGTTGGTACAGGCGAAAAGGTTCGCGATACGCTGGCACAGCAGCTCCCAGGACATTTGTTTGATGTCGTGTCCAATCCCGAGTTTCTTCGCGAAGGTGTCGCGGTGGAAGATTTTCTCAAGCCCGACCGGGTGGTGCTGGGCGCTGAATCTTCGCGCGCCATGGAGATCATGCGGGAGTTGTACGACCCCTTTGTCAGACAGGGAAATCCTATCTACGAAATGGATCTCCGCAGTGCGGAGCTGACCAAATACGCAGCCAATGCCTACCTGGCCACGCGCATCAGTTTTATGAATGAGATCGCCAACCTCTGTGAGCGCACAGGCGCCAATGTGGACATGGTGCGCATTGGATTGGGCTCCGACAGCCGCATTGGCAAACGGTTCCTATTTCCAGGGGTAGGATATGGCGGATCGTGCTTCCCCAAAGATGTGCAGGCATTGCACCAGACTGCACAATCTTCAAACTATAACTTTCGGATACTCGATGCAGTCATGCAGGTCAACCGCCATCAAAAGCGAATACTCACAGAGAAGATCCGTGACTTTTTTGGCGGTGTATTGCAACAACGCAAAATAGCCATTTGGGGTCTTGCGTTCAAACCCAATACCGACGATATCCGCGAAGCACCGGCACTCGAACTGATCAGGGATTTACTCGAAGCTGGAGCTGTGCTTCGGGTACATGATCCGGAAGCCATGAATAATGTCTCGCAAATTTTTGGAGACCGCATCCAGTACTGCGACGATATGTACGGAGCGCTGGATGAAGCTGAAGCGCTGGTGATCGTCACCGAGTGGAGTGTATTCCGCTCACCTGAATTTGAAGAAGTGAAAAAGAGAATGAAGCAGGCAGTACTCTTTGACGGACGCAACGTCTATGAACCGGCGAAAATGAAAAACCTGGGCTTCACGTATTACAGTATTGGAAGACCTTGATGAAAACAATAAAGTATAAATAGTAAATACAACAGACAGATGAACGCAAAACTGCAAATGGTGGACCTGGTCGGGCAATATCAGAAGATCAAATCTGAAGTGGATGAAGCCGTATTGGATGTCATGGCCAAAGCGAGCTTTATTGGCGGCGACCGCGTCAAATCCTTTAAGGCCAATCTTGAAAAATACTTAGGCGCCCGTCATGTAATACCTTGTGCCAACGGTACGGATGCCCTGCAAATCGCCTTCATGGCGCTTGGGTTACAGCCCGGCGATGAGGTGATTGTGCCAGCATTTACTTATGTCGCAACGGCAGAAGTAATCGCCCTCTTGCATCTTAAACCTGTGTTGGTTGATGTCAACATCGATGATTTCAATATTGACATTCGCAAAGTAAAGGAAGCCATCGGACCACGAACGAAAGCCATTGTTCCGGTTCACCTGTTTGGACAATGCGCCGAAATGGAAGCCATCATGAAGATTGCCAGAGAACACAATCTGTATGTTGTCGAAGACAATGCCCAGGCAATTGGCGCTGATTATATTTATGCAGACGGCAGAAGGGTCAAAGGTGGTACCATTTCAGACATCGGCTGCACCTCATTTTTTCCATCCAAGAATCTGGGATGCTACGGAGACGGCGGCGCGTTGTTTACCCAAGATGATGATCTCAGCAAAAAGATTACCATGATTGCAAACCACGGTCAGTCAGTGCAATACTATCACGATGTCGTTGGCGTCAATTCCAGACTGGATAGCATCCAGGCCGCCATTCTTGATATCAAACTCAAACATCTTGATGCTTATGCGGCGGCAAGAATTCAGGCTGCCAATTACTATGATGCCGCTTTTGCACATCATCCACATCTGATCACGCCCTGTCGCAACAAGCACAGTACACACGTTTTTCATCAATACACGCTGCGCGTGACAAATGGTCAACGCGATGCACTCAAAGAGTTTCTCACGTTACACCAGATACCCTGTGCAATTTACTACCCACTGCCTTTATATCAGCAAAAAGCCTTTGCGCCATTCTGTGATGCCGTCAATTTTCTTCCGGTTACCGATCAGTTGTGCAAGGAAGTGATTTCGCTGCCAATGCATACTGAACTGACACCAGGATCGCAAGATATCATCATCGAAAAGGTACTTTCATTTTTTAAATAATGAGTGCAGCTATAAATTACTTCGCACATCCAACCGCGGTCATTGATGAAGGTTGCGATATTGGAAGTGGTACTAAAATCTGGCATTTCACCCACATTATGAGCGATTGTAAAATTGGGGAGAACTGCAACTTCGGACAGAATGTGGTCGTTTCACCCGGTGTAGTGCTTGGCAATAATGTTAAAGTGCAGAACAATGTCTCGATTTACACAGGCGTGATCTGCGAGGATGATGTATTTCTTGGTCCATCCATGGTATTTACCAATGTGATCAATCCGCGCAGCGCTGTCAACCGGAGAAATGAATACGCCAAAACCGTTGTCCACAAAGGTGCCAGCATCGGAGCCAATGCCACCATTGTCTGTGGAAATGACATCGGACAGTTTGCATTCATCGGTGCCGGAGCAGTCGTCACGCGTGAAGTACCGGATTATGCACTGGTGGTTGGCAATCCCGCGCGGCAGACCGGATGGATGAGCGAATACGGCCACCGACTGCAATTTGATTCGGAAGGCATCGCGGTTTGTCCCGAGTCAGGACAACAGTATCAGTTTCTCAATGGACAAGTGAAACGAACAGCATGAGTAAAAAATTTGCGCTCGTTGGCGCTGCAGGGTACATTGCGCCACGTCATATGAAAGCAATCCGTGAGACCGGCAACGAACTGGTCGCCGCGTATGACAAAAACGATTCGGTAGGTATCATCGATAGTTATTTTCCGGAAGCTGATTTCTTTACGGAATTCGAACGCTTTGACCGTCATTTGGAAAAATTGCGTCGCAGAAATAATCAGATCGACTACCTCAGCATTTGTTCGCCCAACTATTTGCATGATTCGCACATCCGCTTTGGACTTCGGCTACATGCCGATGTGATCTGCGAAAAACCACTGGTACTCAACCCCTGGAATATCGATGCCCTTCGCGAGATTGAAGCAGAGACCGGCAAGAAAGTGAATAGCATACTTCAGCTGAGACTTCACCCCAGAGTGCTGGAAATGAAAGAAAAGCTCCGAGCGGAAGCGCCAAAGAAAAAAGTTGATGTAGACCTGGTTTATATAACTTCCAGGGGAAAGTGGTACTACACCTCATGGAAAGGTGATCATCTCAAATCAGGTGGCATCGCCACCAACATCGGGGTGCACTTTTATGATTTGCTGGGATTCCTTTTCGGTAGCGTAGAGCAGAATATTGTCCATGTGCAGACACACGATCGCGTCGCAGGATTTCTCGAACTGGAACGCGCGCGCGTAAGGTATTTTCTAAGCATTAACGAAAACACATTGCCGGATGAGGTGAGATCAACAGGTAAAAAAACATACCGCTCCCTCACTTTTGACGGGCAGGAATTCGAATTCAGCGAAGGATTCGGGGACCTGCATACCGTTTCGTACCGGCAAATTCTCGAAGGGCATGGATTCGGACTTGATGATGTACGCATGTCCATTGAGACAGTGCATCAGATCCGCAATGCAAGCCCGGTTGGGCTGATCGGAGATTATCACCCTTTTGCAGCCAAACCCCTGTCTCCACATCCCTTTGAACAATAAAATCACAATCCGCCAGTGATCAGGATTACCAGTATTGTAGGGGCCAGACCAAACTTCATGAAAGTTGCTCCGCTGCACCGCGCTTTCGGTCAAATGCCAGACCGTATTCAATCAACGGTGATTCATACCGGTCAGCACTTTGATGAAAAAATGAGCCAGGTATTCTTTGATGAACTGGAACTTCCAGTGCCGGATCATTTTCTGGGGGTCGGCCAAGGGTCGCATTCAGTTATCACGGCCCGCATTATGCTTGGTCTGGAACCCATCCTGATCAATAGTCGCCCGGATCTTTTGATTGTTGTGGGCGATGTCACCAGCACGCTGGCAGCCGCATTGGTAGCCAACAGACTTCGGATTCCCGTGGCACATGTTGAAGCAGGATTGCGATCGATGGACCGTGAAATGCCTGAAGAAATCAACCGGCTTCTCACTGACCAGATCTCAGATTACCTGTTTATTACCGAACAATCGGCGCAAAGCAATTTATTACTGGAAAATATTCCGCAGGAAAAAATATTTTTTACCGGTAACTGCATGATTGATTCACTGGCGTTTTATAAAGAACGAAGCAGTGATCCGGAACTGCCTGCACGCTATGGTGTCCGCGCGGGTGAATACATGCTCATGACCATGCACCGTCCTTCCAATGTAGATGACCGTGAAGGACTCCAGAAAATCATCCGCATCCTGCAAAGGATTTGCAATCAGCGTCAGGTCATTTTTCCGATGCATCCACGCACGCGAAACAAGCTGGAGTCATTGCGACTTTGGGATGAAATGAATGCGATCAACGGGCTGATACTGACGGAGCCTCTCGCTTACCTGGAATTCATCAATCTTATGCGATGGAGCGCATTACTCCTGACGGATTCGGGCGGTGTACAGGAGGAAACGACTTATCTCGGCATACCCTGTGTGACATTCCGTCGAACAACAGAAAGACCGGTGACTGTTGAGATCGGCAGTAATATCCTGATGAGCGATTTAGATGAGGAGGTGACTGTTCGTACGGTAAACGATATATTGGAAGGAAAAGTCAAACGAGGTAGTATCCCGCCATTTTGGGATGGACAAGCCGCAGTTCGAATCAGAGATATTATTCTTCAAAAATTCTCCTGATATCGCATGGACGTTGGAATCAAAACCCTTCGTACCATCCGGTATCTCAAGTTTCGCCAGATCCTGTGGAGGCTGATCTATTTTTTTCGCCGCGGAATCGGACCTTCAGCAAAACGACTTTCCGGGTTAAACATAAATATTCCCCGTGTAAATTTCTTTCCTGAAGTGCCGCGACAATTAGAATCCGGAACACTTTGTTTTACAATTCATCACCAAAGTGTTGATTTCGGACATGCAATGAATTGGTCGGATCAACAACATGGCAGGCTGTGGAACTACCATCTTCAATACCTTGATTTTCTACTGGATGAAAATCTGAGCGTGACAGAGCGGCAAACACTGTTGGACGATATTTCCATATGGATCAGGTCTGAAAAATTGGAACTTGAACCCTATCCTGTCTCATTGCGCATCGTCAACACATTGTTGTTTGCCAGCAAGTATCCAGTCCATTTCACAGCAGTTGCGAAAAAAATTCTGCTGCATCAGACGGGCTATTTATTGGATCATCCTGAATATCACATTGATGGCAATCATCTCATGGAGAATGCGCTGGCGCTGCGCATGATGGCCTGTTGCACAGAAGATCAGGAATTGTCTCGGCGCAGCAGAAAATTATTGCGCGAATGCCTGAATGTCCAAATACTTACCGATGGAACACATGTCGAAAGAAGTCTCGGCTATCATGCCGGGTTACTGCAGCGTATGATGATATTGTATGAGATGATGCCGGAGACATGGTCGGATCGCATTGCACTGCGCAATGCAATCTCTGCAATGTCATCTTGCCTGAATTATTATCATCGTCAACTGTGTTTTGTTTCTTGTTTTGGAGACAGCATCCGTTTGGAGCATGCCAACCATTCAGGGCTGATACAACAAGCTGAAAAACTTGGAATCGCGGTGAATGAACTTGAGCCAAAAGAAAGTGGTTACCGTATACTGAAGAACCGGCATTTTGAACTTATGGTTAATGCAGGAGACATCATGCCGCCCTGGCAGCCAGGACATGCACATGCGGATGTGCTCAGTTTTGAAATGGCCGTCAATGGCATTCACTTCATGGCAGATGCCGGTGTATCGACTTATCAAGAAGGCGCTCAAAGGAATTACGAGCGATCCACTGCCGCGCATAATACTGTAAACATTGGCATGCATGATCAATCTGAAATGTGGGCATCATTTCGCGTTGCCCGTCGGGCCAAATGCAATATTATTTGCAGTGAGGCACAACAACTGGATGCAAGCGTACGACATTATGGAACGAATTTAAGGACGCACAGGCGAAAATTTATTCTTGATTCTAACCAATGTGTGATCATCGATGAGGTTACAGCAGCTCAGTCTATTCCGCGTTGCGCAAGTTTTCATTTTCATCCCCAACTGCGGGATGTGATTGGACAAATAAAGGATCACACATTGCAGGTTAGCGAAGTTCTTATGCAGTGGGACGGAGCCATTCGCGCAGAACTTACGGAGGGAACTTTTGCATTGGATTTCAATAAGACTGTCAAGTCAGTTTGTCTTCGAATTTGGTTTGAATTTGATTTAAAGACAGTTTTTTATGTCTAGGAAGATCTTGTACTTAAGTTATTTTTTTGAGCCGGACCTCGGTGCAGGATCCTTCAGGAATACGGCTTTAGCGGAAAAAATGGCTTCGCTGATGCAAGAACATGATGAGATCGACCTGCTGACGACCATGCCCAACCGTTATGCGAATATCAACCAGGCTGCCTCGCCTGTCGAACAAAGAGGGCGTCTTGCGATCACGCGGTTTGCCGTGCCACGCGGCTCTGACAGTTTTATACAACAGATCAGATCATTTCGTCAATACAGAAGACAGGTGCAGCAACATGTCGGAAATCGTTCCTATGATCTGGTGTTTGCATCGAGTTCAAAGTTATTCACGGCACACCTCGCCATGCAGATTGCCAAATCCAAAAATATTCCGTTATATGTAGATCTTCGCGATCTCTTTGCGGAGAATATGAAAGAGCTGATTCCATTCATGGGTATCGGTCATGTATTGTCCGGGCTCATTCGCCATTTTTATGAAAAGCCCTGTCTACGGTACGCCGCACATTTGAATATCAACTCTGAGGGATTCCGCGAAGAATTTAAATACCGCGGCGATCTTCCCATGACTTTTTATCCCAACGGAATAGATGATTTTTTTCTGGGCCACACGCAGTCTGCTGAACTTGGTGCCGAGCCGGTGGTCATTACTTATGCCGGTAACATTGGGGAAGGCCAGGGACTTCATAAAGTAATCCCTGCGATGGCGAAAGGACTTGGATCGCGCTTCAGAATTCAGATCATTGGTTCCGGATCCAGTCTTCATAAACTTAAAAGTGTCGTGGCGCAAAACAAGTTAGACAATGTAAGACTAATAGCTCCGGTTGCGCGAAAAGAACTCATTGCGTATTACAGACATTCGCACTATCTGTTTCTTCATCTTAATGATTACCGCGCTTTTGAAAAAGTTATTCCTTCTAAATTGTTTGAATACGGAGCGCTGAATATGCCGGTCATAGCGGGCGTTGCCGGATATCCTGCGCGGTTTATCCATGAGCAGTTGAAGACCAATTTTATTCTGTTTGCACCCTGCGATGCAGCCGCAGCAGTTCAGCAGATTCTTGCCTATCCTTATCATCTGGAGACTCGCGTAGATTTTGTTGATAAGTTCCAGCGCGAGCACATCACTGCCGCGCTTGCACAATCAGTGTTAAGTTATTTAGACCCGCAGCCATGAGGATTCTGATCGTTAGCAATTCAGCATGGAATATCAAGAATTTTCGTGGAGGACTAATCCGTCACTTGATTTCAGTCGGACATGAGGTCTGGTCACTATGTCCGGAGGACACCGTCACGCTGATAGAACTTAAGAGATTGGGTTGTCATGTAATGAGGTTAAGAAACGTAGATGCTCGTGGTAAGAATCCGATCCGGGATTTGAAATTACTTCTGGAGCTGAAGTCAGCTTTTTCCCAGATTTTGCCTGAACTGATAATCAGCTTTACGCCAAAAATTAATATTTACAGTGGAATGGCTGCGGCTTGGTTGCGCATTCCGTTGATCGGCAACATCACCGGAATGGGCTCAACATTTTCAGAATCATTTGGCTTTCCACGCTACATTCAATTCCTGTACCGAATGGCCATGCGACACGCGCAGTTTGTTGCATTTCATAATCAAGATGATTTGCAGTATTTTCTTGAGCACGGCTTGATTCAAAGTAATCAGGGAGTGCATATTCCCGGCTCTGGTGTCAACACCGAAGTATTTGCGCCGGAACGCAGGATTCAAAGTGTACGTCGTTTTTTATTTATTGGACGTATCCTTCCTGAAAAGGGGATCGTCCCTTTTCTGGAAGCAGCTTTGTCACTTCATTCCAATTATCCTGAAGTGCAATGGAAAGTTGTCGGATACCGCGGGGAAACCTGGATCAAAGGCCTCCTCGATCGGTGCAGTGGAATTTCTGCCATCATCATAGAAAAATTTACAGATCATTCACGCGAAGCATTCGAATGGACAGACGCATTTGTATTGCTGTCGCGAAGGGAGGGGTTGTCACGCGCCCTACTTGAAGCTATGTCCATGCAGCGCATACCCATTGTCAGCAATGTGCCAGGATGCCGGGACGTAGTGGAACATAACCTGTGCGGTATCGTGATGCATTCTCAGGATACCGCGGCACTTGCACAGCAGATGGAAGAATTGATTCGGATGGATGTCGATTCTGTAGAAAGAATGAGTATGGCTGCGCGCGTACGAATTATTCAAGCTTATGCCGATACGATCATTCACGCGAAGTATGATCAATTGATTCAATCATTGACCACGAATTCAGTTCTTCATGGATAAGACGCTGATCCATCGCAACCGAAGGTATTATTTAAATCGCATGAGGATAATTCTCCAAGCGATGGAGCCGTTGCAGGGGTATGTGCTTGATCTGGGTTGTGGAGAAATGCTGCTCAAAACATTTTTGGATTTATCCAAAGTGCAATACACCGGAGTGGATGAAACAGGCTTTAGCAAGGAACCGTATTTTATTTGGTCTGATGCAATTAAATATTTAAGAACGGAAGTTCAGCCTTGTGACTTTCTTTTCTGTCTTGGTGTACTGGATCATCTCAACAAGGAACAATCCAGTGAAATGTTGCGCTTAATCGAAATCAGCCACGCCGGTTGTCTTATTATTCAGCAAGCCAATTCGTCCAATCCTTTCATCCGCAATCAGAATAAAGTGCCATTGCATTTTAATAAGTATAGCATGCAGCAGCGCATCTATCTTCTCAAACTGCCGATGATGCAAAGCGTGTGGTCGGTTCCGGATAATAAATGGAGTCGATGGCTTGCAACGGAATGTGTAGAGATCTGGCGTAAGCATTCGCTCGAATAAATTATTTGAATGACCAGATCGACAGCATGCCGACAGATTAGGATCTTCAATTCATGCTCTTCAGCGTCCATACTTTTTTGACCGGATTATACTCAAACACATAGACGGTCTCTTGTCTTTCTACAGGAGCTGTAAGATTATAGTAAAAGGGGACCCCGAATACCTGTAACATGCCGTTCGTGTCCATTCTCAGTTTTCTCGCTTTATCATCTCCCCTCGGTCCCAAACCTTCGAGCAGAATTTCAAGTCGGGGTGCACCGGTAACATGATTTGAAGCATCCAATGCTACAGACCATATTTCGGATCTGCGGGCAGATCCGTACAACAATCTCCTTTCGTTGTTCAGGTTTGCAGTGAGTAATCCCAACACATCTGTTTTGTCCAAAATCCTTTTGGTCTCACCAGTGGAAGCTTTGACGGAATAGATCGCACCGATTTCTTCCTTTTGTCTGGATCCTGCCACGGTACTCACGATGAGCGCATCGGTATCGCAATCATAGAATGCGCTCAGCAAGCCGCTGGCATTGTGTTCGTCAGGAATTCGTGGCATGGGAATTTTGACCCAGGAAGTCAGGATGCCCGTCTTACTATCAATACGGTAGATGGTGTTTTGATTCTCAGGAGGGTTGTAGAGCATATTCACGTTGGCTTTCGGCAGTACATAGATATCACCGTTGCGCCCTGTGGTGATGCTGCCTGCATATCCTGGCAGTAGCCAGCTTGGATGCTGGTAAGATTTATTTCTGGTGCTCCCTGGATTAGCCATATTGCTGAGTTCAATAAGCACAACGCCGCGCTTTCGGTTTTCCTGTGAGCTCATCGCCGAGCGCGCCGGATCGAATCCATGTGCAATCATAAACTGCGGTATTCCCTTACATTGTTGTGCGACCACAGTCGACATGACTCCGCAACACAATACACTGCATAATGTAATCAGTCGAATCTGCGCTTGTTTCATTGTCTTTGTTCTGCCGTCGATGATGGTGAGAATTTTAGTCCACTGGAGCAAGGCCATACGCGCGGTTTGTAGACTCCATCTTCCAGTACCGATTCGGACCAGCAATACTCCTTTCCACTGCGGTTGTCATTTTGAATTTGTGGTACATACCAGAGTACCAGCGCATGGTGATCCAGGGCTTCCGGTTCGATAAATTTTTCGGGACCCTGTCTGTAGTCTATGTTGCAACAGGGCCCGAGCGTGGGAAGATCCACTTCACCCTCTTCGCGATCACTGCGCAATCTGGTGACATAGAAATATGCGTGATCGCCCCTTCCGCCGTCGCCAAACTGTCCCTTGTTTGCTTCGATCATCCAGGTACGACCATCTTGATATTTGAGTTTGAAGATGTATCGGCCATCCTGATACTGATCGGCTTCGCTTTGCAGGTACCAGGCTTCCTTTTGCCATTGTTCCCAGGTATTATTCTTAAATTGCTCTATGGTATGCGATGTCCCGGCGAATGAAATACGCGTTACCGGCCGGTAGGTTCCATCACTGCCACAACCTCTGCCCAGGGATGCTACAACCGGACGAAAAGAACCGTCACGGTAAAACTCGTAATGCTGGGCATAATTATAACTGCAGGGAGTGGGCCAGCCTTCACTAAAATACTGTTGAACGAGTTCGAACCCAATCGTATCCCTGTTTTTGACCAATGCTTTGAATTCAGGGGCTTCGATAGCCACAACAGCAGCATTGCTGTATTCCGGACAGCCAATCGCATCACTGTATCCAAAACCTTCCGTCTTGGAGTAGGATACATGCCAGTCCATGAGTTTGACGCTATTAAATAACGGTTGTCCATTAAATTTTACCTGACCGATTTTCAATCCATCCGATCGCGTGAGCGAATAGGAGAAACTCCAACCATCGCGCTCGACATGGTTTTCCACTTCACAGTAGCATTTCATGATTTTTTCATTCTGATATATTCTTTCGGTCAGCGGCATTCCGGTCCGTCCAACATCCGTCCATTTGGTTCCGGCCACCTTCAGTTCTGTCAGATCCACGATGGTCCACAATGCCTTATCGCCTTTGACAAAGGTGGGCGCCACACACAAGTGCATCGAGCGTTGGCAGCGGGAATGATTTAATGCGGTCTTGGTTGAGGACATACGACTGGAGGAAGCATTCATGGTACCACCATATTCACGCAGCACTGCGGAGTCCTGTGCTGCGATGGCAATGGCGAGTTCGGCGAGATGTGGCGGAATGTCACCCTGCATGCTTTCATAGAATGAACTGGAAATAATCTTGATACTGTTGATATCCACGATACTGATGATTAATCCGTTTTTGGCATAGTTGTAGACTTCGACGCGATAACAACCTGATTGATTGCATTCTGCCTGATGCAAAGGAAAGTCAGCAGGTCGTGAATGACTCACTGAAAAAACTTCGTTGAGCATCGCTTTGCCAGTGCGCGGATCCTTATACATTTCCTGCCAGCGTGGGTCACCAAGCGCAATTTCCTGTGCCTTGTATTCCGGTTTTGACGGGTCTGTGTAAAGCCTAATGACTGGAATATTCTGCTGCAAGGCCCTTTGGATGTCCATTTTGCGATGTCGAATGGTCTCACTGATTTCAACCTGACGGCCCAGCTCGCGCTGACAAGCACTGTGTGTAATCATAACCATTGCTCCGGCAATGAGAAAAAATATTTTTTTACTAACAGGAATCATTGGTGAAAAGATGAATAGTTCGGAACACGTAGTTTTCCCGGGACCCTGTCGATGTAGTGAAAATGTGAAACAAAGGTAATCATTTCAATGGTTGATCACCTGACGGGTGAAACATTTTTTGCAGGTGTGTTTGAACTAAAGTGGTTGTTGAAGAAAATCTTCGATCAGCACTTCAACCATTTTCTTGGCGAGATCCAGTCTGTCATTGGTGATCACATAGTCGAAGTACTTGGCGTATTCGAGTTCTTCACCGGCCCGGCGCAATCGCTGTTCGATGGATTCTTCACTATCCGAATGCCTTGCGACAAGTCGCTGCCGCAGGACATCGAGTGAAGAAGTTTTGATATAGATGGTGAGTACATTTTTTTGCTTGAGTTGTTCGATGCCGAATGCCCCTTTAACATCAATATCAAACAGCGCTACTTTATCCTGTGACCAGATTCGCTCCAGCTCGCTCTTGAGGGTTCCGTAATACTGGTGTGTGTACACTTCCTGGTATTCAAATAATTTGTGATCTGCAATGAGCGATTTGAATTGCTCCTGGCTCACAAAATAGTAATCACGACCATCCATTTCGCCTTCGCGGGGTGAGCGTGTCGTAGCTGATACAGAGAATGAAAGCTGTGGAAAGAGGGATAAGGCATGTTTGGCAAGGGTTGTTTTGCCGCTGCCCGAGGGAGCCGTAAAAATGATGATCTTTCCGCTGACTTTGGTCATAGTATGTTGGCCAGTTGTTCCTTGATTTTCTCCAGCTCGTCTTTCATGTCCACGACGAGTTTCTGTATCTGATGGTGCTGGGCCTTGGAGCCTAGCGTGTTGATCTCTCGTCCGATCTCCTGTGAGATAAAGCCTAGCTTTTTGGATTTGGTCATGACTTTGGCATTGAGCTCTTCGGTAAAATAGTCGCAGTGCTGCTTGAGTCTGACCTTTTCTTCCGTGATGTCAAGGCGCTCAATGTAATACATGAGCTCCTGCTCAAAGCGGTTTTTGTCTATTGATTCATTGTTAAAATTGTTCTCCAGAGACTTCCAGATCCTGTCCTTTAGATTTTGAATCCGGTCCTTTTCGAACTGTTCAACTTCTCGAAGACAGGTGATGATATTGTTGATGCGGAGCTGAAGGTCTGTCTGGATGACGTTGCCCTCAATACTTCTGAAGTCCATCAGTTTTTCAATGGCTTCATCCAGGAGTCTGGTGA
>JAIBCI010000023.1 GCA_019694255.1 Saprospiraceae bacterium
GGTTGCACGTATTTCGTTGGATTTGATAATGAACCTGCAAAGCTAAAATGTATTGAATGTCTTCCAGTATTAATTTAAGTAACCATTTATTATATTAGATTTATTAATTTTTATAATAAATATTTATAATTTTGTATATTATATATTAAATAAATAAATATTTTAAATAAAAAGTATTATTTATAAGGACAATAATATCCTTATATCTTATTTTTGATACGAAATACAATTAAAGCTGTTCATTCAATAATCAAATTATACCAACAAATGAAACCAATTTATGCTGTATTAATTTTAGTGGTGGGAATAGTGCTCATCCGTTGCGACAAAGGTGTGAAGAAGGACTATAAAGTGATTGACACCCAGGAACTTACTAAAAACCAGCCAGAGGTACATGGCACTGAAGTAAAGGAAGGTGAGCTACAGCTTACCAACCCATTAAAGGAAGAGTATCTTGCCACTGGCAAAAGCATCTATGATCTCAAATGCAGTGCCTGCCATCGATTGACGGAAGAAAAGCTGGTTGGTCCTGGATGGAAAGGGGTTACCAAAAGACGAACCCCACTTTGGATCATGAACATGATTACCAATGTTGAAATGATGCTCGAAAAAGATGAAGAGGCACAAAAGCTACTTGAACAGTGTCTGGTTAGAATGCCCAATCAGAACGTCAGCCGTGAAGAGGCACGAAGCATTATAGAATATATGCGCAAGAACGACGGCGAACAATAATTAACTTTCATAAGAATACATGTTAGAAAACAATCCGTTGCAAACCATTTAAATCCATTAATATGATAAAAAGGTATTTATTTCTTTTAATAACTGTTATTCTGGCCGTAGGCCTGAATAGCTGCAAACCGAAGGGTGTGCAGTCCGCCGTAAGTGGTGACTCGGCTGTAAAAGCCTATGTAGCACCAGGTCATTACGATGAGTTTTACAATTTTGTGTCCGGGGGGTTCAGCGGACAAATGTCTGTGTATGGTCTTCCTTCCGGCAGACTTTTCCGGGTGATACCGGTATTCTCTGTCGATCCAGAAAAAGGCTACGGATTTTCTGAAGAAACTAAACCGATGCTCAATACTTCTCATGGCTTTGTTCCCTGGGATGACCTCCACCACCCCGCCCTATCCGTAAGCAATGGCATCCATGACGGCCGATGGGCTTTTGGAAACGCCAACAACACCCCGCGCATCGCTCGAATTGATCTCAAGACATTCAGAACCGCAGAGATTATTGAAATTCCTAACAGCGGCGGCAACCACTCTTCGCCCTTCATCACTGAGAATTCAGAGTATGTGGTTGCAGGAACCCGATTCAGTATTCCCATGGGTGACAAGACAGACGTCCCAATCAATACTTATAAGGAAAACTTTCGTGGAACGGTCAGCTTCATCGCTATTGATCCTGCCAGTGGCGGGCTAAAAATAGCATTTCAAATTATGCTGCCTGGCGTCAACTTTGACCTTGCAAGAGCTGGAAAGGGAAAATCTCATGGATGGTTTTTCTTCAGCTGTTACAACTCTGAGCGCGCCAACACCTTACTCGAAGTCAATGCCAGTCAGAAGGACAAGGACTTTATCATGGCCGTCAACTGGAAGAAAGCTGAGGAATATCTCAAAGCAGGTAAAGGGATGAAGAAAAATGTACGTTATGCCCATAACGTATATAGTGAAATAACCCACACCGCAACCAGCACAATTGAAAATGAGGTGACGGTACTCGATCCAAAGGACTGTCCTGATATGGTGTATTTTATGCCGTGTCCCAAGTCTCCGCACGGGTGTGATACGGATCCTACCGGTGAGTACATTGTAGGATCAGGTAAGCTTGCCGCGGTGATTCCGGTATTCTCATTTACAAAAATTCAGGAAGCCATTGCAGCCAAAACGTTTGAGGGAGATTATGAAGGCATTCCGGTCTTAAAATATGATGCCGTTTTACACGGAGAAGTAAAGAAACCCGGACTAGGACCTTTGCATACGGAGTTTGATGACAAAGGCAACGCCTATACTTCATTTTTTGTATCCTCCGAGATCGTCAAGTGGAGGGTAAGCGATCTGCAGGTTTTGGACCGGGTTCCGACTTACTATAGTATTGGTCACCTTTGTGTTCCTGGCGGACCAACTAAAAAACCATGGGGCAAATACGTGATTGCGTATAACAAAATAACCAAGGATCGTTATTTGCCGACAGGACCTGAACTCACACAAAGCGCCCAGCTTTATTCAATCGATGGCGACAAGATGAAACTTTTGCTTGATTTCCCTACCATTGGGGAACCCCATTATGCAGAAGCAATCCCTGCCGAGTTACTGACGAAAAACAGTACTAAAATCTACAAGATTGAAGAAAACAAAAATTCCTACGTAGCCGCTGGGGAGAAAAATGCGCGCGTCGAACGCAACGGCAACAATATCCATGTCTACATGACATCTATTCGTTCACATTTTACACCTGACAACATAGAGGGTGTAAAAATCGGAGACAATGTTTATTTCCATGTGACAAATCTTGAACAGGATTGGGATGTTCCGCACGGATTTGCAGTCAAAGGAGCCAATAATGCAGAATTACTGATTATGCCGGGTGAGACCCAGACATTGCTGTGGAAACCAGATCGCGTTGGCGTGTTCCCGATGTATTGCACTGACTTTTGCTCTGCCTTACATCAGGAAATGCAGGGTTATATCAGGATCAGCCCGGCCGGAGCCAATGTTCCATTATCTTTCAGTACAGGTGCCAAAGCTGCACAGTAAACAACAACACCAAAATATTGAAGTCATGAAAGCAATATATATTTTACTTCTTGCAGCTGTTTTCAATTTGTTTTTCACAGCTTGCAATACAACTCCTTCCAACAAAGAAGTGACCGAAACTAAAGCCAGTGCTGAAGCTACAGCCCCTGATATGGGTCAGGCAGGTGTATCCGATGATGTCTCGCAAAAGGATATCGTCAAAATCGCCATAGGATCCAAGGATCATACGACACTTGTTGCTGCACTTAAACAAGCGGAGTATGTCAATGACCTTTCGAATGCTGGCCCCTTTACGGTGTTCGCACCGACCAATGATGCTTTCGGCAAATTACCTGCTGGGACCGTTGACAATCTGATGAAAACAGAAAACAAAGCGACATTACAGGGAATTCTTGAATATCACGTTGCGGTAGGTGTCTATCGTCAGGATATGCTTCAGGAAGGCCAGACCATAGGCATGGCCAATGGAGACAATATTACGGTCAGTATAAAGGATGGCAAAATGATGATTATATGGCAATGCCAATGTCATTGCCACCATACCTGCGACAAATGGTATCATTTATGTAACAGATCAGGTCCTGTTGCCACCGGGCAAATAGCACCTGACAAAACGCGTCGTAGTCAACCACTATCCGCGCATGGTTATTCATGATCTGTTTAGGTTTGAACCATTTTACTCATTTTTAGTAGCTTATTAAGCACATTGACAATTATTAAAAGGCTGTATTGACAGATCATACAGCCTTTTTCATCAAGACGTCAAATTATGCATAAATTAAACAGTTTATCACGCATTCTTATTTTTGGTGCATCGCTTCTTCTCATTGTTAGCTTCTTTGTACCGGTCTGGTCCATATTTCTCTTTGCGCCACAGTATCCGGAAGGACTTACAATGAATATATGGTTGAATGCAATATCCGGTGATGTAGATGTCATCAATGGATTGAACCACTATATTGGCATGAAGCACATCAATGTAGATATGTTTCCTGAATTTGCATTTCTCCGTTATGTCGTTCTGTTTTATTTAATCCTTGGATTGATTGTCGCGATCAAAGGCGATGACCGTTGGCTTTTCTGGTATTTGGTCTTTACAGCATTCGGCGGGGCTTTTGCCATGTTCGATTTTTATCGATGGGGCTACGAATATGGCCACAACCTGGATCCAAATGCTGCCATTAAAGTACCAGGGCTTTCCTATCAGCCACCAGTAATTGGCCATAAGCGCTTACTGAATTTTGATGCCTACTCCTACCCTGCCGTTGGCGGTTGGATTGTCATTGGAGCAGCGGGTTTGATGATCCTGATTTGGATCGGAAGCAGGCTGAAGTCTACGCAACGGTATTTTGTAAAAATGGCATTAATCCCGTTGCTATTCATGGTGAGCATAACAGCCTGCAATACTGAACCGGAGCCTATCCAGCCAGGCAAAGACAATTGCACATTTTGCAAAATGGGAATCACTGATCTTCGATATTGTAGTGAGCTCATAACCGATAAAGGCAAAATATTCAAATTTGATGACGCAGGATGCATGATCCGGTGGATTTCTTCAAGCGGGATGAATCAATCACAGATCAAAAAAATACTCGTATCCCGCTATGACAATCCAAAAGAATGGATCGATGCCCAAAAGGCCATATTTATTCAGTCACCTTCAATTCATAGCCCGATGAATTTTAATTTTGCTGCACTGACTCCTGATCAGAAACCCCAGGATATTTTTGCGACACAAGAAATCATCAAATTAAACTGGAATGATATTCAGGCTAAGATTCAACAATAGTAGCCGTATAGCGCCAGGCTCATTTTTCATATTGCTCGATCTGGTTTTCATTCAATTTCCTTCCATTGCATCTGTAATTACGGTGCATCCGCAAAAAGAAAATAATAGTATTCATCGCGCTTTGGAGCAATCAGTGAATGGCGATACCATCATGTTGAGCCCGGGAATTTATCGCGAAGGCAATATAACAATTGATAAAGGCATCTGTCTCATGGGAGTACCCGGAGCTATACTTGATGGTGAAATGAAATATGAGATACTTTCAATCAGCGGACAACATGTTGTCGTGTATGGACTGGAATTTAGAAATAGCGGGCGTTCAGGCATGAATGACATCGCCGCCGTACGCTGTATTGACGCCTCTGATATCATGATATCGCACAACAAGATTTTGAATGCTCATTTTGGAATTCATGTCTCCAATTCAAGACACGTTCGCATTGAACAGAATTTAGTGGAAGGCATACCGGCCGAAGAACAAAATACCGGCAACGGAATCCACCTTTGGAAATCAGATACCGCATTTATTTGGAATAATGAAATATTGGGCCACAGGGACGGAATCTATTTTGAATTTGTGACCTCTTCGCTGATTCAGGACAATATAAGCCATGACAATATTCGCTACGGACTGCACTTTATGTTTTCGCATCACAACACTTACCTCTGCAATGAATTCCGCAACAATGGTGCAGGGGTTGCTGTGATGTACTCCAACAATGTCAGCATGGAACAGAACTTGTTCTTGCATAACTGGGGGCCTTCTGCCTACGGACTATTACTGAAGGACATATCTGATTCCAGGATCAGCAATAACAGTTTTATAAATAATACCACTGGCATCCACTTTGAAGGCACAAACAGGATTCAGGTGTTCCATAATATTTTTGCAGGCAATGGCTGGGCTGCACGTGTGCAGGCAAGTTGCAGCGAAAATATTTTTACTAAAAACAGCTTTACAGCCAATACATTTGATGTAGGAACCAATGGCACAATGACACTTAATTTATTTAAGAACAATTACTGGGACAAATACGAAGGCTACGATATCGATAAGAATGGCATTGGAGACATACCCTATCATCCCGTGAGTCTGTATTCAATGATCGTTGAAAATGATCCAAATTGCATGATACTCCTACGCAGTATACTGATCAGTTTTCTCGATAAAGCCGAAAAAGCAATTCCCAGCATAACACCTGAAAATCTTTCTGATTCTGCTCCACTGATGAAAGCCCCGGCTCAATGATCAGTATTGACGCACTATCCAAGAAATTTGGCAGGGTTCCAGCCGTACGGTCTGTGAGCCTGGAGCTTCAGCAAGCGCAGCTCCTTTCACTGATTGGACCCAATGGCTCAGGTAAGACTACGCTGATCAAATGCATTCTTGGACTGGTAGTACCAACAAGTGGAACGATTCTATTCAGAGGTCAGAATATACAAAAAGATACCCACTACAGAAGCTTTTTGGGCTATATGCCCCAGATGGGAAGATTCCCGGATCACATGAAAGTCCGGCAATTGTTTGAATTAATGCGTGACCTTCGAAAAAAGAATAAATCGGAGACAGACACCGAGATCTTTGAATCTTTCCGGATCAGCGATTTTGAGAACAAAGGACTGGGAGAACTCTCCGGAGGAATGCGTCAAAAGGTTAGTGCAGCGCTTGCTTTTCTTTTTCATCCTGATCTGCTGATCCTGGATGAACCAACGGCAGGTCTGGATCCTATCTCATCGGAAATTCTTAAAGCAAAAATACTCAAAGAACATCAAAACGGAAAGTTGATCATTATCACTTCGCATATTCTCAGCGATATAGAAGATATCACAACCCATGTAGCCTATATGCAGGAAGGTGAAATGCTTCATTACAGTAGTGTTCAGGAGTTGCATAACATTAGTGGTGAAAATTCCCTGAGCAGGGCGATTTCATTTTTAATGACCCGACACCAGAAAAACTAAATCGCATTCATGAAAAAGCTGATATCGTATATTTTCATGGACATGCTCAAAAGCAGAATCATCATTGCATATGCTTTGTTTCTGCTGATGGTTTCACTGGTTTTGTTTAGCCTGGATGACAATCCCGGCAAATCCTTACTGAGTATTCTGAATATTGCGATCATTGTCGTGCCGCTGGTCAGCATGATATTCTCTACAATACATTACTACAACTCTTATGAGTTTCTGGAGTTACTGCTGGCTCAACCCATGAGCCGAAGCGCCATTCTCTGGTGCGAATTTGCCGCATTGTGCGCAGCACTTACCTTGGCCATTCTGACCGGACTTGGTATTCCTTCGCTGTTATATTTTCCGGGGACAGAAAGCTTATGGATGATTGTCAGTATAAGCTTGTTGTCGCTGAGTTGTGCTGCAATTGCTTTACTGATATCTATAAGAACAAGAGATAAAGCAAGAGGAATCGGAATATCTCTGCTTGTCTGGTTTTATTTTAGCCTCATATTTGACGGACTGATCTTACTGATTTTATTTAGCTTCAGCGATTATCCACTTGAAAAATTTACGCTTGCCCTGATCGCACTTAATCCCATTGATCTGTCCCGTGTGACGATCATGCTACAGCTTGATATTAGCGCTCTAATGGGATATACTGGAGCCCTTCTCAAATCATTTTTTGGTACGGCCTATGGATTGGCGGCTACGACATTTGTGTTGATCTTATGGATTTTGGTTCCTTTTTCGCTGGCGCTCAAAAGCTTTAGAAAGAAAGACATGTGAAGTCTTGAATCAATTGATCATCCAACGATTATTCCATCTTTCATTAACAGCACTTTTTCGGTACGCTCGGCAATTTTCATATCATGTGTGACCATCACACAGGTCAGATTGAATTCTTTTCTGGCATCCAGCAACAAATTCAACACATCTGCGGCATTGGACTGATCCAGATTGCCCGTGGGCTCGTCTGCCAACAGGATGGGAGGCCGGTTAACCAATGCACGGGCCAGCGCCACGCGCTGCTGCTCACCGCCTGATAGTGTCCCTGGTTGTTGCTCCATGCGATGCCCCATGCCAAGTTTTTGAAGCAATTCTGCCGCTTTGGATCTGCCCTCTTCTTCACTAAATCCCGCGATGAGTGCCGGAAGACAGGCATTTTCGATTGCGCTGAGCTCCGGTAGCAGATGATGGAACTGAAAAATGAAACCAATCTCACGGTTTCGCAGCCTGGCTAGATCCTTTTCCTTTTTGCCATCGATTCGTGTACCCATGAGAGATAACTCCCCGCGATCAGCGTGATCCAGTGTACCCATGATGTGCAACAAGGTACTCTTGCCGGCGCCGGAAGAGCCGACGATGCTGACAAGCCCTCCTGCCGGAATGTCGAGATTGACCCCTTTCAGTACCTGTATCGGTCCGTATGACTTGTATATGTCCCTGCATTGTATCATCACGATCTTATGAATCGGGGGCAAAATAACGGAATTGGCTGTATTTCAGGCAAGTAAAATCAAATACTTCCTTCGGAATATTTCATCAGAATAAGCCAAAATATCAATATTATTATACTGTGAATTCGGTTCAAAATGAGGGGCAATCCTTACATTTGCAGGAAATTAAATAAATTATATATCAGATATAGCAATTTGATGGAAAAGAGCGTTATCCGTATATGCTATAAGTATTTTGGTATAATTATAGCAGGATAACTGACGAAGCCAATATGAAAGTACTCCAGCTCTGCAAGAAGTTTCCTTATCCGTTACAGGATGGAGAATCCATCGCGATTCAGCATATCAGCAGGTCTCTACGGGACATGGGATGCGAAATGACCCTGCTGACCATGAATACCAGTAAGCATTACTACAAAACGGGCGAGGCTCCCTTGCCAACTGAATTAAGCCACTACAAAGAAATTTACGCGGTAGATGTTGACAACACAATCCGTTCCTGGGATGCTTTTAAAAACCTCTTCTCCAAAGAATCATACCACATCACAAGATTTCAATCTGATGCTTTTGCAGACCAGCTTTTGTCACTGCTCAAAAAGAACAATTACGACATCATACAACTGGAGACGCTTTATCTGGCGCCCTACTATGATCTGATTAAAAATAATTCAGATGCTTTAATCGTGATGCGTGCCCATAATATCGAACATGAAATCTGGGATAGAATCACCGAACAGATCGATTTCACACCCAAGAAACTGTATCTGTCCTACCTGGCCAAAAAATTAAAGCGATTTGAAGTTGAAAGATTGAATAAATACGATTTTCTGGTCGCAATTACGGAACGCGATCTGGACAAATTCAAATCACTGGGGTACAAAAACGGATGCCTGGCCATTCCAGTAGGTTTTAATCTGAGTCAGTATGAACCGGACACTGCTGCTTTCAACCGTCCGCTCGCGTTATCATTTATAGGCTCTTTGGATTGGATGCCGAATACCGAAGGTCTGCATTGGTTTCTCGATGAGGTCTGGCCGAAGTTAAGAGCAAGTCATCCTGACCTTGAATTTCATTTTGCCGGAAGAAATGCATCCGCTGACCTGAGGAACGTCAGGATTCAGGGCGTGCATTATCATGATCAGGTTGCAGATGCCAAATCTTTTATTCAAAATTATCCCATCTCCATCGTTCCGCTTTTTGCAGGATCAGGAATAAAAATCAAGATCCTCGAAGCGATGGCACTCGGACGCGTGGTGATCAGCAGCTCGATCGGCCTGGAGGGCATTCCTGCCAAACACATGAAACAGGTCATCATTGCCAATTCCCTGGAAGACTATATTGAAAGTATCGATTGGTGCTATAATAATCAAAGCCAATTGCAGAAAATTGGAGACAATGCACGAAGCTTTGTAAAATCTCACTTTAACAATGACCGCCTCGCCGCAAAACTGGTGAATGCCTATCAGAAAGTTCTCTTAAATCACGGTCACAAACATTAAAAAAGAAAATGTTGCAGATGTTTCAAGTGATGCTGTTTGTCAGCCTTGGACTTCTCATACACTCTTATCTCATTTATCCAGGTATTGTAGCGTTACTGTATTTCTTTAAGCTAAAAAAGAGCGTAGAACAACCTGGTTCAAATTCGCTTCCGAATCTCTGCTGTATCATACCTGCCTACAACGAAGAAAAAGTCATTGCCTCCAAAATTCAGAGCGTCCTTGATTGCGACTACCCTGGCGAAAAATTGCAGATACTGGTAGGCTCTGATCAATCTTCTGATTCAACTGCTGAAATTGTCGATCAATTCGTGCAAAGGGACAGCAGAATACAGTTTTTTAATTTTCAAACACGTCGTGGGAAACCGCAGGTACTCAATGATCTTGTTCAAATTGCCCTGCGCACACGTCCTCAGGATAGCGATTTGGTCATTGTGTTTACCGATGCGAATGTAATGCTTGAGTACCACACGCTTCAAAGGCTCGCTGCAACATTCAATAACCCACGGATAGGCTTATGCGACAGTAGAATGATCTCGGTAGACACCCTCGAAGATAATATTTCAGGATCAGAAGAACATTACCTTCAGCTGGAATCACAATTGAAGTATTGGGAAGGCTTTCTCTGGGGATGTATGATGGGGCCTTTTGGAGGTTGTTATGCGGTGCGAGCAAACCTCGTACCCATCCTTCCGGAGAATATTCTGGTCGATGATTTTTACGTCAGCATGAAAGTAATCGAACAAGGCTACCAGACACGCAGCGCTCCTGACGCAATGGCTTTTGAAAAACTACCCGGCCAACTCACAGAAGAATTCAGGAGAAAAGAAAGGATCTCTGCCGGCAACATGCAAAATCTGTTCTACTTTGTGCATCTCTTAACACATTCATTTCCTGTGAGCTTCGCCTTTATTTCACACAAGATCATTCGTTGGACCGGGCCGGTGTGGCTTATACTAGCTATGATCAGTTCTTTAATGCTCAGTTTAAATAATTTCCTTGCTTATTCATGGATCTTTCTTTTCATGCTCGTTGTATTTTTTATAGTGCCCTGGGTGGATCGAGAACTTGGAAAAGCCGGCATTCACCTGAAGCCGTTCAGAAGAATTTCATACTTCGCATGGATGAACCTTGCACTATTAATGGGGTTATTTAAATACCTTGGCGGAGTGAGGTCCAGCATATGGCAGCCTACCCAAAGGGTATAAATAGACTAGACATGTTCAACAGCATCGAAGAAGCGATTCACGATTTTAAAAACGGCAAAATACTTATCGTGGTTGACGATGAGGATCGTGAGAATGAAGGTGATTTTATCTGTGCTGCAGAACGAATAAACCCGCAGACCGTCAATTTTATGGCTACTGAAGGACGCGGCCTGATCTGTGCACCGATTTCAGAACTCAGAGCAGACCAATTGGATCTACCCTTGATGGTAGCCCATAATACTTCACTGCATGAGACGGCCTTCACGGTATCTGTGGATCTGATAGGACACGGCTGCAGTACCGGAATTTCAACCTATGACCGCGCGTTAACCCTTAATGCCCTGGTTGATGATAGTTTTTATTCCAAAGACTTTGCCCGTCCGGGACACATTTTTCCGTTAAGGGCCAAAAGCGGTGGCGTACTTCAGCGGACAGGACACACAGAAGCCACGATTGATCTGGCAAGAATGGCTGGCATGAATCCAGGCGGAGCGCTTGTCGAGATTCTGAATGATGACGGAAGCATGGCGAGGCTGCCACAGCTGATCGAAAAAAGTAAGAGACACGGCATCAAAATTATATCCATCAATGATCTGGTACAATACAGACTACGCAGCGAGCGATTAATCACGATAGAACATCAGAGCATTCAGCGCTTCGGTGAACGCGAATTGGAAGTAATTCAATTCGGTCAATCAGATTCCAGTGATAAACACATTGCGGTCATCCATGGCAACATCCAGTCTGATCAGGTCATACCGGTAAGAATTCAATATTGCGACAGCCTGGCCGAGCTGCTGGATGTTATTCTGAACAAAGAATCAGCCATGCTTACCAAAGCGCTACAAAGCCTTCAGCAGGAGCAATCTGGCATCCTGGTCCTGATTTCAAATCAGAATAAGCCAAAGGATCCCCTCAACAGGATCATACATGACAGGCCCAGGATTATCCGGCCCGATCAGGATCAACGCGAAATAGGAATTGGCAGTCAGATTTTGAGAGATTTGGGTGTGCACAAGATCAAGTTGCTCACCAACAAGCCCCGTAAAAATATTGGTGTGGAAGCTTACGGTCTCGAGATTGTGGAGCAGTCACCGGTATGATTGACCAACATTTATAGCCCAAAGATATCTTTGCAATTTATTTACCCGGAAAGTGACCAAATGGAAAATATAGAATTGATCAGACAAAGCGCCCGACAGTTTGCTGAAACACAAATAAGGCCTCATTTTATGGAATGGGATGAATCGCAGCATTTTCCTGTCGATCTGATGCATCGCCTTGGTGCACAGGGATTTCTTGGCGTACTTGTCCCCCAGGAATATGGCGGTGCCGGACTTGGATATCAGGAATACATTACGATCATTGAGGAAATCGCTAAAGTATGTGGCTCAATAGGGCTTTCTGTTGCTGCACATAATTCATTGTGTACCGGTCACATTCTTGGATTTGGCAATGAAGCGCAAAAAAGCAAATACCTGCCCAGACTAGCAAGCGGGCAGTGGATCGGCGCCTGGGGACTCACCGAAGCCAATACTGGTTCAGACGCCATCAGAATGCAGTGTGTAGCCCGTCAGGATGGCGAATACTGGGTCTTGAACGGAACAAAAAACTGGATTACCCACGGGCTCTCCGGGGATGTAGCCGTAGTTATCGCCAGAACAGGCGAACTACTGGACAGCAATGGCATGACGGCCTTCATCGTTGAAAAAGGCATTCCCGGATTCACCGGAGGCAAGAAAGAAAATAAACTTGGCATGCGTGCCTCGGAGACGGCCGAAATGATTTTTGATCAGTGCAGGGTCCATGAATCACAGGTTCTCGGAAAGATCGGAGATGGGTTCAAACAGGCAATGAAGATCCTGGATGGCGGGAGAATCAGTATCGCGGCACTCAGTCTTGGAATAGCCAAGGGTGCTTATGAGGCCGCTGTAAAATACTCCCTGGAACGCCAACAATTCGGGCAATCCATTTCGAATTTCCAGGCCATTGCTTTCAAATTGTCCGACATGGCAGTCAGGATAGAAGCGGCAGAAGCCTTGACGCGCAAAGCAGGGAATCTGAAAGATCTTGGGCAAAAACTCAGTCGTGAATCTGCGATGGCAAAATATTACGCTTCGGAGGTAGCTGTGCAGGCGTCTACAGAATGTGTTCAGATCCACGGAGGCTATGGCTATACCAAAGATTTCCCTGCGGAAAAATATTACCGCGACTCCAAACTCTGTACGATTGGGGAAGGCACATCCGAAATTCAGAAAGTCGTTATTTCAAGGGATATCGCCAAGAATGGCGCGTAATTCTCAAACACCAGGTACGCACGGCATGAATAGACTATTATTTATTCTATTCACATTGTTGTTTTTGAATCGAGGATATGCACAAATAATTTCCGGAAAAATATTTGATGAAAGGAAGAAACCCCTTCAAGGCGTTGTTATTGTTTTTCTTGAATCAAAAAAAGGTACAACCTCCGAAGCGGATGGAAGTTTTCTGATCTCCAGATCAACAGGGGAAGATCACTTAATTATCAGTTACACCGGATACCAGAGCGACACCATCGAATTGCAGCCTAACCAGAATGAAATATCTCTGCAACTCAGTGAAGGCGTAGCATTGTCAGAGGTGAGCATCATAAGCCAGGGAAGAGCGCATTCTTTTTCTTTGTTGCAGCCACATAACATCGAAAGCATCCAGTCTGTGGACTTCAGAAAAGCCGCATGCTGCAGCCTGGCTGAAAGTTTTCAGTCTGGCAACACGGTAGACCTGGCTTATAACAACGCCGTGGTTGGCAACCGTGAAATTCAGATGCTCGGACTACGGGGAATCTATACACAACAGTTGATTGAAAACAGACCGGTCTTTACGGGTCTCATGTCTTCTTTTGGCTATGATTTCATACCGGGCACATGGCTCGATCAAATCAATATTCAGAAAGGCGCATCATCAACTTTACATGGTGCTCAAAGCATGACTGGTGCCATTAATGCCGCTTTAAAAAAACCGGACAAAGACGATCGTTTTTTTGCCAACGGATATCTGGATTATCATGGACGCGCAGAAGCCAATCTTCATCTGAATCGCTCGTGGAGCACTGAAGATCACTCTGGCATTTATCTGCATGCATCCAGACATGCCGGATTCCGGGATCATAATCACGACGGCTTTTATGATGATGCACAGAACACACTGCTGAATGGCATGATGCGAAATATTTTTTACGGGCATCAATGGGAAGGACAGTTCAACCTGCAGGCGCTATACAATACCCGGACAGGAGGTCAGACCAAGGATGCCAATCCTTATTTATTTAACCAGGTTATTCGGCACGTCAATCTGAGCGGCAATCTGGGTTACGTCGGATTCCGCAATCAAGCACAGAACACAGGATCAATCTATGATTTCTCCCATAGCACGATCAACAGTAACTTCGGTCTGAACAAACTGGAGGGTTTTGAAAACCATTTTCTGGTTCAACTGATTTATAGTCATTCATTTGCTGATGACAGACATTCACTAACGATTGGCCCGGCGATCAACTTCAATCAGGCTGAAGAAGTAAGCACTGTTGGAAAGTTTCCAACCCGGAAGTTCAGTTACAGAGAGATGACGCCCGGTATGATCGGAGAGTACAATATACGTTGGGGCACCACTGATTGTGCCGATGTCAGCCGTTTTGTGCTAAGTACCAGCCAGCGACTTGATTATATAAAAAACAAAAAGTTGTTTTGGTCACCTCGTGCCAGCATGAAGTATCAACTAAACGACTTCTGGACTGCCCGGCTATCCGTTGGACGCGGCTTTCGCTTTAACAGGATCGTAACGGACAACCTGAGCTTGCTGGCCACCAACAGAGAGTGGGTCATTGATTCGATTCCAGAATATGAATCCTCCTGGAATTACGGCTTCAACATTGTAGGAAAACCTACCTTACTCCACCGGGAGACAGAATTTAATTTGGATGCATACGTCACGCAATTTGACAATCAATTGGTGGTCGATTTGGATCAGACTTATGGCAGAACAATACCAGCAGTGACCTTATTTGCATTGAATGGAATAAGCCGAGCCATCAGTATCAGTAGTAGTTTCAAAATGGTCATCACCCAATGGCTCAGCCTAAAAACAGGCATACGCTGGCAGGACAACCGGCAACAACTAATATCTGAAGTACGTCAACAGGTCTTCATCCCTCAATGGCGTGGTCTACTCTCTGCGGATTTCAACTTACTGCATCAAAAACTGGAATGGAATATTACTTCCCATGCCGTTGGCAAGTCCAGACTTCCTGACAAGCGTGATTTTCCCCATGATCTCATTCATGAACATGACAAATATTCAAAACCATTTTTAACCATACAAAGCCAGGCTACGTACCATTTTGCCAAGTGGGACATCTATGCAGGATGCGAGAATATGACCAACTACACTCAACACCAGGCCATCATTGATGCCGGAAGACCGGACAGCCCCTATTTTTCTGCCAATGAGCTCTACGCACCGATTAATGGAATTAAGCCTTATATCGGATTCAGATTCCGTCTGAATTGAGCTGGCTTAGTTCTACAAAATTCTGAATATACCTGTCTTCTTCATTCGATACGCAACCACACGATGCATCGTGCCGTGCAGTAGACTGAATTGAAGATGATTACTTCCTTATGCAAGTGGTTCAGGCAAGATCTTATTTTATGGCCATGAGCATGCGATTTTTGCCTTGCATATCCCTTCCTAGCTGTATTTCTCGAAAAGGCATGGCGGAAAAAATTTGACGGATCAATGTATATCTGAATTCATTCAATTCTACAAAAACACGTCCACCCTCCGCCAGGTTTGCTAAGGCATACCGCGCAATAACTGTGTAGAAAATATCAGGATCTGCACCTGATGCAAACAAAGCCTGCAAAGGCTCAAACTGAAGGACTTCAGGATCCAAATGTTCGCTCTCAAGTGCCGCAACATAAGGAGGATTACTTACGATAATGTCCCAGGGCCCCTGCAGCAAATGAGCGCCATTGAGAAAATCCAACCGCAACCAATCCACGGAAAGATTATATTTTGCGGCATTGATATTGGCGACCTGCAGCGCCTCTGGGCTATTGTCAATTCCTGTGATCTTCCAGTCCGGGCGTGCATGGCGCAGTGCCAATGCAATAGCGCCGCTGCCCGTTCCAATATCCAATACCCGGGATCCTTCATCTTTACAGATTCTGAGCACCCAGCTTACAAGCTCCTCCGTCTCAGGTCTTGGAATAAGAACCCGCTCATCGACGTAGAGCTCCAAATCCATGAAACAGGCTTCTCCCAGACAATATTGCACCGGGCGGTGTCCTCTGAGGTCTTCGATCAGTCTGTCCATAAAGCCAACTTGCTCCTGAGCATTTAATTTCAAAATGGATGAAAATTTGGTAGATTTTGAAATATAATTAAAGTCAGAATCATTTAATTCAAAATTATATTTTAAACTATCCGCAATACTTGTTTTTTGGCACAGATTTTGAAGATTATTCATATTAAATAAAATTATAATATGAAATTTGCCTTCCGACCTGCTTCAATGAACAACTGGCTAACGATTCCAGCACTGTTGATTGCATTGTTTCCGTCAAGTAATGTTCTCCTAGCACAACAAAAGACATTTATTCTCCGCGAAAATAGGCAAACCAAGGAAGCTTCAGCTATTTCACTGGGCCAGCAATTTCAAATAACCAGCCCGCATGCAATACGGGCCAATTTCAAATCGAAAGATTTTCAACCAAAAAACATCGCAAACAACGCTGAATTACATACTTCAGTCGTTTTGCACGATGAAAAAGAACATACTCTTGAACTTCAGCAAATGTCGATTCTTGAACCGGATTTTGGCTATTATGAGGATAATGGGCAATCCATTAGGTCAATACAATTCAATGAGGGAATACATTTTCAAGGCAGTGTCGACCATAATCAGGAAACCATGACCGCCATTTCATTTTTTGACAACGGAATGAACGGACTGATGCAGGTTAACAGTCAATTACAGTATCAACTAAGTTCAACTTTCGGCGACAACGATGCAACCATGCAACTAACGCTGCTTTCAGACCTTGCGATCCCAGCACTTCAGTGCAATACCAATGACTGGGATCATTTTGTTGGAACAGCTGATGATCTATCTGAACGCACCAAGGAAAGCTGTAAGCGCACAAAAATCAGCATCAGAGCCGATTATGAATTGTACAAAAAATTCAATAAAAACACCCAGGAAGTTTATCAATACATCACTTCACTGTTTAACCAGGTTAACGCAATCTATCGCAGGGAGAATATTCAAATTACGATCAGCGATATCACTGTCAACACCGTACAGGATGGATTTACGCACACCAGTGCCAACCTGGATCTGAACTATGCTAAAAACAATTACAAGACATTTGGAGGCAATATCATGCTTGTATTATCCGGATTTGCAAATGGTGGCAAAGCGGCGCTTGGCGGTGTAGCCTATATCAACGCGCTTTGTCTTAAGACGTATGCTTATGCTTTTGCCAATGTAGAAGGCAAATTGGGTGAACTCCCCAATTATGTTTATGACCTGTTTCTCGCTTCGCACGAGTTGGGACATGTGTTTGGCTCGAGACATACCCATGCCTGTGTATGGGGACCGAAAAAAAATCAGGCTATTGACAACTGTGCCGCGCCCGAAGGAACCTGCGCCAAGGGACCAACACCCGTCAAAGGGAGCATCATGAGCTATTGTCATTTGTCCGGAAATCCAGGCATTGATTTGATGCTTGGATTCGGCGAAGAGCCCGGAAAACTCATTAGAGACAATGTCAATAAATCTACTTGCCTTACCCCATACACTCCGGCAGCGCTACCATTGAATACGGCAGACATCCATGTCACCGCCAATGTCGAATGCAGCAATGGAAGTGTAAGCTATTATTACTTTGACAATCATACAATTGATGACAAAGATGATATTCTCCTCGCCACAATCAACAAAATGAATCAGGACATTGGCAACATCTATGATGGCAGCCTGGTGATCCGCGCCCATACAATGCGCAGTTTTGGTAGCAACAAATCCCAGAGTTTTGCGGTAAGTTATGCACGGAATAATGTCCTTGTCGCAAACCGCTATTGGGAAATCGAATCCGCTGCAATCCTATCCAATCCAATACAGGTAAGTCTTCAGGGAAGCGCAGTAGATCTGGCGGATTTTAAAGGACGATTATCTGATCTTACGCTCCAAAAGCTTAATCCCGTCCTCATCACTACGCCTGGTGACGCCAACCCGGACAATCGCTACCTGACAGTGACCTCTTCAAACATTACGCAATACAAATACGGCGCAGTTGCGAACGAACAATGGCAATATTCCCCGTTGTCTGATGGAGGCTTTATTTTTACCCTGCCCATCAGAAAATTTGGCGATATTGGCCTGACTTATAATAGCAGCCTCAATACGCTAAATGACAATCAATCCAGACAAAGCCAGGCTTCAACAAGCGCACTTAGCATCCAGCCTGATCCGGTTCAGGGAGAATGGATTGAAGCAAGGTACATCTCAAATTCTGAAGAACCAGTCAATGCCAAAATAGAAGTTCTAGACCTTCAGGGAAAAACAATTGTTTTAGAATCTGAAAATTTATTCTCAGGTGAAAACAGTATTCGGATCAACGCACAGGGCCTCGTTAATGGCTTGTATTTAATGCGTGTTTCGCATCACGATGAAATCAGTATTCAGCGATTTATACTGGAACGATAAACAAAATGGCTGAGAAAATTCTGCAAATTCGATTCCAGCATTTCGAGGCTGTTAACGAACTATCGATTGAAGATTCTAAACTGATTAAGGAAGCCTTTGACGCCTGCTTGTCAGCTTATGCTCCATACTCTGCTTTTCCTGTGGGCGCTGCAATTATCCTTGAAGACGACAGCATCATCACCGGAACAAATCAGGAAAATGCATCTTATCCTTGCGGTATTTGTGCCGAAAGAACAGCCTTGTATACTTATTCTGCCTTACGGAAAACATCACGCATTATGAGCATGGCGGTCTGCTGCTCCAGATTATATCCTAACGAATGGCCGGCGTCACCTTGTGGCTTATGCCGCCAGGTAATTACTGAATTTGAACAAAATAACAGTGGACCGATACGAATTTTACTAGGCCATCCACAGGGTCAGATTATCACATTTGACTCCGCTTCAACCCTACTCCCCTTCGGATTCTCCAGCAAAGATCTTTCGCGCTAAAAATCTGTATCGCTGCATTCCTACCAAGACGATCTGGAGTGACTCAACTCGTTGATCCTTGGACTTGCCACTGTGGTTCCACAAATTTTCAGCAGATTCAGGTATGCTTCGATGATATTTTTTTCGAGTCCTGCCAGAATAATCCGTGACTCGCTTTCGAGCAAGCGCAGTTCCAGTAATTCATGCGGTGTAATTTGCTTTTGTAGTTCTGTATTGGTCAATAACCGATATGCAAGGCCTGTCTTTTGACGGGCCCTCACCTCTTTGTATTGCTCCAACAAGGTTTTGATCAGACTGCGTGTCTCATGATATTGATTGCGCAGCTCCCACTCTTTCTCTGATCGCTCGTAATCCGCATCCAGCACATCCAGCCAGGCTCTGCTGTTTCTAAAATTGTTATTGGCCGTCAACGGCCATTTGAAAGTCGCCCGCAGGCTATAATTATTCAGTGTGTTGAACTTATTGGGACGCTGAAGGTAAAGCGGATTATCATAGCCAATACTGAGTGCATCAAGTATTTCGCGACCCTGTGCAGAAGCATATTGCTTTCCCGCAGATGCCAGGTTAATATTGCACGCAGCGCAACGCAGTGCAGGAATTTGTGTAGGGTCAAATCTCAGAGAATCAAATCTAACTTCAATATCGTCGATGGTGATGAAGTCATGAGTTTCAAAATTCCTTGTGGCCCCTGAATTATAAAAACGCGCTAATTTAATTTCATTTTCGTGTGCCTGGAGGGTCATTTTATTCAGTCGCTCTATGGCATTATTGTGGTTTCGTTCAAGTTTGACAAAATCCCGGACTTCCACAATCTGACCAAGTTCCATTTCTTGTGCAAAAAGCCTCGACAACATGGCGGTGTTATTCTTATACTCTTCCATGAGCGGCATTTCAACTTCAGCATCATGCATCGCTGCGAGTAATTCATACCGATCATTCACAGTTTGAGATTCAATCATTTGCTGATCGCAATCCATCGATTGAATGACCGCATCTTTGTAATTTTTCTGACTTCTTATCTCTCGAAACGAATTGAATCTTACGGTCAGGCCATAGTGATCCTCATTGCGCAGGTATCCATAAATGGTATCTCCCTGGGTACTACCGTTGATCCCGATTTTGCCTTCAAGTGCTTTGACCAATGGAATATGAAATTTCAATTTTCCGGCTGAATCAACGATGAGCTGATGCGCCACTACCCGAAAATCATGTTGAGAAGAATTGAGTAGGCTGTTTGAATAATTTTGAGCCACTGACCATGAAGTCAGTGTCAGGATGATCAATACAATGCAAAAACCTCTCACTTATTTTTTCTGATCGTAATGTTGAGTTTCTCACCGATATAAAATTCATTGGTATCCGGTATAAATACCTTTACCTCGCGGCCCCACGCCCTGATCTCGATAAACTTTCTGAGACGAAGCGGCATCTCCACCAGGCTTGGACTGGAAGAGATGATTATACCTGTGCTTTTAATACCTGGCCTGGCTACAGATTCGAGGTCTACAGAATCGCTGATCTGAACAGGAACAATAGCAGCCTCTGGAATAAAACCGATCACACTTGCCGCATGCAAAGGAGTAATTTCAATCAACTGATTGAATGCCTGCACAGGATTATTCAGGGCCATATTTACCTTGTCCACATACCCGTCTGATGGTGCAACAACATATAGCCTCATTCTTTCCTGCTGATCGTGTTCGTTGAGTGCCCGCTGTTGATTTTCTCGGGCGCCCACTGTCAATTGAAATGCTGCTTCTCTTTTATCTATCGCAGCAAATTTCTCTGTGTAAATTTTTTGATCTGCTATTTTTTCTTCCAGAAGAATTTTTCTCTGTACAGCCATTTCAGGGCTTTCTCCGGGATCCTTGCCAAGTACCGTCTGCCGATAGCTTCTTTCCAGTGAATCCGTCAGTTGTAAAGCGCGAATTTTCGCATCGATATCATTTAGTTTTGACTGAATCTCTGATTGCAGTACTTTCCGCTCTCCTTCCAGAATATTTTTCTGTCCAATTAATGCTGCTTCATTTTCATATAGGCTCAATTTGGTTGATAAATCAAGCCTATCCAGCAACCTCCGTGACAACACAGCCAAGGTATCCCCTTTGCGAACCCTGCTACCGACGGCAACATTTAACTTTTCTACCCAAACATTGACATCCACACTCAGTTGACTAGGCACTGTCTCAGCTGTTCCGAAGAAAGAAAATTCTGACTGACTCTGGATATCCTTGTAGACATAAATCAATGAAGCCAATGCCAATGGTACAACAAAATACACGAGATTAATCTTCATCTTCAAACTTCTGTATTATCCGAATTGGGATTATTCAATCGTCGTACTTCTGCTCCAAGCTTTCTGAATTCTGCAATCATTTCATCCTGCTTATCATCTGATTTGAAAATCAATTGATAGTCCCGATCCTGACCAGGTGATTCTATGCTGCTTACCGTACGGTACCCTTCGAGGATATAGCTCTTGCAATATTTTTGGAGTACCAGTTCACAGGATTGCACGCTGATTATATCGCGGATTCGCAATCGCAGACTCCATACAATATGATTACCAAGGGAGAAGTTGGAGTACTTTAATGTCAATGCAAGAAGACAGAAACATATGGTACCTACTACTGCAATGGTAAAGACATAAGAACCACAGGCAATCCCAATGCCCAAAGCAGCAAACATAAAAATAATGTCTCTTGGATCCTTAAAGCTGGTTCTGAAATTAATGATGGTTAACGCACCCAAAATTCCTAATCCACTGGCTACATTATCACCAATGCTCTGAAGGATCATGGTAGCAATCACTGAACTTAATATGAGTGCCTGAATATAATTTGCGGTTTTAAAGGTCTTTGGTGTAGTAAAATAGTAGCAGAGCGCAATCGATACAGAACAAAGAAATGCCAGTAAGAAAGTAAAAAGCACCATTTCAAGTGTTGGGCTCTCTACCCTGGCAAAAGTTGAAAAGACTTCCTGCATTTCAGTTTAAAATCAGCTCAAATATATACAATCGATATTCTTACCGGTGTCAAATTAGAAAAAACCGTTTTCTTCCTCTTATTTCCCCCCCGATATGGTCATAAATGCAAGGTGTGTACTTTTGTACTTATTGAATCCAAATTATCGGTCGACATGGATCCATATTCTTTGAACCTCAACAGCTGGAATAAAGCGTCTTCACTATACCGGCAGCGATTCATGGACCCCGGTATTTACCAGGAAGGCTATGATACGCTATTGAATTTACTTAACGAGAGACACAGTAGTCTTCTGGATGTAGCCTGCGGCCCCGGCAATATCAGCGCATACCTGCATCAGCGGCACCATTTTGCAAAAATCGTTTGTACCGATTTTGCAGATAACATGCTCAAGGAATTAAAGTTTAGTCTTCCTGAAGCCGAAGGATTGGTACTGGATTGCCGTGAACTTTACCGCGCTGAAGGTACTTTTGATGTAATTACCTGCGGCTTTGCATTACCTTATTTGGTCAAAAAGGATGCTGAGGTTCTACTTGATACATTGATGCTTAAAATCAACCCTGAAGGCTTCGTTTACCTCAGTTTTCTTGATGCTTCAGAAGCGCTCAGCGGTCCTGAACAGGGAAGTACCGGAGATTGGTGTCAAATATTCTATTATCCTGCCAGTCAGATCATCGAACATCTGCATCGATGTGGATTTGTTGTCTTAAATCAATGGTCTCTGCCTTTCAAATACAAGAATGATCATCCAATTTTACAGACTATCCTTATTGTAAGTCCCGGGGCAAAGCAAGGGTACTTCTGACTTCAGGCGTATACCACATCTTGATCCGACACACCAGGCTCTCCCTTTATTCTTTTATATACGCGGGCAGTTAGAATGACATCCTGAATACAATAACGCGCGATCCTTGGCAAATCATTTTCTTGCCAGTATACGTGACCGACATCCTTACCACTAATATCCGATTTGCTCGTTGGCAAGCCCAGACAGCTGGCCAACAAATCAAGCGAGGTGTAGTTTTTGTAATCTCCAAAACGCCACATCTCAAGGGTGTCGTGGATGTGCTGGACCTCCCAGGGCTTCTTACCGGAAAGATCGAGGCTAGGCGGTATTTTCAAGCCATTGACGATGGCTCGCCTGCATAGGTAAGGAATGTCAAATTCCCTGATATTATGCCCAATAAATATTGCCTGTCGTGCATCGCCGTAGGATTTCTCCACCAAATCAAAAAATTCCTCAAGCACTTCCTTTTCATTACCCGTTATGGCTTTAACCCGAAATTTATCATGATCCTGAATACCGAGTCCTACACAGATTACCTGTCCAAACTCAGCATAAATCGCCGCTTTGGCTTCATAAATTGCGGCACTGTCCAATCCCTTTTCCCGTTCTGCAAAATGGCGTGATTTGTGCTCCCAGAGCTGCCTCCATTCCAGATTAAGCATATCCCAGTGCTTCATACAAGAAACGGTTTCGATGTCTAAATACAATAATTTGTGCCTCATAACGTATGATTTAAGTAACGAAAGGTAAAAAATATTATGTATTTTCATTTGTTCGCATTGGTTTTATCTAAATTTACCCTGTAATTCACCAAAAACAATTTAATATGGCAGACAATAGACCAAACCAGAACCTCAAAGCACTGGTTATAGTAGCTATACTGGCACTCCTCGGCGGCAATGTGTATCAGTTTGTAACCAACAACAGCCTTCGGGATGACAATATTCATAAAGAAGCAGAAATAACCTCTCTGGATAGCGCCAAAGTCGAATTGGAAAAACAATACCAGGAATCCGTAGCTGAACTCAATTCTTTGAAGTCCGACAATGAAGAACTCAATAAGAGCATTGAAGTGCAAAAAGAAGAACTGAGACTTCAGAAAGAGAAAATCGCCATATTGCTTAAGGATAGCAAGAATCTTAAACTGGCTAAAAATGAAATGACCAGCCTTCGCAGCAAATTGGAAGAGTATGTCGCAGAAATCAACAAACTCAAGGCAGAAAATGATGTGCTGACCACCAGCAACAAGGACCTCACCGAACAAAAAGACAACCTCAGCAAGGATCTTGAAAAGAAAGGTGCGGAGAATCAGCAGCTCAATGATGCCAATGCCAGTCTTTCAGCGCAGAAGGAAGCGATTAACAAGGAACGTGAAGATCTTTCAAGAAAATACAACCGCGCCGCAGCCATTCAGGTAACCAAACTGGATGCAACCGGATATCAGAACCGTGAAGGCAAAAAACCATCCTCCAAATCAAAAGCTTCAGACGTGGATTTCATCGAAGTTTGTTTTAAAACCTCTGAAAACATGAATTCTGACGCTGGTATGGAAAAATTCTACATTAGAATCATCAATCCACTTGGGGAGACTGAGAGCATTCCATCTGAAGGATCCGGAACACTGACCAATAATGCAACCGGCACACAGATCAAATATTCAACTGTAGCCATGGCTGATTCCAAAAATGAGGAAGTAAAAGCTTGCGGAAAATTCGCCAACTCCGGCGCCATGCAAGAAGGTGTCTGTCAGGTAGAAGTGAATAACAAAGGTTATCTGGTCGGAACAACCACATTGAAATTAAAATAAACGATTAAAAAATATGAAAGACCATACTTAGGCTCATAAGTATGGTCTTTTTGTTTGAGTCAAAAGATGAATACTAGAA
>JAIBCI010000012.1 GCA_019694255.1 Saprospiraceae bacterium
TATATTAATTGTTCAGGCCCTTGCATCAAATTAAACTTATGACAACAATAACAATCGCTAGAGGAGATGGAATCGGCCCGGAAATTATGGAGGCCACTTTATCCATTTTACATGCTGCGGGTGCACGCATTATTACAGAGGAAGTTCAAATAGGGGAAAAAATTTATCAGGCTGGTAATCTGAGCGGAATTACCCAGGATGCCTGGCAAACCATACGCAGAAACAAAGTTTTTCTGAAAGCTCCTGTAACCACTCCACAGGGTGGAGGCTACAAAAGCCTCAATGTTTCTGCGAGAAAATTTCTTGGATTATATGCGAATGTCAGGCCCAATAACAGTTATCATCCTTTTGTTGATACCAAACATCCTAATATGGATGTTGTGATTATTCGTGAAAACGAAGAGGACTTGTATGCCGGTATTGAGCATCAACAGACCGATGAAGTTGTACAATGTCTAAAACTGATCAGCAGACCAGGCTGCGAAAAAATTATCCGTTACGCTTTTGAATTTGCCAGAACTTTCGGTCGCAAAAAAGTCTCCTGTTTTACAAAAGACAATATTATGAAACAAACTGATGGTTTGTTTCATCAGGTATTCAGAGAAATTGCGGAAGAATACAAAGATATAATCAGCGAACACTGGATCATTGATATTGGGGCTGCCAAACTTGCAGACACTCCAGAGGAATTCGACGTTGTTGTTACACCCAATCTTTATGGTGATGTACTTTCCGACATAGCAGCTCAGATAGCTGGCTCCGTCGGACTTGCCGGTTCAGCAAATATAGGCGAACAATGCGCCATGTTCGAAGCTATTCATGGATCGGCTCCTTTGCTAAAAGGTCAAGATGCTGCCAATCCTTCAGGTTTGATACAGGCGGCCGTATTGATGCTGAATCATATTGGTCAATCTGATATAGCTTCAAGAATACAAAATGCTTGGCTCACTACGATCGAGGATGGAATTCATACATTTGACATATTCAAAGAAGGGTTATCCCGTCAATGCGCAGGAACAAAGGCATTCGCACAAAGTGTTATTTCCAATCTTGGACGAAGTCCTCAACATCTTTCAACAGTAAATTATAAAGGCAAACAAAAAATCAATCTTCCGGAATACATTCGTAAAAACAAAAAACATAAAAAGCTTGTCGGTATGGATCTCTTTGTGCACTGGTCCGGAAAAGATGCAGAACAACTGGCCACAAAGGTTAAGGATATCGAAAAAAATAACCTACGGTTAACCATGATTACGAACCGAGGTATCAAAGTGTGGCCAGATGGGTTCTCAGAAACATTCTGCACCGATCACTGGAGATGCCGTTTTCTTAGTACAGACCAAGTCGAACTAAATAAAAATGAAATTATTGAAATCATGCAAAAGTCTTCTGAAAAGAAGATTGACTTTATCAAAACAGAAAATTTATATGAATTCGATGGAGTACCTGGTTTTTCAGCAGGACAGGGTCAGTAAAAGCAATGTCTATCTGCTGTTATATCAAATCATATAACAATCTGAAACGTTGAAAGAATGCATATTGAAAAACTTGTCATAGCTACAATGCACGGCAAGGAAAGAGCGATCGGGCCTGTTCTTGAGCGTGATCTTCGTTGTCGTTGCATTGTTCCTCAGTTTTTTGATACGGATCGATTTGGTACATTCACCGGAGAAATTCCACGATTAGATAGTGCAATAAATACTGCTCGTAATAAGTGTCAGGCTGCCTTTGATCTGATGGGGATACCTCATGTTATTGCTTCTGAAGGTAGCTTTGGACCGCACCCGTTTATTCCATTGACCAACTGTGAAAGTGAATTGTTGCTCTACTACAATTTTGATAAAAATTATGAAGTCTGCGTACATGAGATCTTTACGGATATTCGCTTCGGCAGTCAAAAGGTATGTACATTGGATGAACTTTTCCGATTTGCACATCAAAATTTCTTTCCTTCTCATTATTTAATTCTTCAGTCAGACCTTTTAGGTGCCGGTCAGACAATTAAAGGCATCAATGACTGGGAGCATCTTGCAAATGAATTTGAACAAATGATACATCGACATGGTCAGTGCCATGTTTCTACCGATATGCGGGCGATGAATAACCCTACGCGCATGAAAAACATTTCAAAAACAGCTCAAAAATTATCTGAAAGGCTCACGAGCTTTTGTCCTCAATGTAATCAACACGGATTCGGAGAGGTAGATATTATTCGTGGCAAATTATGTGAACTTTGCGGTGCTTCCACCAATGTCCCAACTTCAATTTTATTGCGATGCACAAATTGTGGTTTTGAATCACCTCGACCTATACCTTCTGATATGTTATACGCAGATCCGGGCTACTGCGATTTCTGTAACCCATAATTCTAATTTCTGTTGATGAGTATTGACATTTTACTGAATAATTTTTCGAATCCAACATTTCTGTTTTTCATTCTGGGAATTCTTGCAGTAGTACTGAAAAGTGATTTGGCGTTGCCTGCAAGCTCCTCAAGATTTATTTCCTTATATCTCTTATTTGCTATTGGATTTCGCGGAGGACAAGAGTTGTCACATAGTGGATTTAGTGAGGAGGTACTTCTTTCACTTGCCTTTGGTGTAGCATTGTCTTTATTCATCCCCTTATACAGTTTCTTTATTTTAAGAATTCGCTTTAGTATTTCAGATTCAACTGCAATTGCTGCTTGCTATGGATCAGTTAGTGCAGTGACCTATGTCTCAGCGATACAATTTCTCGAATCACGCCAGTTGTCCGCAGGGGGACATATGGTTGCAGTCATGGCACTCATGGAAGCACCGGCAATCATCATCTCACTCATTATGCTTAATCGAATGGAACCTGGATCCATTCAAAAAGTATCATTGTCTTCAATACTCAAGCATTCATTTACGAATGGTTCAGTCTTCTTAATTTGTGGTAGTCTCCTGATTGGACTAGTTGCCGATTCAAAACAGGCTGAAGGAATACGTCCTTTCACCAATGACATATTCAAAGGTTTTCTTGCGCTATTTCTGTTAGATATGGGCATGGTGGCTGCAAGGCGGTTTGAGTCCTTTAGAAAAAGCAGCTATTTCGCACTCGCTTTTGGTATTATTATCCCGTTCGTCAATGGATGCGCAGTGGCCTGGCTGAGTTCATATATTACACAAGATTTATCTAATAGATTCATTTTCAGCATATTAGCAGCAAGTGCCTCCTATATAGCAGTTCCCGCTGCCATGCAACTTTCCGTTCCTAAAGCAGATCCAGGCATCTATATTCCAATGGCCATAGGCATCACTTTCCCATTTAACATTTCTATCGGGATGCCTGTTTATTACCACCTGATAAATAACTGTCCACTGCAATAGACATAATTTCTTTATTTCAATTTAATTGATTAAAGACTTTCTATAATAAATGATAGTATTCCTATCTTTGTTGAGTGTTTTTTCAAAGTAATTTTGTTCACTCAGGTCTACCTTATGGCAGGCAACTTCGAAATTCCGGTTCAGCAGGTATTTCTTCCAGCGAAAGTGATTCTGTAGCAAAATGCTTTATGGTCATGAGTTTGACCGTAAATACAAAAGCCACTTCTTGCTATGATTAATTATGCTGTTGAGTCAAGTGACAACATGATTTTTTTCAATGATTAATTCTAATTGCTAAATTTATTATGGAATATCAATTAAGTTTTTCCGTCAATAAGAAAATATACCTCAGAGATCCTGAAGGTACTGAACTGGGCAAAGAAATTGTCAAGCATTCTATTGAACTGATTTATAAACTTGGCTTTGAGCAATTCACTTTCAAGAAACTTGCGCTTGAAATAGGAAGTACTGAAGCAACTATTTACCGATATTTCGAAAACAAACACCGTTTGTTATTATATATTCTCAATTGGTACTGGTGCTACATGGAATACTTACTGATGTATCGACTTCAGAATATTTCTGACATTAAAGCCAGACTTGAAATTGTCCTTGACCTATTGACTTCCGAACTGCCGGAAGGTTCCGGACATCTTGATTTTAATTTACAACTTTTAAATCACATTGTAATTGCTGAAAGCAGCAAGGTTTATCTCATAAAAGAAGTCAGTGAGATTAATAAAAATGAAGTATTCAAAGCTTACAAAGATCTGTGTGCCAAGATCGCCGAAATTATTCATGAATTTAATCCTTCTTACCAGTACCCTCATTCTCTCAGCACAACGCTAATTGAATGTATACATCAGCAACAATTCTTCTGCATCAATCTCCCGCGTTTGACGGATAATCTGCATCAAAGGATCAGTGCTTCGAAATTTACGTCAGCATTTGCCAGAGACCTTTTATTCAAAGTACTTCAAAATCCATAATTGAATTTAATTCCTGTTACCGAACTCCATGCATCATGGTCTGTAGTTTTCTGGTAGATAAGAACAAAATCAGTGAAGCAGCACCAGCCATCATCACGAACAACATGAAAAATTCATACAAGTTCGACATCTGGTAACCTAAAAACTGGGTTGTCTTTCCTGGCTCCGGATACAAAGCGGACAGCATACCGGCAAATTTATTTGCCGTTGCATTGGCAAGAAACCAGACACCCATCAGTAGTGAAGCAAATCTTGCTGGTGCCAGTTTGGCTACCATAGAAAGCCCTATTGGAGACAAACACAATTCACCCCATGTATGAAGCACGTATAATGCAGTAAGCCAGAACATTGATACTTTGAGCGTCGGATCAAGATCATTTAATTTATAGCACATTAATAGATAGCCCAGTGATAATAGGAGCAATCCCCAGGCTTGTTTCGTTGGTGCTGCAGGCTCCATATTTCGGTCACCCATTTTCTGCCATAAAATTGAAAATCCTGGCGCAAATATGACAATGGCTACTGCATTAACCGACTGAAACCAACTGGCAGGAATTTCAGGCAGATCATAATTTTTACCGGAAAAAAAACCATATATGACCAGGCAGGATACCAGTACTCCCAGTCCACGGAAAAACCATTCAAATTCAATTGGAGTATTCATGAGGTTAGACAACAACTTGTAAAGGATAAACAAAAATGCGCCAATAATAAGATATACTACCCCAAGGTTCATACTGATATTAACAATCCTGTCTGTTTGTTCATCCGCGAAAAATGTCAAAGAAGCTCCTGCCTGCTCAAACGCGCTCCAGAAAAATACAACAAAAAATGCTGAAATATAGATTACCCATATTCTGTCCTTTTCGACATTGTTAAGGGATGAATCTGAAATAATTAATCCTGGAAAACCTATGGCTCCTGCAAATATGATTGATCCGAAAAAGTCAAACTTTGCTCCATAAAAGAAAGCAAGGAATAAGGCAATAATAATACCACACCATATCAGAATGGTATTCTTATTTAAAGTATTTGAGCTTACGTCCTTTTCATCTCTTGCTTTGTTGGGTTCAATTCCGATTCCATTTCCGTCAGGTGTGACGATATATTTATCTTTCATCATGACAAAAATCACAACACCTAAAATCATCCCGATACAAGCAGCGAGAAATCCCCAGCGGTAATCTCCCGGATCATTGGTTTCTCCCAGCGCTCCGCATACGATTGGTGAAATAAAAGCTCCCAAATTGATCCCCATATAAAAAAGCGTAAATGCGGAATCAATTTTTTTATCTCCGGCAGGATAGAGCTGTCCTACCATTGTTGATATATTGGGTTTAAAAAATCCATTTCCAAAGATGAGCAAACCAAGCGCTGTGTAGAGAAGGATCTCTGTGATGCCATGACTCTGATAAAATGTGCTGCTTAAAAACATGAAGAACTGTCCTGCTGCCATTAATAAGCCTCCAACGATGATAGATCTTCTGTTTCCCCAATAACGGTCCGCAACATAACCACCAATCAGTGGTGTTAGATATACAAGTCCGGTATAAGTTCCGTAGATCTGTGATGCGAGTTCTTTGGAATAAAGAAGGGCCTTCATCAGATACAAAGCAAGGATGGCTCTCATTCCATAATAACTGAACCTTTCCCACATTTCCGTGGCAAACAATACATATAATCCCTGTGGATGCTTGGCGGTAGAATTATTCATCGATTTTGTTTGATTTAAGAGGCTAATATAACAGAATGTTACTATTGACTCAGAAATAAATAATAAGGCCCCCGTCCGAAGGCGGAGGCCTTATATTATTATAAATTAAACCCGGATCTTAAACCGGGATTGGTCTTAATTAATAAAACGTGCTTCTGTTGTCCTTAACCTTGTAGCTCTTCTTGAGTGAGGCAATGAGGTTAGTCGGGGCTGTGTTATACGCTGGATGCTTATAGAAGCGCTTAAAGGTCTCTAGACTCGAAGAAACTCCCGGATCCTTCTTACTGGTCAGCTGTACAATATAAGCTCCGCTTTCACCTTTATATGGGCCGCCTACCTGTCCGGGACTTAGTTTCCAGGCATACGTTACAACATCTGGTTCATAACCGTAAAAAGGCACCTGCTGACCATTGGTGGTGGTCTCTATGGCCGTATCCACTTTCGTTTGAAAGTCTCCGTAATTGGTTTTGAGTTCGGTTACCTGCCCGATTTGTTTTTTAATGAATTCAAATTTCTTCTCCTTTAGAATTTCCTCAGTTACCCTTTCACGTACAGCCGCGGCTTTTGGCAGACCTGGTGGATTGATAGCGGCAAGTCCGCAAATGACGTACCGGTTGATAAATTTCTTTACAGGCTCCTGTACACTGTAGACTTCCGGCGAGACATTGCCCGGTTTATTCTTGGATTCAAATGCCCATCGAACCATTTCGCGTACTGTATTATTGCTTTCCTCACCTAGTTTTTTAATCTTGTACTCGTTGGCTTTGAGATCACCTGCATAATCCATTACATATGTTTTACCTTCACTGATGGCTTTTTTCAGGTTTTCGAGTTTCTGATTTTCTTCTACCAGTTTTTGAGCTTCATCAAGCTTGGCGTTAAGTATCTTATCTCCAGGCATGATGGTCTCACTGATTGTTCCTAACTGAACACCATTATTTTTGCTAATATATTTTTCATCTGTGATTTCGATAAGATGTAGTCCGAATTGTGTTGCTACTATGGACAACTTTCCTTTTGTACCGGTATAGAATAATTTGTTATTAAACTCCTTAACCATCATACCAAGATAAGCCCAGCCAAGGTCTCCACCTTTAATACCTGAACCAGGATCCTGGCTAAACTGAATCGCCAGACTGTCAAATCTTCCCTTACCGGATTCAATAACTGTCTTCAGACTATCCAACATTTTCATTGCCTGGTCGTATTGTTGTCTTGTACTGACCCTTCTTAGTATGTGTCTTGACTTCACAGAATCTGGAATAATCTTTTTGCCGAGGATTTTGGTAATGCAATATTCACCGTTATTAATATAAGGACCAAGCACATCCCCCACCTGGTGGTTGATCACTGAATCTCTTATTCCTTCAGGAACATCAGACATTTTCAGGTAAGTCTCATCCCATTTCCCAAGATTGGTTACGATGTAGAGGGAATCCTTGGCTGACATTTTGAAACCGTCGATCTTGTCGCTGACAATTTTTCGAATCGCGGCAGAATCTTCATCGGTTGGTTTGACATCGATGACGCAATACTCAAGATCTCTGCTCTCTTCATCATTAATGAATAATGATTTTTTGCGTTGAACAAAATTATTGATATCCTCATCCGTTACGCCACCTACTTCTTCGTCTTTAATCAGATTGTATGCAATGCGAGAAAAAAGAAAATCTACTTTCTCATTACTTTCAAGAAAGTGTCTCTCCAGCATAAAATTGGGCATAAAAAGTGCACCTCGAACCAGGCTTGTCAGCTTGGATTCCATTCTGTCTCTGAGTATTTCTTTTTCCTGAATCTTCCAGAAATCAACTGCCTCCTTGGGCATCGTATTGTTCTCGATTCCAGTCTGAAACTGATTCAATTGCTCGCGAGCAATCTGACCCGTATTTGGATCTCTGAAGTTACGCTGAATTATCGGTGAAAGATTGTTTCCGAATTCCAGTTCTTTGAGTTCGGCATCCGTAACCCCCAGTCCATTTTCACCACATTCCTTATCGAGTATTGCTTTGTCGATCAGCTGATTCCATACATATTCCTTTCTGCCGAAATAATCCACATCCGAGGCATTGCGGTACAGTGTGTTTTCGGTTACCTGAAATTCCTTCCAGCTGATATTCTGCCCGGCGACTTTTCCTACATTTTCGCGGTTATTAAAAAACCAGGAAGATTTACCTGAGGTCATATCCATAACGATAAAACCTGCAAGGGCCAGTGCCATAAGTATCGTTACAATCCAGAGACGTTTGCGAATTCTTGTGATTAATCCCATTTTGAAAAACTTAGTATATTGAAAATCAATAATTTAAAACAAAAAAGACCTTATTTTTTACTTTTTGAAAAAGTTTTGCAAAGGTAAGTCAGCGGTCGGTGATATTCAAAGGATCAGGGATAGAAATTCATGCGTTTTAAGGATCCAACTGCTCTTCACGGCGTATGTCTTCTGAAGGCGGCTGGTTTTTGGCGAAGTGCGCAATAATCCTTGTAGCTGCAGCTTTGCCAACGACTTCTGATAATTGAGCCTCTCCGGCCTCCTGAATGCGTTTGACTGATCCGAATGTTGTCAGCAGCCTGTTTTTTAATATCTGACCAATACCTTGAATATCAGTCAATTCTGATTTTAACATCGATGCGGAACGCTTATCCCTGTGAAAACTCAGCCCGAAGCGGTGTGCCTCGTTTCTCAACTGTTGAATGAGCTTCAGGGATTCGGATTTCTTATTGATATGAAGGGGGACAGGATCATTCGGAAAATATATTTCCTCCAGCTTTTTGGCTATTCCAATAACACAGACCTTATCACCAATTCCAAGAGATTCCAGCGACTTCATGGCTGAAGAAAGTTGGCCCTTACCACCGTCTATAATGATGAGTTGTGGCAACCCCTGCCCCTCCTCGAGCAGCCTTTTATACCTACGAGTCACGACCTCTTCCATCGAAGCAAAGTCATTGGGACCTTCTACACTCTTGACGTTAAAGTGGCGGTAATCCTGCTTGGAAGGTTTGGCATTTCGAAATACGACACAAGCAGCCACCGGATTTGAACCCTGAATATTGGAATTGTCAAAGCATTCGATATGCAGGGGGATATGTTGCATATGCAAATCATCTTTCAGTCTGGTCAAAATTCGTTCAGCCGGCGTGATCCGCTTGATTTTGTTCAGTTCCTCGCGATGCTTTTGCAGCCTGAAGTACTGCGCGTTTTTTTCTGATAATTCCAGTAATTTCTTTTTATCACCAATTTTAGGAACTGTAATACTGACACCTTCTTCTACACTCAGATCTTCAAAAGGCGCAATTATTTCCGTAGCAATGCTGTTGTATTTGTCCCTGATTCGCGCGATAGCCAGTGATAAAATCACCTTGAGATCATCATCGAGGTTTTTTTCTGCTTCAATCGTCAAGGTTTGATTGATCGCACCTTGTATAACCTTGATAAAATTAATATAAGCAAATCGGTCATCTGTCACGATTGAAAATACATCCACATCAAATATGGAAGTACTGACTACAGTGGATTTACTCTGGTAATCTTCAAACGCCCCGAGTTTCACCTTCCATTCTTGAGCTTTTTCAAACTGCAGATTTTCCGAACATCGGACCATCTCAGCCGTGATATAATCCTTTACCGGTTTGAAATGTCCCCTCAGTATATTCTTGATCTGATTGATCCTTTCCTTATAAGCTTCTACTGTTTCAAATCCTTCACATGGACCATTGCAATTTCTGATGTGGTATTCAAGGCATACTTTATACTTCCTCCGGGTCAGCACATTCGGTGAAAGATTGAGTGCACATGTCCGCAGTGGAAATATTCCCTTAATTAATTCAAGGATGGTCTCAACGCGAAACTTTGAGGTGTACGGTCCAAAATAAATACTACCGTTTTTAAAAACTTTTCTGGTAAAAAAGACGCGGGGAAAATCTTCATTGGCGATGCATATATAACTATACGTTTTGCCATCCTTGAGCATGACATTATATCTTGGCTGGTTGACCTTAATCAAGCTGGCTTCCAGTAATAAAGCATCATGTTCAGTTTCGACTACAGTATATTCTATTCTCGCGGCAGACTTCGTCAGCGCCTTGGTCTTCCCCGTCAGTGTAGACTTATCTCCGAAATAGGACTGAAGCCTGTTTTTGAGATTTTTAGCTTTTCCGACATAGAGGATTGTACCTCTAGTACTTACAAAACGGTAAACTCCCGGGTCTGTCGGTAATGTTGGTGAAAGTTGTTTAAATTCCTCAGTGGTCATTGATCAACCCGGTCACCTGGGCATTGATACTTCGCGCAATTGTACGTTGAATTTCTTTTTAGCGCATTCGTGGCATTCTGCGCTTTCCACCCGGACGGAACATCATACGCTGATCCATCTGTCCGGTCATCTTGGCACGACCCTGCTGCTTGAATACATTGTCGAGCATTTCCATTTGCTCCTTGAAAATATCCGTGGTAATCTTTAACTTTTTTAATTCCCGGTATGAATTATTTGCCTGGGTCCATTGGTTTTTGTTGATCTGAATGCTGATCATCTGCATGAGTATCATCGCGCGTTCATTATCCGTTGGCAATTTGAGCGATTGTGCTTTATTGAACCATTCTTCAGCATCATTTTTTTCTCCTTGCTGGACAGCTAATGAACCTTTGATAATATAATAATAGGCCCGATTGGTTACGTAAAGAAGTTTGGGACTCAGCGTCATTGCCAATCTTTGTTCACATCCTTTGTAATCCATCTGTTGCATCAATACTGAAGCAGATTGAACAGTACCAAGCATCAAATAGCTTACAAGCAAAATCAAACCCGTCAATTGAAACGGAAATGCATACCAGAAGCCATATGCGTACCAAAGTACTGAACCTCCAATTAGCCCCAAGGCGATCAGTGTCAGTTTCAAATAAATATTAATTGTAAACATGCTTTATTTCTTGTTCGGCGAAGTTATGAACTTTCCGTTAATTCATGATTTGCGCAGTCATTCAGTTAACTGCTTGTGTATAACACATTAATAAATTCTACTTTATGTATTTACCTTTATACGGATTAGTTTCTATAACAAATCTCTGATTATTGCGTTGTTTTGTGATTCGATCAGATCATTTACATATCCATGAATTTTGCCAGAATTTTAAGTCTTTTATTTATAACTGTTTTAGGTTATATATGCGGTGCTCATTCACAAGGCCAGCATTCAGTCATTCCCCAACCGGTCAGCATCCGGTCTGCACCTGGTAATCTAAAAATTTCCGACATCAGCGAAATCATCATTCCTGCCAAACAAACGGAATTCAGATTTGTCGCACAACAATTTATTGATGAACTAGGCCTAACCAAGTGTAAAATAAAGGAATCCAAAAAGCCAGCCCAGGGAAAACACCGATCGATCGTTATAATCCCACTTCAGGGAGACCGAAAAACGGATTATTATTCGATTAATGTCAGCAAAAGCGGCATACTGATTACTGCAGTAGATGACGCGGGTGCCTTTTATGCGCTTCAGACATTGTTACAACTCAAAGAGTCCGGGCAAATTCCGTTTTATGTGATTGAAGACTATGCGCGATTTCAATATCGCGGCATGCACCTTGATGTCAGCCGACACTTCTTTCCGGTTACCTTCATTAAAACCTACATTGACCTCCTTGCCCGTTATAAATTCAACTATTTTCATTGGCATCTGACCGATGATCAGGGTTGGCGAATAGAGATCAGAAAGTTTCCTGATCTTACCGAAATCGGATCCAGGCGAAAAGAGACGCTGGTTGGTGCTTATGGCTCCTCACCGGAGCAATATGACCACACCGAGTACGGGGGATACTATACCCAGGATGAAATCAGAGAGGTTGTGGAATATGCGCAATCAAAGCATGTAGAGATAATTCCTGAAATTGAAATGCCTGGACATTCTGCAGCCCTTTTGGCATCCTATCCCCAATTTGGTTGCGGAGACGGTCCGTATCAGGTTGCGACCACCTGGGGTGTTACCAATAATGTCATTTGTCCGACCGATACAAGTCTGTGGTTTATGAAAGAGATTCTTTCCGAGGTGTGTGATTTGTTTCCAGGCAAATATGTGCATATCGGAGGAGATGAAGTAAACAAGGATGACTGGAAGAAAAGCACCGAATGCACAAAGATTATGCGTCGTCAAAATCTTAAGACTTACGAAGATGTACAAAGTTATTTTATCCGACAGATTGATGCCTACCTAAGTTCAAAAGGTAAAATTCTGATCGGTTGGGATGAGATTTTGGAGGGTGGATTGAGTCAGAATGCGGTGGTTATGTCCTGGCGTGGTCTTGATGGCGGTATACAGGCTGCAAAACAGAAACATAAAGTCATTTTTACCCCTGGCAGTCATTGTTATTTTGATCATTATCAGTCTCTTTCGCCCATGGAACCGCTTGCCATTGGTGGATATACTACGCTTGAAAAAGTTTATTCCTTTGATCCCATTCCTTCAAATCTTCCATCAGAGTATCATCGCTTTGTGCTGGGGGCACAGGGCAATGTCTGGACAGAATATATCTCAACTCCTGAACAGGTACTCTATATGTCTTTTCCTAGGGCAATTGCATTGTCTGAAGTCAATTGGTCGCAACCTGCTAATAAGGACTACGTCCAATTTGTACGTCGTTTGAATCAGCACATAAGCTGGTTTGATGCTCAACATCTTAACTACTCAGGATCCTATTATGACCTGGATTACAAGACACTGCCATCTCCTGAAGGCGTTTTGCTAAAATTAATAAAAGCTCCGCTCACCGGTAAAATCCTCCTGGAAACCAGTTCCCCCGAAGAAGGGCTGCACCAACAATACCTCTCGTCTGACAGTCTCTTGCTCGGTTCTAGTCAGGAATTCAAAGTATGGTACCAATTACAGGATAACCGGCTCAGCAGATCACTTCCTATCCGGTATACGCACCATAAATTATCCGGAAAAAAAATACAATTTGTCCAGGATCCATCATCCAAATACAGTTCAGGAGGACCGATAGCGGTCATTAACGGTATTGACGCCCCATCAAATAAATTTTCCGGACCAGAATGGCTGGGCTTTGATGCCGGCAGAAATATGGACGCAACGATCGATCTGGCGAAAACAGATACATTGCATGAGTTAAGCATCCAATTTTTTCAGGAGGAAAGTTCATGGATTTATTTACCACAAAGTGTTGAAATATTTACCGCCGGAGAAGACAAGAATTTCATTTCTTTAACGAAGTCATTAGTTGGAATAAGACCCGGAAGAGGAATAATTCATAAAATAATATTTCCTTCCCCTGCGGTATGCAGATATCTGCGGATCCTCGTAAACAATTATGGACAGATTGAATCCGACAAACCCGGAGCTGGGCACGGTGCCTGGCTTTTCACTGGTGAAATTTCTGCTCATTAGTATAATAATATTTGGCGATTGGTGACAATAGTGTTATTAAATGCCTATTTTGTTTAACTTGATATTAACATTCAAAATTTTATTCTGTTTTTTATAAATATTCCGATCTTAATTTATTAATATTAAAAATCAGAATATAATTTCAATATTTAAAAATAATACCTATATTTTATAATAATATTTTGATTTTTAATAAATAGCTAAATATTATTTTGATTTTTAAGGGTTCTGTCCAAATGCATTAAATATTTTTATAATGTGTTGCACTTGATAACACTTTGGCTGCTTTTGCATACCGCCAAACTGCTTTAATAACGTGGTCTTTTACCGCTACAATAAAAAGAACTTTTGTACGCTTTTTAACGTCTATAAGTATAGGTACCTATTTAAAAAGTACCCAATGATTTGAAACGAAATCCAACTCAGAGAATCATTGAAATGAAATTTTAGAGATATGAAGAAGTTATTTATTATCGCAAGTTTATTTTTAGGCGCATGGTGTTATGGCCAGGATCAGTTGACGACAGCAAGCGAGGATGTTTTTAGAGGGGTATTGTATGATCTTCACTCCGGCAATCATCTTGAAGGCGCAGCCATCTCATTGCTTTGTGACCAAAAACAGTTTTCTGTCATGACAGATGAAAACGGTTATTTTATGTTGCCTGCCATTCCAAAAGGCTGTTTTACAATGAAGATCAGTATGACCGGATTTGAAGATAAAGTGCTGGATAACATCAATAGTTTTAAAGATGTTGAATACTACATTGGTCTTGAACAAAAAAAGGTTCAACAACCCAAATTACTCAATTGAGTAAATTATCGGAATCCGCAAATCAGAGAAGAAGATAGAATGTTTTGATAAAAGAGGAAATGGCTCATGCCTTTGGCATGGGCTTTTTTCATTTTATTGGAAGAATATTAATGATTGCCAAAATCATGCGTTTTCATAATCTACACTCAATAGGCTCTTTTAGAAAGACATTGTATAAAACTCATATTTTTCTGATCCTGTTTTAATGACACTTTCAAACAAAATACTATTTAATTTAAATTCACTGAAGCTAAGTTTTACTTGATCTTTCTCAGATTACGGATTATGATTAAATGAGTACCGCTGCAATTTATATCCACTTTAACCTTGATTTCAATTGGTTCGGATGAGGACTTTCATGCTACCCAAAATTAATGATTGAAGCTGCGTTTCTCGTTGCTTAACTTTTTGAAACCTACATCGAATATTTGTGTGTGATGTGTATGAGACGCGCAAGAACCCTGCCTAAGTGAGTTTTTGACCTTACACAGAGTATCAGACGATTAAGAGGAGGGAAAAGATTCATGCTAAACCTTTCTTTTAAGATTTGTTTCAACACAAACACTGGATTCTTTATGTTGTCGTGAATTCCTCGAGTTCAATTGCAATTAAAAACTTTTTTTGCCTTATTCTTGCCTTGCAATTGCAATAAAATCAGAGAAAAATATCTTTTGTTTTATGCAGACCTGTTTATATTTGTCAGCCAATTGAGTGTATGCAACACAGTTACCCTGTCCGGATTAAAGATGTTAGGCGAGAAAGTCCAGAATGTGTTTCTATTTCCTTCGATATTCCAGAGGAATTAAAACCGCTTTTTAGTTTCAAGGCAGGACAATATATCAACCTCATTAAGGAGGTTAATGGTGAAGAACTTCACAGATCTTATTCACTTTGCGTAAGCCCATCTGATGGCGAATGGAGGGTGGCCGTTAAAAAAATGGATGGTGGTCGTTTCAGTACTTATGCCAATGAATCGCTCAAAGCCGGTGATTTGATCGAAATTATGCCTCCCAATGGTCGCTTTACAACCCACATTTCACCGGAACAAAATAAGCGTTACTTATTTATTGCCGCCGGCAGTGGCATTACTCCGGCTATTTCCCTGATCAAGAATATTCTGACCGTAGAGACAGAAAGTCAGGTAAGCCTGATTTATGGCAACAGTTCAACGCATCAGATTATTTTCCGCGACCTTCTTCTCGATCTGAAGAATCAATACCATGATCGAATGCAGATGCATTTTATCCTGAGCAGGGAGAAAATGGACGAGGACTGGTTCATGGGACGTATCTCCGGCGAAAAGCTTAGAAAATTCGCAGGCAAAGTGTTTTTTCCAAGAGACATTGATAACGTCTTTATTTGTGGTCCGGAAAGCATGACCATAGACTGTTCGTCAACGCTTCAATCTTTGGGAATTTCACAAGAGAAGATCCACATTGAATTATTCGGTACAGAGCTTCCTGCGAGGATCAAACCAAAGATTGCCGGCAAACCCGGCGAAAGCGCTCACATTACAATCAGAACGGACGGGCGAACAACAGAATTTGAACTACCCTATGGAAGCAAAAGTATACTTGAAGCAGCATTGGATGAAAAACTTAACTTGCCATTTGCCTGCAAAGGCGGAGTATGCTGCACCTGTAAGGCACGCCTTCTCACTGGCGAAGTGGATATGCTCAGAAATTACGGACTTGAACCGGAAGAGATTAAGGCTGGCTATATTCTAACCTGCCAGGCCTATCCTAAAACAGATAACATCAGCGTGGATTATGATCAATAAGCTGATAAGATTGTTATTCAGATTCAGAAATTAAGATCAATACATGAAAGATCAGGAACAATTACTTAAAGAATTTCAGGAGAAAATTGACCGGGAAGAGAAGATTGAACCCAAGGATTGGATGCCTGAGGAATATCGCAAGACGTTGATCAGACAGATTTCTCAACACGCCCATTCTGAGGTCGTTGGCATGCTTCCTGAAGGCAATTGGATTACAAGAGCGCCAAATCTGAGAAGGAAGGCAATTCTTTTAGCCAAAATTCAGGATGAAGCAGGACATGGGCTATATCTTTATTCAGCAGCTGAGACTTTAGGAATTGATCGTGATACACTAATTGATGAGTTGCTGTCCGGTAAAGCAAAATATTCTAGTATTTTCAACTATCCAGCACTGACATGGGCTGACATGGGTGCGATCGGCTGGCTGGTAGATGGAGCGGCGATCGTTAACCAGGTAGCCCTTTGCAGAACTTCATATGGTCCTTATGCACGCGCAATGGTGCGTATATGCAAGGAAGAAAGCTTTCACCAGCGTCAGGGATACGAAATCCTTTTAGCGCTCTGTCGGGGTAATGCGGCACAAAAGAAAATGGCACAAGATTCACTGAACCGCTGGTGGTGGCCATCCCTGATGATGTTTGGACCAAGTGATAAAAATTCAGCACATACAGCGCATTCCATGAATTGGAAAATCAAGCGATTTACCAATGATGAGCTGAGGCAAAAATTTGTGGATATGACTGTGCCCCAGGCCAATGTACTTGGCATAAAAATCCCTGATGACAAACTGCAGTGGAATGAGCAACGTGGCCATTACGATTTCGGAGAGATCAACTGGGAGGAATTTAATCATGTTGTTAAAGGTAACGGGCCCTGTAACCGTCAACGGCTAGATGACCGACGGAAGGCCCATGAAGAAGGCCAATGGGTGCGGGATGCAGCGATGGCCTATGCTGAAAAAAGATCTAATAAAATAGCCTGAAAAATTTATTTATGAAAAACTGGCCTCTATTTGAAATATTTATTCGAAGTCGCAACGGTCTCGACCATAAGCATGTCGGAAGTCTTCATGCTTCAGATGCGCAAATGGCGATCGAAAATGCACGTGACGTATACTCCAGAAGACTTGAAGGGGTTAGTATCTGGGTTGTTGAGTCAAAATATATCACTGCTTCTGATCCTGGTGATAAAGATGCGATGTTTGAACCCGCAGTAGATAAAATTTACCGCCACCCTACATTTTATAAATTACCGAAGGAAGTAGATCACATGTAATCATGAATGAAGCTTTGATTAAATACCTTTTGTCTTTAGGAGATACTTCATTAATCCTGGGACAGCGTTTGGGTGAATGGTGTGGACATGGACCAGTGCTTGAACAGGATATTGCCATGACCAATATTTCCCTGGACTATATCGGAAGGGCTCGACTGTTTTATCAATATGTCTGCGAACTTCAGAATGATGGCCAAAACGAAGACCAGATCGCATTTATGCGCGAAGAAGAAGACTATCTGAATCTGCTGCTGGCAGAATATCCGAACAAGGATTTTGCTTACACCATTGCAAGACAGTTTTTTCTGGATTCATACTTTGTTCCGTTATTTGAAAAACTATCATCGTCCTCTGATGAAAGACTCTCACAGATTGCTGCCAAATCACTCAAGGAAAGTCATTATCACTTTCGCTGGAGCAGCGAATGGATGGTTCGGCTAGGTGATGGCACTGAAGAAAGTAACCGGCGTATTCAAGAGGCTGTACAACATCTTTGGGAATATACCGGAGAGATGTTTCAGTATGCTTCGTATGAAAATGATCTTACACAGCAATCTCTAATTCCTGCAGCTGAAATATTAAAAGAAGCCTGGGCCTTCCATATTCAACGAGTATTCTCTGAATCGAGAATTAACCGACCTTCCGACGGATGGTGGCAAACCGGTGGCAAATCCGGCAGACATACGGAACACCTCGGTTATATTCTTTCCGATATGCAATATATGCAACGCGTCCACCCGGGTTTAGACTGGTAGTAATGAGTCAGCTTGATCATCTGATTGAAGATTTTTTTAAACCAAGCGGCCAACCAACTTTGGTGCATCATAACCCCAGTGAAGAGGAGTTATTTGCTTTGCTCTCATCCATCCCTGATCCTGAAATACCCGTGATTAATATTGCTGAATTGGGAATTCTTCGCGGCGTTGAAAAAACATCCGAGGGCTTTATCATTCGTTATACTCCAACGTATACCGGCTGCCCGGCGATGGGAATGATTGAAATGCAGATTCGCGCTCTTCTGGATGATGCAGGAGTAAAGAACTATAAGATCGAATCCGTTCTTTCGCCAGCATGGACTACAGATTGGATTCAGGAGGATGCCCGTCAAAAATTAAAAAATTACGGCATCGCACCACCTGTCGTTCAACAACGAATCATGCAATTATTTGAAGGACCTGGACCAGTATCCTGCCCACGTTGCAACTCACTGCATACCGAAATGATCAGCGAGTTTGGATCAACAGCGTGTAAGTCACAATACCGATGCCTCGATTGCAAGGAGCCTTTTGATTACTTCAAGTGCCACTAAAACAAAATTTTTCTTTTCGAATTTGGCTATGTTCTTCGGTTTACTTGGATAAATCGTTAGTTCATAATCTGCATTGAATCGTTATGCAAACAGCAACTACTTCACTTTTGGTGATAGAGCAATATTCGCAATTTCTTTGAAAACCATGAATAATCCATCAAATCGCTTTGCTTTAATTCATTAAATTATATAACATTTTTTAAAACACTTAACTTGCGAAAATTATATTTTAATAAATGAAGTTAGTACGTTATTATATAGAATAAAATATTTTCCATTGACATATGCAGTTATATTGATTTTATTTTCTTTTGGAAATCCTGAATACAGTAATTTTCCATTGATGTTAAAAATTCTCAATAAAGTCGACTGTTTATCTGGTTCAATTTGATCAATGATCAGAAATTCAGAAGAAGGGTTGGGATATACCGATATTTCCGCTTGATTATTGTCATTATTTTTTACAAGGTTGACTTCACATCGGTCATCGAACACTTCATTACCCAATACTTTGATTCCATCCCGGTAATGGCATAGCATATAATTAATTGCTGTAAATTCATAACTCATTGACGGATATAATATTCCCGCATTGGTACCTGAGCCTTCAATAAATACAATCCGGCGCTCACGAACACCATAGCACACTTCCCATTTTGCGGTAATTCTTACATGCTTCAGACTATTCTCGTAATATACACTGTCTACCTCAAATCTGGCTGAGTCATTGGAATTTGTATTGTGCATATAGAAAGGATCATGTATCTGTAAAGAGAGATCCATGATCAAATACTCCCGTTTTCGAAGAAAATGGTAATACCACGCTTTTCCTTGAACTGTGTCTTCTCTTACAGCGCCGTATCCCTTATTCAGATTTTTATACAACACCCCAAAAATTATTGTATCGCCTGTCAATATAATTTCTTCGCTTTTTCCAGCGTCACAATACCCATATAGTATAATATTCCACCAGGTAGAATGCTTACCAAACATAGATTTATATGTTTGCGCGATGACTTCCTCTGAAAATAGCAAACAAACAATAAATATGCCTGATATTCTATAAATCAAAATTGAAATTGAATTTAGTAATGAATATGGTGCAAATTAATACTATTTTGGAAGGAAACATATTTGAAAATGCTAATTTTGTGTGTAATTTTAAAAATCAAAACATGAAAAAGATTGGATTGGTAGGCGCAGGCACGATGGGGCTTGGAATTGCTCTGGCCGCTTCCCAATCAGGATGTGATGTCCTTATTTTTGAATCCAATGAATCAGCCCTGCTAAGAGCTAGACAAAATATTCAGAAACACTTTGATAAAGAGCAAGCACGTAATAAATTAGATGCTGCAGCTGCAACTGAGCAAATGTCCAGGTTACACTTTGTGCGTTCTGTTAAGGAGTTATTTACCTGTGAAATTGTTATTGAGGCGATTATTGAAGAGCTTGCGGCAAAAAGAGAATTGTTTAAGGAGTTGTCTTCTGTTGTAAGTGAAAGTTGCATACTGGCCACCAATACTTCATCGCTCAGCATCAGCGCGTTGGCTTCAGGTGTCTCGCATCCTGAACGATTTGTAGGGATTCACTTTTTTAACCCTGCATATCTGATGAAGCTTGTTGAAATTATTCCAGCAATACAGACCAGTCAGAATACCATTGAACTGTCGAAAGACTTACTCTCACGTTGCAAAAAAATATCTGTTGTTGCCAAAGATACGCCCGGCTTCATCGTCAACAGAATTGCCAGACCATACTACGGAGAAGCACTTAGAATATTCGAAGAAGGACTAAGTCGTCCCGAGGATATTGATTTTGCCATGACACAAGCAGGTTTTAAAATGGGTCCATTTGCCCTGATGGATTTTATAGGACATGATATCAATTACCATGTCACAGAAATTGTCTACAATTCATTTTATCAGGATCCTAGGTACAGGCCATCATTGACTCAGAAAAGACTCGTTGATGCAGGTTTTCTGGGTGTCAAGAGTGGTAGGGGTTTTTATTTGTATGGTGAACAGGCTATTATCCCTTCTCCTTCCATTGATCCTGCTTCGGCAAAAGTCATTTCAGATCGAATTATTACCATGCTGATCAATGAAGCTGCAGATGCATTGTATTTGCAAATTGCCAGCTTGGAAGATATTGAACTCAGTATGACGCGCGGTGTTAATTATCCTAAAGGATTGTTAGCCTGGGCAGATGAGATCGGAATTGAAGAGATTGTCCGTAGAATAGATGTGCTCTTTGACACTTATCACGATATGCGGTATCGTTGCAGTCCTCTTTTGAGAAATATGGCACGGCAAAAAAAGAAATTTTACACCTGATATGCAAAATATTCCTGAAGCAGTTTTTCAGAAAATGTATCGCGAAGATGGGTTCAGTCAATGGCTCGGTATTGAAAATCTTGTGACCGAGACCGGCTATTGTAAACTGAAAATGCAGGTTCGTCCGGAAATGTTAAACGGCTTTGGTGTTGCCCATGGAGGAATCGTATATAGTTTGGCTGATAGTGCATTTGCATTTTGCTGCAATAGTTACAACCGAATCAGTCTGAGCATCGAGACATCCATTACCCATACGAAGGCAATACATAAGAATGACGTACTTTATGCAGAGGCAAAATTGATCACCCAGTCGAATAAGATTGGCACCTATGAAGTTATTGTTCAAAACCAGGATGGAGAAATTGTTGGTGTGTTTAAAGGAATTTGTTATCGAACAGAAAAAAATCTGATTACATCATGAAGGAAAGTTTCATCATAGGGGGATGCAGAACCGGTATCGGAAGTTTTGGGGGAAGTCTGTCTGGAATTCGCACTGATGACCTGGCAGCCATTAGTATAAAATCATTACTCAATAAATTTTCTTCAATAGACCCATTTGCAATAGATGATGTTATTATGGGTTGTGCAAACCAGGCCGGCGAAGATAATCGCAATGTTGCACGTATGGCATTATTGCTTGCGGGTATTCCACAAAGTGTACCCGGTGAGACGGTCAATCGCCTTTGCGCGTCCGGGATGTCTGCGGTGGTCCATGCACACAGAGCCATTCAGGCGGGAGAAGGAGGATTATTTATTGCCGGGGGTGTTGAAGGAATGACCCGGGGACCCTGGGTGATTTCAAAAACCTCCACAGCTTTTGGACGTGATGCAAAAATGTATGATTCTTCTTTTGGATGGCGGTTTATTAATCCTGCCATGGAGATGCAATATGGATGTGATAGCATGGGCGGGACAGCAGAAAATCTTGCGCAGCATTACCATATTAGTCGCGAAGACCAGGATCAATTTGCATTTTGGTCACAACAGAAATTTGCCCAGGCTTCTTCGAAAGGAATCTTTCGACAAGAAATAATTCCGGTTCAAATTTCTGCTGGTAAAAATGAAACAAAAAGTTTTGAACATGATGAATTTGCCAAACCTTCGACAAGCCTTGAAGCCCTTGCAAAACTTAAGCCTGCCTTTGCCTCAGGCGGTACTGTAACCGCTGGTAATTCTTCAGGCCTAAATGATGGCTCGGCTGCTTTGATCATCGCCAACGCATCTGCTGTTTCTGCACATCAATTGACACCGATCGCAAGAATCGTAAGCAGTGCCGTGGTTGGCGTTGAGCCGAGGATGATGGGGATTGGTCCAGTTGAAGCTTCACTACTGGCGCTCAGAAGAGCGTCTCTGAAGTTGGAAGACATGGATCTTATCGAGATTAATGAAGCTTTTGCAGCACAGGTCCTCGCGTGTACTCGTCAACTTCAACTTGAAGACAGAGACGCCCGCATCAATCCTAACGGAGGAGCCATTGCAGCAGGGCATCCTTTAGGAATGAGTGGTGCGAGAATTATATTAACAGCTGCGCATCAATTAAAGAGATCATCGAAAAAATATGCTTTGTGTACGATGTGTATCGGAGTAGGACAAGGGTATGCCGTGGTCATCGAATGTGTTTAATTAAATAAATTATGTATCAACTGAATCAATATTCCCAATCCTGGGTTCCATCTGCAAACGGTTCAATGTTTCCGGTTCAAAATATCCCGTTCGGGATTTTTTCTGATCAGCAAAGCAGACGTGCCTGTAGCAGAATAGGAGACTATATTGTTGATCTTTCGAAACTGGCTGATAAAAATCTATTTGATAAAACCGGTTGTAATGTGGACACATTGAAAGGATCAGTTTTGAATAGTTTTATTTCTCAGGGCAAAGGAGTAACAGGCAAATTTCGATTAAGGTTGGCTGAAATTCTGGATTTGCAGAATGAAAACATTTTTCGAGATGCTGTTCAGGACTGTCTCATTCCTGTTGAGCAGTGTGTCTTACATCTTCCTTTAAATATTGGTGATTACACAGATTTTTACAGTAGCCGCGAGCACGCGACGAATGTTGGAATTATGTTTAGAGATCCTGCCAATGCGCTATTGCCTAACTGGCTTCATCTTCCGGTAGGTTATCACGGTCGTGCCTCATCTATTGTCGTAAGTGGACATAAGATTAAAAGACCACAAGGACAAATTATTCCTAAAGAAGGTGAACCACCAATTCTTGCAGCCTCCAGACAAGTTGACTTTGAATTGGAAATGGCGTTTGTGATTGGAAAGGAAAATGAAATGGGAAATTCTATTCCGCTTTCTGAGGCACGTGATCATATTTTTGGTTTGATGCTATTTAATGATTGGTCTGCCCGTGATATTCAGAAATGGGAATATGTTCCACTCGGCCCATTTCTAGCTAAGAATTTTGCATCGACTGTCTCCCCATGGATTGTCACGCTTGAGGCGCTTGATGCCTTCAGAGTTGAAGGGCCTGTTCAATCGCCTAAACCTTTGGAATACCTGACACCGGAGATCTCAAGAAATTTTGACATTCAACTTGAAGTTTTTCTAAATGACAAATTAATATGTGAGTCCAATACGAAATATCTTTATTGGAGTATCTCTCAGCAACTGGCTCATCACACAATTAATGGCTGTAATATGAAAGTTGGAGATTTATGCGCGTCAGGTACGATTTCCGGACCGGATGAAAAATCCTATGGTAGCATGCTCGAACTATGTTGGAAGGGAACCAAGCCTATTTCGATGGATGATGGCAGCACAAGGACATTTATACAGGATGGTGATAATGTTACCATGAAAGCATTTGCAAAGAATGATCATTACTGCATTGGGTTTGGAGAGTGTTCTGGTGTCATTATTTAATACTTACTAGTCTTGCCACAACTTGTAATTATTGATTATACTCATGATGTAAGGTTAGTCAATAAGAGCAACAAAGATTTTAGTTTATTTGAGTAAAATTGACTTTTCCACGATTGTGCCGTATCAGCCGGTCTTCCGGATTGGAGGTGCTTCCTACGTAATATTTCTTTAATTTTCCCGGCTGTTGCGGGACAGGTTCACTCCACAGAATATAAGTGTAATACATTTTGTGCTCGGGTTTTCTCAAAAAAAAAGCCACAGCTATCATGCCGTGGCTTATGTGGAGGATGCCCTCTTGCAGCGGGACAGGTAATGTATTCGAACCCTTGCCTGTCAAGCCGAAGGCTTGAACCCCGTTTCCCTGGTACTCAAATATCTTCCTGCTCCGCGCCCTTTAATTTTCTTTTCCTGTTGTAACGCTTCTTCCCGTGTTCTATATTCTTCTAAACAGATCAGTACCCACGGAATTCCTTTCGTTGTAAAATTGACTTTTCCACGATTGTGCCGTATCAGCCGGTCTTCCGGATTGGAGGTGCTTCCTACGTAATATTTCTTTAATTTTCCCGGCTGTTGCGGGACAGGTTCACTCCACAGAATATAAGTGT
>JAIBCI010000036.1 GCA_019694255.1 Saprospiraceae bacterium
AGTGATTTTTAAGGAATTTTTCCGAATGCGTTCAAATAATTAGGAAGAATACCACCGAAGCGCTTATATTTGCGCAGTTTTTTCGAAATTTTATACAACAGAAAGTTCCAGTATGAACAATTACAGCATGGTTAAATGGATTTTTACGGCCATCCTGGTCGTTAGTCTTTACCAGTTTTGGTTATATATACCAAGTTCAAAGGTAGAAAGACGGGCGGATCAGTATGCGACAGAAATGTCCTCCTCAGTAACCGATGAAGTAGCCAAATACAATGCCTTTAAGGAGTCCAGAACAAGATACCTTGATTCTGTCTCCAACGAGAAGATATTCAATCTTTTCTACCTTAAGGAATACACCTACACCGATCTCAAAAAACAACAGCTTGGTTTAGGTTTGGACCTTAAAGGTGGTTTGAGTACAATCCTCCAGATCGATCTGCAGGATTTCTTGACCTCGCTTTCAGGTAACAGTCAGGATCCCGCCTTTAGAAATGCACTTTCAGCAGCAGCTGAGAGACAAAAGACCAGTCAATCTGATTTTATATCACTTTTTGTTGACGAATACAAAAAACAGAATTCCGGTCGTTCGCTGGCATCATTATTTGGTCGAAGCAGTTCACTTAAGGACAAAATCAATACACAGAGCTCTGATGCCGACGTCATGAGAGTGGTCCGGGATCTGGCCAATGAGACAGTTAAGACAACCTTTGAGCGTGTAAAGGACAGAATAGACAAATTTGGTGTCACACAACCTAACGTTTCGCTGGATAAAAACAGGGATATGATTGTGGTGGAACTTCCAGGAATAGACAATCCTGCACGTGCCAGGAAATTCCTTCAGGCAAGTGCTAAACTCGAGTTTTGGGATGTTTACCGGATTAGTGATCCGGGTATAGCCGAAGCATTTGCGAATGCCGATAAAAAGCTGAAAGCGATCAACAGTGGCGATTCTCTGGCGATTGAAAAACCAAAATTTACAACACGACCAAGAGTCGAGTATAAAAGAGACAGTCTAGGAAAAATTCTTGACTCCACGATAAAAGGAACTGATACCATTCCGCTTGAAATGGATCCAATGGCTGAAAAAGGACCTTTAATGTCCATTTTTACGATGAATGGTGCAACAGCCCAGGGATTGAATTTTCCGCATGCAGTAATGGGTTCTGTAGATAAGTCAAACAGAGAAAGATTGCTGAAAATGCTTAATACGCCTGAAATTAAATCATTGTTTCCCAATGATATGGAGTTCAGGTTGTCTGCTAAACCGTTTAAGGATAATCTCTCCAAAGAGAGTACCAATAATTATGAACTTTATGCGATTAAAAAGCGCGCTGGATCTGACAATGCACCGCTTGACGGAGAAAGGGTGTCACGAGCGAATGCTAATCCAGACAATATCACTGGGCAGGTTGTAGTTTCACTTGCCATGGACCCTAAAGGAGCTAAAATCTGGGGGGACATGACCACTCGTGCGGCACAGGATAATAACCGGGAAATCGCGATTGTATTGGATGATGAAGTAGTTTCAGCGCCAAGAGTTAATGATCCAATTCTTGGAGGCAATTCACAAATCTCCGGAAGCTTTACCATCGATGAAGCAAAGGATCTTGCCAATATCCTTCAGGTTGGTAAGTTGCCTGCTAAAACACGTATTGTACAGGAATCACTTGTTGGACCTTCACTGGGTAAGGAAAACATTAATAATTCCCTGATTGCAATTATTGGAGGATTCAGCCTTGTTATGATTTTTATGATTTGGTATTACACAGGAGCCGGCGTATTCTCAATCATTACCCTGCTTCTGAATATCATTTTTATTATTGCTACATTGGCTTCTTTAGGTACAGTTCTTACACTTCCCGGTATCGCTGGTCTGGTATTGACCATGGGTATTTCAGTGGATGCCAACGTGATTATTTATGAGCGGATCAAGGAAGAGCTTGTCAAAGGCAAGAGTAAGATAGAGGCGATACGTCTTGGTTTTTCACACTCAATGTCTGCGATCCTGGATGCCAATATGACCAACTTGCTCACTTGTTTCGTTCTGTTCTATTACGGATTGGGAGCTATTAAAGGATTTGCGATAGTACTGATTATTGGAATTCTTTTTGCATTGTTCACAGCAATAATGATCACCAGAATTTTATTAGAATGGTGGCAGAATAGGGGCAATGATATTAGTTTTTCAAATTCAGTTACAGTTAAAGCATTTAAGAATGTTCACTTTGACTGGGTTGGCACTAGAAAGTATGCCTATATTTTCTCCGGCGTTCTTTTGCTGGTCGGATTGATCTCTGCATTAACACGCGGCTTTGAATTAGGTGTTGAATTCAAAGGTGGTTATTCATATAACGTTTCCTTTGATAAGGATGTCGATGTTGAAAAATTACGTAATTCGCTCACCAAATCATTTGAAGGAAATCCTGTTGTCAAATCAGTTGATACACGAAATACCTATAATATCACTACTTCCTATCTCATTAATGACAATTCAGAAAATGCAGTAGAGAAAGTTACAGAGAAACTTTTTGAAGGAATCAAAGAAGCCACAGGTGAAGATATTGATTACTCCAAATTCAAATCATCTGAAGCCAGTGGAATTCATATAGCGTCGTCTAGCCAGGTAGGTCCAATCATTGCTGATGATATCAAGAGCAGTGCGATAAAGTCTTTACTGATTGCGTTGTTGATCATATCAATTTATATTTATTTCAGATTTCACAAATGGCAGTACAGTGCTGGTACGACTGTTGCCCTTTTGCATGACGCATTAATCGTAATCGGAATATTCTCGATGCTTCATGGTATAGTACCTTTCCCTATGGAAATAGATCAGGCTTTTATTGCGGCCATACTAACAATTATTGGTTATTCGATGAACGATACCATTATTGTGTACGACCGGATTAAAGAATACCTTGCCAGTGATAGTCAGAAGGATGAAAAGGAATTGATCAATGATGCAATTAACACTACACTTTCAAGAACAATCAACGTATCATTTGCTACGATCTTAACAATGATTACCTTGTTTTTATTTGGAGGAGCCAGCATCAAAGGTTTTGCCTTTGCTTTGATTGTAGGTATAATTGTTGGAACGTACTCTTCTATTTATGTTGCCACACCAATCATTGTGGATTTTGCCAAAGGTACACTTAAGGATAATGTTCGAGGTGCTTCCAAAACCACCGTCACCAAAAAGGTAGCAAAAGTCTAATACATTAAATTAAGCTTATAATACTTCAAAAGCTTCGGGAATGTCCTGAAGCTTTTTTTTTAAGATTTTGAGTAAAAATAGCTTAATGCATTTCTATTTCTGTCATTGTTCAGGTATGAAAACCTCTGGTATCTGTTCAATGGTTCATAAGCCTTCTGATCAGATGCCCTGAGTTAAAGTTATTTCCAGGACAGTCAGTGTGTTTTATTAAAAATGTCGTATTAAATTTGAACTTGCAGATAGACAAAACCTGATGATTAGAATATCACTTTGGATATTATTATTGCTTTCTTGTAGTGCCCCTCGCCGCATTCGGAATGCGGATGTCGCTATAGAGCTTAAGAAGTATGCATTGGGCATTGAGCTGCTAACGCGGGATTATGAGTCATCGGATGTAAAGACAGAAAAAGCACAATTAGCCTATAAACTTGGTGATTGCTATTCAGCCATGTCCGCTTATGGATCAGCCTTAAAATGGTTTAAGAAATCATACGAACTGGGACAAGACAACAAAAGTCTGCTGGCTTACGCACAGGCTTTAAAAAAGAATGAAGACTACAAAGAAGCGCAAGAAGCATTTACAGAATTAAGTAACGAATCAATTGGTGGATCAATTTACAGACGCGATGCCCAGATTTGCAAGCTTGCCGCTGAATGGAAAAATATTTCCAACAACAAATTTGATTATAAGATCAACAGGCTTGGCTTTTGTGAAAGTACCAATGAATTTGCTGCAATCTATGATCCTGTCGGACGTTTGGTATTTACCGCAGATCGTTTGGGTTCAACTGGTAAAAGAAAATATGACTGGTCAGGCAGTTTTTATTCCGATCTTTACCGTGTTGAGTCCGATAATGAAATAATCGGCCTTGAGGGAGGGATCAATACCAACGATAATGAAGGTACAGTGAGTTATTCTTCCGATGCAAAATATATTTACTTCACCCGTTGTTCGGACCTCAATGTTGACAATTATTATTGCCAGATTTACCGCCGAAAGCTAAGCGGAGGCGAACAGTCAGAAGAATTACTTGATTTGGGCGGAGGAATGAGTAATACCATGCATCCAGCTTTACACGCCACTGATACACTTCTTATTTTTAGCTCGGATCGGGCCAATGGATTGGGAGGGTTTGACCTTTACAAATCAGTCCTGAAAAACGGATCGTGGATGACACCTGTCAATCTTGGTAAAGTTATCAATACCACTGGTAATGAGAAATTTCCTGTTTGGTATAATGACACCCTTTACTATTCATCTGATAATCTTCCGGGGATGGGCGGGCTTGATATTTTCAAAACCTGGCGAATCAACGACAGCACCTGGATTCCACCCCAAAGACTTGAATACCCAGTTAATAGCGGCGCAGATGATTTTTCATTCTGTGTAGACACCAGGTTTATAGGGCATGACAGTGTGAAGATGCATGCAGTATTTTCGAGTAATCGCGGGTATACCAATGGTGATGATATATATGAAGTCTTCTACATTCAAAAAGTAAAAGACGTCGTTAAACAGCCACTAAAATTATTTTTTGTTGATTTGCTTTTCAAATCCGGAAGGGAATATGGCATTAACACCGAACATCAACTACTCGACTCTGTGACAATTCGCGACAGTTCAACTGCGTACATCAATAACACCGGCAAATCGAATGTAATCAGAATACAAGTCATTGAAGGGGATAGTCTGCATTTTAAAGCAGGTAGAAGAGGGTACCTGAGCGAAGCATTTGACATACAAATACCATTCTTGGGCACAGTATTTTCGGATACGACGATTATTCTTAAAAAAGAGGTGATTCTGATCCCCCTGATCCTAGAGAAAGAATTTTTACTGGAAAATGTATATTACGATTTTGACAAATATAACCTGAGAGCTGATGCAATGCCGGCCCTTAACAATTTAAAAAAAATGTTGGCTGATAACCCCTTTATCAAAATTAAAATATTGTCTCATACAGATTGCCGGGGTGAAGAAGATTACAATCTTATGCTCAGCCAGAAAAGAGCTGAATCCATCGTTCAATTTCTCATCGCTGCAGGAATATCTTCTGATCGATTACTTGCAGAAGGCAAAGGTGAACTCAGCCCTGTCATTAACTGTTTGTGTGAAAACTGCACGGAAGAAGAATACCAGAAAAACAGGCGTTCAACGTTTAAACTAATAAAATATTAGTCCTTAATTTATTTCATTGCAAATTAATTTGTTCCTGCAATATCTTTTTGCAATCCAATATGTTTTACTGGTTGATATAAAAGAACAAACAAGACATACATTGCCAATTGACCTGTCAACAGGTATAGCGGCCATGGGCCTAGGTAATCAAGGAGAGAAGAGGCCTCCGGTTTCGCCATGGAAAAGAAATAGTTTCCGCCTGACCAGATATTGATCAAAATAGAAAAAACCAAATAGCCGTTTGCATATAACATTGCGATTCGAATATCCTTATAATGCACTCGCCATTGCAGTACATGAATGAAATAAAACACGAGCATAACCAGACCACAATGTATAATCCAATAGCGAAAGTAAATATAATGCGGATATGCCTCCTTTAAATCTGGTGTTATGATAGCCTGAAGAGTTCCCGCCAGGATAAAAAAATATAGAATACCGAAGTATCTCTGATTGTCAGTCAATAAGATAAACAAGGTGACGAATGGCAAAATGTTGCACAGGTGAAATGGCAAATCAATACTCGGATCAAACTGATGATTTACTATTTTGATTCCCATCCAACCCACAATTGTCAATACAATGCAAGTTGTAAATATTTTCGCCCATAACAATTGATACGAATAAGTCCAATTTCTAGCTTTTCGGATAAAAAAATAACATGATATACCCATTACCAGGATTGGCATAACATGGAAGGCTCCGAAAGCCTGGAACTTTTCAATCAATTGAGAATTCAACTCAAACATTGAATGGTATAATTATGGATAAAGTTAATATTCCGGACTTTAAGTAAAGATTAACTTTGTCCAATTAATTTTAGGCAATGATATACTAATTTACACCAGATTTTTATTTACAAAATTCCTTACAATCGCTAATCTATCCAAAATATTCTTATCTTTTATTTTTGAAATTTCATCAATCATTTCAAATATTTGCCATTGCCTTTGCTCAATGCAAAGTTTGAAATCATTACTCTGACTAACATCTTCCTTAAATAGCAAAATAATATTATCAATACTTGATATAATTTCATTATTTGCTGAAATGCCATCTTTAGTAAAATTTCTGTCTATATCATAAATATTTTTCCAAGCTTTTGCTTGTCTTAGTCTATTCATAATTGAATGGAAAGAATCATCAGGCGTTTGGACTAAATACAATATCCATGTATTATTTATAATTTCTAAATAAAATTCAATTTTTAACTTATTAAAATCCTGCTTATGACTGATAAAGAGCTTCTCTTGAGCTGCTATTGCGTTATTATAATTTATGGATGCGTCTGCTATTGTTTGTCGAGATACTACGAATCCGAACACCGCAAACGTTCCGAATAGAACCGTAACATAAAAAATAAACCAATTTGACTGTATATCGTATCCGTCCCACGAAGTACCTAGTATAGTTTTTTTTCCCAATTCTGGGGCAATAGCTCATCGATCCTGTTAATTGGATGATCATTTATTCTATTGAACACATCAATGAGCCACTCGGAAGGGTTG
>JAIBCI010000029.1 GCA_019694255.1 Saprospiraceae bacterium
AGTTCAGAGGCTTAAGAATTTTATTGGCGCGCTCTTGTCCATTCTGCTTGAATGCCTTCACATTGATAACTTAAAGAAAAACCATGAACCTAAATTACGTCATTGATGACCATTAACAACAACGCAGCCGAATCACCGGAAATAAATGCAAGCGACAAATAACGAAATATATATTTTTGAGCAAGCATATGAACTTGTTTTTTGATTCCTTTTACAGAATTATTATTGCTGCAACGTTGTCTTGCCTATGGTTCTCAGATGTTGTCTCACAAAATAAAGTTGCACTTGTCATTGGAATCGGAGATTACCCTGAAGCCAGTGGATTTCGTGATATTCACTCTGAAAATGACCTTGAATTAATTAAAACATATCTGAAGCAATCAGGTTTTTCAACTTCACACATACATATATTGTGCAACCAGACTGCTACACGTAAACGTATTATTCAACAGTTAACAAACATTATTGAAAAAGAACTGAAACCCGGTGACTTGTTTTACTTTCATTTTTCAGGACATGGTCAGCAGGTTCAAGACAAAGATGGAGATGAACCAGACGGATTGGATGAGGCATTGGCAGCTTACGATGCGAGGAGTGAATATATCCCTGGAAAATACCAGGGCGAGAATCATATCATCGATGATGAACTTGATAAATATCTCAGCAAGGCACGCCTTAGGCTTGGACCCAACGGACATGTGCTGAATACTTTTGATGCATGTCACTCAGGCACTGCTACCAGGGGAATTGGCATTTCAAGGGGCGCAGATCATCCATTGGTTTTACCAGATTTTGTATCGAAAGAGAACAAATCGAACAGTGACAGCAATAAGGAAAGAAGGAATCTGGACGAAAAAAAAATGGCTCCGATGGTCAGCTTTTTTGCCTCCATGCCCCATCAATTAAATTATGAGATGACAGGCCCAAACGGCAAACCGTACGGGGCTTTAAGTTATGGATTTGCCATGGCGCTCAAGGATTTGTCTTCAACCTCAAGTTATCAGCAATTATTTGACCAAATCAGACTCAAAATTCAGGAACAGAACAATGGACAGATACCGGAAGCTGAAGGCAACCTGAATCAGGTAATCTTTGGCGGCCGTTACCTCGAACCAACCCAATACTTTACCATTCATGAGGTCATGGATTCTGGATTTATCCGCGTAGATGGTGGATTCCTTCAAGGACTCAGACCCAATTGCAAGGTTGGAATATATCTTCCGGAAAGCAGAGGAAGTACTTCCGATAAATTATTATGCAAAGGAACTGTTCAAAGTGGTTCAGCCAGCACCTGCAGTATACAAACAGATTGCGCACAGAATTCTGATCAGTTAAAAGCTGCCTGGGTTAAAATAACCGAAGAGAGTTTTGGCGAAATGACCATACGTATCGAAACGAGGGTTGACCCCAAAAGCAGCTCGCGTTCTTTAATAGATTCCATTTTTAAGCTACCCTTTATTACCCGATCTTCCACCGAGCCAGACCTGATTTTAACTGAACAAAATGATTCAATTATTTTGGCTAATCCTTACAATATCCAGGTCATAAGCTCTTCCAATCGTCAGACTTTTTTGGAACAGTATCTGACCCTGACAAAGGCAATCAGGAATTTTGGCCAGACGCAATTCATTCGCCGTCTCAATCTTGACAATAAAGATATCAGGGTTCAATTTGAGATCATACTAGCCAACCAGGGCCTGCGTGCCATGAGGAAAAGTGCCGATGAATTGATTCGATCGGATGACGGACGGATTATTTTTAAAGCGGGTGACAGTATTCAAATCCGCGTTATGAACACTGGAAAGGTTGGGGCATATTTTAGTCTTTTGGATATTCAGCCGGATTACATATTGAATGTGCTCTTGCCCGGCAGGAAAGATTCCCCGGCAGATTATTATGTGGATGCCGGCCAAAGTAAAACTTTGCCACCCATTTTCAAGTTAGAACCACCAATTGGACAGGAATTGTTTAAACTGATTGCGTCCCGAAACCCCATCAATCTTCGGCCTTTAGGAAGTACTCGAGCCGCCAACACCACGCAAGACCCTTTTGAGGCACTTTTTAATTCAAGCTATTATTCTGAAGACACCGTGACACGCGGCAGGATCAATACACTGCCCTCTGGGCAAGTAAATATTTTCTCCATTCCGTTTAACATTGAAAATTGAAATTCCTTAAAGATTCAGAACCCAGCAGAAAATGAAAATGAAATTCAGCTTCTATAAAATTTTAATCATTTGTCCTTTGATTTGCCAAGCCCAATCGAGCAACATCAGTACACTGTCATTTCTGGAGACAAACGGCAAAGAAAGTTTTAGAAGAAGCAGAGTAGATCCGGAAAAATCAGAAAAAGTACGCACCATTTACTATAAGTTGATTGCAGCCAAAGGAGACTTCAGGTGCCCAATACCTAAACTGGAAATGACCTCCGGCGAAAGTAAAGCGGTAGAAATAAATTATGACAAGCTACAGATTGACTTCGAAGAGAAAGCTTATGATGCCATCGTTAAATTTGGAGATGAAGCCATCGCCTTCATACTTGCGCACGAGCTTACGCATTATTTTGAAAAGCATGCATGGAAAAACGAATTTGTAAAAACATTTGCGGATCTTCCAATTGGAAACAGACTTAGAAACACAGAAGACCAAATTATTAATGAAACCCAGGCAGACTACCTTGGTGGCTTTCTTGCACACACTTCAGGCTATCAGCTTACTAGCAAAATCAGCGATATACTCCGTGCACTTTACGAAGCCTACGAAATAGACAGTACTGCATCAGAAAAATACCCTTCACTTGAAGACAGGATCAGACTGACCAACCGGAGTACTGAAAAACTACAATTATTCATAGATCTGCATGAAATGGCCAACTATCTGTTGCTCACCGGCCGCTATCAGGAAGCTGCTGCATATTATAATTATATTATTATGCGGTACCAAAGTAGTAAACTTTACAATAATCTGGCATTGTGCAATGTGCTCCAGGCCAAACAATTCTTCAATTCGAAAGAATTAAAATTTGAGTTCCCTTTGGAACTTGACAATGAATCAATTTTTGAAAGAGATGCTTCTACGCTTCAGCGTCGTGATTCACTACTTAAATCCGCAATAACCATTTTTGATATTGCGCTCTCGATGGACCCGGAATATTTGCCGGCAAAACTTAACAAGGCCATTTGTCACTGTCTGCTTAACCAGTATGAAAGAGCGAAATACTTGTGTGAGCAGGAGATAGCGACCGCAGTAGACTCAGGCAAATTTGGCAAGACCATCATTGACAATAAAGTCTTACTCGGGATTATCTATGATCACAATGGAAATAGTACCAAGGCCAAGTCATACTTTAAAAGCGCCGCAGATAAAGGAAACGCTACCGGAATACACAATCTAATGATTGCCAATAAAGTACTTCCGCTTCAAACAACTAAAAACGTCACCCAGGAAGGCAAACTGGAATATGGTGGCATGACCCTCGCCAAGTATATGCAGGAATCTCCGTTCGATTCGATTAAGACTATGGAAATCAACTCATTGTATTCCTTTTACCAGTCTGCATCAGACACCATACCGTATAACGTTTATTTCAATCTTCGAACCAGCGATGACATGGTTAACTATTTTATGTTGAGCAAGGAAAGCTCTGATCTGAAAAGTAAAAACAATATTGGAAACGGGAGCACCTCGGTACAAATTACAAAGGTCTACGGGCAACCTGACAATATTACCGAGACAGTTAATGGCAGTGCCTGGATATACAAATCGATGATCTTTATCTTGGATAAAAATAACATAGTCAAACGCTGGGGGAATTATGTAACAAAACAGTTTTTATAAATCCACCTTTATAACAGTATCATATTGCCAACTAAAATCAACAATTTTACTCGGTATCGATATTATGGTCTGACAGATACTTACGCCACTCTTTAACAGAGAAAATGCCTTTCCAAAGCGGATCATATTTTAGAATTTTAACATTATCAAAACCCGCTTCCAGCGACTTATTTAGCCATTTAACGGATTCCTTCTTTTTTTTCTGGACAGCAAATATTCTAGCCTTACTGTAAAGCACACCAGCTTTCATTTCCTGATTTCCCTCCAGCATACTATAATATTCCAGTGCGGTTTTATATCGCTTACTCCTTCGCGCTGAAAGCGCTATGAGTCCGTAGATTTCATTTTTATCTCCAATTCCAATTTTCATTAGATGATTCAGATTTTTTTCTCCGCTAACAAACTGACCGGAATAGATTCTCCAACGCGCAAGTAGCAATTCCTGACTGTAACTCAATTTGCTGACTTGATACAAACCCTCCAAAGAAAGATAGGAATGGACCAGTTGATTGGTCGAATCAGCAATCGATATCAATAATTTCCTGGCATCTGTATGAAAAGAATCTTGTTTGGCTGCAATCAGCAAAATCGAATCTGCCTTTTTGTAGTTACCACTTTCCAAAAAGAGCTGCCCTAACAGCAAACAAATGAATGACTTTTCCTGAACACTTGAATTCAATCTTAGCGCATTCTGAAGCAACTGAGTACAAATAGTTCTTCTCGCTTCGAGGGACCAAAAAGTAATTACATTGAAATCCAACTCAGCAAATTCAGGCTCATTGGAATGTTCAGTCACCTTTTCACTTTCGCTGCATTCTTCGCAGACATGAATCATTCGAGCAAGCTTATAAGGCCATTGCCAATCTCCCGGATTTTTTTCACACATATTTTTGTAAAAATCCATTAGCGCCAGGGCGCCTTTTTTCGGAAAGGCGTTTTGGCAATCCAGATAGGCCATTTCTGCATCCAAGTAACGGCTGTTTTTTTCGAACATCATTGCGAGATTGAACCAGGCGCGATTGTGCTTTGAATTAGCATCCTTTGCCAACCGATAGTATTTTTCTGCATTCAGAATTTCACTCCACTTTTCATAAATACTACCTAAAGCAAGATAAGATTTCCAGCTACTCTTGCCTTGCAAAATCGACTTCTGAAATAAATATTCCGCCTGCTGATCGTCTTTCTTCAGCATAGCCAGAAAAGCATATTGATTCAAAACATCCTGGTAGTTTTCATCTATTCTTATCACTGACTGAAAAGCGCATTCTGCCAACTCATATTGACCAGATGATTTGTAAATCATTCCTAAAGCAAATTGCGCTTCCACATCATTTGGATTAAGCTCAATTCTCTTTTGCAGGGAGTCAAAAATAATTACAGGGTTACCGTTCATTAAAACTTGCCGATCAATTACATCAGCCACCCCATCTGCTTCAATGGTCAGGAGATTATTCACCAGACCTTTCATCCTGGGCTCTACTTTAAGATAAAGTTCTTCTGCCCGGCTGAATTGATCCATCTCCAGATAAATATCAGCAAGATTGTAGTAAGGAAGAAAATGCTCCGGATCAAGGTTAATCGAATTATTAAAATTCTCAATCGCTGCCAGCACATTACCCTGCTTATTACGACACTGACCCAATACGGTATAAGCTATGGCATATTGACTATTCAGTTGAATCGATTTTTCACAAAGCTGAACTGCGTTATCAAGGCTATCCTGCTTGTACAAAAGACGAGCAAGATTGACATAAGGAAGATTCCATTTGGGCGAGAGATCAATTGATCTGGCATAATAATTCTTTGCTGTCTTAAAATTCTTATGACCCAGCGCTGAATAAAGAATACCCAGTTCATTGTTGATAAAAGGGGTCTTGTCATCCAGCAACTGGGCGCTTAGTTGCAATTCGATGGCCCGCCTAATCAAACTAACCTGATTCACGGAATCGAATAATGATTTTATCCTCAACGACACACCTTCAAAATAATAACTTTTGATGAGCAATTTGTTGTATAGCGGGTGCGTCCTGTCTATCAGATGAGCTGCCAACCTGAAACAATCTGCAAATTTTTTAAATTCCTCCTCATTCCGTGAATAGTATGCTCTCTTCTGCAATTCTTCCACATTACTAGTCAGATATTTATTTAGCTTAACCTGACCCTGGTCATGAATAAATACAGCTAGTTCCCTGCAATACGCCAACTTAAACTCAACGTCCTTTTCTGTTTTTTCCAGATCAGTAATTAATTTATTCCTAGACGGATCCATCTTCGGGCTATTGTGTGCCGGAGATTCTTTGAGGTCTTTGGCAATTTTTCTAAGAAACCACAATAAGCTATCAGATTTAACTTCTTTGAACTTGTCAAAATCATAGCGTTCCGGTGATTCAAACAACTGCTTCCAGATGATTTCTTTAGCTTTGGTAAAGAAGATTACATTTGAATCCATCTTCGCAGACTCAATTGCTCTCGAACCTAAGGTAGCAAAAGTATTCGAAGCCCCCTCCTTCTCAGAAGAAATAGCTGCCATACCTTTCTCGGTAACAAAACCTAGCTTGTAATCCTCATTACCCTGAACAACCGGATTTTGATTAACCGTCAAGCCATTACTTTCAATTGAATTCTTGATTTTTGACTTCAGATAGTCCTTCAATTCTTCCAGTGTAACATATTTATCACCTGATTCATCTGCTGCGCCGTACAATCCATTGACCAGGTGATAGGAAAATAATCCTCGGCCGCCACCCCATTGGGTTCCTTCAATAGATTTCTGGTCTGGCTTGCAAGACAATAAACGCGCTTCATTGGCTACATTGCGCGACAGTTGATCTGCTGTTAATGAAGGTCCCCTCGTATCCGTTCCAATAAGCTTGCCTGCACGACAGGCATCCATAATAATTATTACATTCGACTCAAGCGTGTCTGCTATAGTCAGTGTTTTTGCCAGGTCATTGATATCATCCAGTCTTACCGCATTATTCCTGTAATTGCCATTTGGCGTATCATAAGCCAATAAATATCCCAATTGCCAAAGCGTCTGTTTTTCAACATCGCCATGGCCGGCGAAATAAATAAAAAGGCGATTTCCCTTTTTAACGGTATTCCTGCACCAATTCAAAGCATCGTCGATCGCAGCCATAGTGGCGTGATCATTCAAGAGTAATCGGATATTTTTACTTGGAATATCTCCACCATCAGGAGAAACCAGGTAATCGTAGAATGCTTTGGCATCGCGATGTGCAAATTGCAAATCAGTAATACCAGGATCAGCATAATCCGAAATTCCCACAACCAGGGCATATTTGTCAATTGATTTGAACTGCTTACTGAAATTACCTCTTAGTGAACCGACACCACCGCCGCGACTATTCACAGATCCTTCTGTAATACTATCCTGTTGCGCATTTAATGAAAAACACAAAATCAGGAAGTGAGGAATCAGAAAGAATTGAAATCGCTTGCCGCTGTATGTACTAAATCTCATTGCTATTGTTCGCTTCAATACAATAGCATAGCGCTCCAATAAATCTGACATTTTACTTATTTGAATTATGCCAATAAACTTTCGTATCATTTGCTTGATTACATTTCTCATGTGTAAAGTTAATGATCCGTTCATTAATTATAAATTTTATATAAAATAATACATTGTCTTACAATGAGTAGTCGCATATTTACAACGATTGCTTAAAATTCCATTTGATTCAATTAATAAGTATACTACCGATTTCTTAGCGACAGAATGAAGAAATCAAGACCTTGGAAAGAATTCAATGGTTAATTAGCACAACATGAACTAAAAGTTTATCTTTATCCCTCAATGAGTTCATAATGCCTACTCGTACGATCTGTATACTAGCAGCAATTCTGTTTCACACCTTTTCAGGTAAGGCTCAGGACAGTCTTAAATCTTCAAATATTCCAATCGTAATAATCAATTCTGAAGGAATTAATATTCCCGATGAACCCAAAGTATTGGCAAAATTTGCCATAGTGGATCACCTGAACAAAAGAAATTACATTTCTGACACTGCCACTTTTAAGTGCAATATCCTTATCGAAAGAAGAGGCAGCTCCTCACAGGCCTTTTTTCCACAAATTAGCTATTCACTTAAACTCATAGATAGCACTGGCAATGATCTTAACAAGTCACTCATGGGAATGCCTGAAGAACACGACTGGATTCTCTATGCACCTTATAATGACAAGACCTGTTTACGAAACTGCCTCAGTTACCTGATCTCCAATAGAATGGGCATGTATGCCAGCCGAACCAAGTTTTGCGAACTCTATGTCAATAATGAATACCAGGGCCTATATGTCTGGATGGAAAAAATAAAGCGAGACAAGAACAGAGTTGATATTGCCAGGCTTGATACCGCAGACCTGATTGGAGATGAGCTGACTGGTGGATATATCTTCAAAATTGACAAAGTTACCAGCGCGGGCGGCGACGGATGCAGATCTCAATACCGCACATCCAACGGAATTCAACTCGTCTATCAGTATGAGTATCCACACTTCAATGATATCCGGAATGCACAAAAAAAATATCTGTGCAGTTACATAGATTCTTTTGAAAACAGCCTTGTTAGCCCGCAATTTGCAAATCCGCAAAAAGGGTATCGCAAATATGCTGACATCAATACTTTCATTGATTATTTTATTCTCAACGAAATCTGCAGAAATGTCGATGGTTACAGACTAAGTACTTTTATTTATAAAGATAAGAATGACAAACTCAAAATAGGTCCACCCTGGGACTACAACCTGGCCTGGTGGAATGCCAATTACTGCCAAGGCTCATGGGAAACTGGATGGGCATGGCAATTCAACAGTTACTGCGGCGGCGATCCATTCCCCGTTCCGATTTGGTGGGACCGAATGATGTCCGACTCCGTTTTTGTCAATGCCCTTAACTGCCGTTATACCTCACTAAGACAAACTGTTTTGCGGGAAACACAATTGTTTGAATGGATTGACTCATTGGCTCAAATTACTGACGAGGCGCGTACAAGGCATTTTAAAAGATGGCCAATACTCGGCAGCTATGTTTGGCCCAATCCGAGCCCAATTCCAAATACCTACTCAGAAGAAATCACCGCGATAAAAAACTTTATCACCAGAAGACTTCACTGGCTTGATCTCAACATGCCAGGCTCATGCAGGATAACAGAAACTCAGGATTTTGGTGAATCAGACCAATATGAAATCTACCCTAATCCGGCAGATAAAAATCTGAACATAGCATTACCTAAATATATTGAAGGACAAATAAAGATGCAACTTATGAATGTGTATGGCACCCCAATCATAACTGAACAACTTGAACCAGGATATAATAATATTTCTCTGACAAGTATACCACCCGGAATATATTACCTTGTGATCAACAATAGCAAAATTAATTTACGCACCAAGAAAGTTGTGGTATCACGTTAACAGCATCAAGGTAATAACTTATTTTGGCGTTCGAATCATTACAATTCCCGTAAATAAATTTCGGTCAAATACAGAATTTCGCGGTATCATACCTAACACATTAATTAGCACCAATAACACAAGGACACTGACAAAGTATCGACTGGAATCGATGTCGACTGTACACATTGCCACAATATAGTGCAAATGTTAGCCACTAAAAAATCACATAAAAATTAATCCGTACGCCCTTTTTTATATTTCTCGTAAACCGAGATTTTGATTCAACATTTAAAAAATATTTATTGCGTTCATCAAGCAACCAAAGGTCATTTTTTTGTGTAAGAAATTACATCGCCACCAATATCTGATAGACTGCAATTTAGAAAATCTAATCGATTATAAGATATCAATATTATTTGCATAACTGTCAGAAACGTAAAAGTTGGTGCCGGAGAAATAATTATTGGGATTTTGACAAATAAAATTTTACGGCCACGAGTACTTGCTTCTGAATTATAGTTAGTAAACAAATCGATAGCCATACGAAGAAAAGCATCCATATTGTAATACCTATTAGGCAATTGCACAGACAGGTCTGGTGAAATCCCGAATTCCTGGAAATTTCATGCCATAATTTTCGATCAGGTACATTAACTTTGAACCCAATGGGCAGGATATTATTATTACTGATATTTCTGTTTGTAGTCAACCTTGAGGGAGATCTGACCGGGCAATGTATGCCTGCTCGCTCTGATGACTGCGACGGAGCGAACGTTCTGTGTGGACTTACCGCAATGAATGGGTATACCTGCAAAAATGCAGACTATCCTAATATGAATGGCCCGCCTTCTTTATGTCCTGGGTGGGGGCCTCCGACCAATATTGGCTGGTGGGCATTTGTGACTTCAGGTGGCAACGTCTGCATAACCGTAACTTATAATAATTGTACATTTCCGCCTCCAGGTGGCACCAACGGCATACAATTAGGAATCTACGAGGATTGTTCATACAGTAATCTGCTGATCTGTGATGCTACCTGCCCTGGTCCGTCAGGCACCAAAACAATTTGCGCCAACCTTGCCGCATGCAAGACATATTATTTCTTTGTTGATGGCTGTAATGGTGACGTATGCGACTTTACACTTCAGACAACAGGCGGAGCGGCACCAACACTAGACCCAATCGGAAAAATCAATAACGACGCTGACCAAAAAATTGAAGTTTGCAAAGGAGCCTGCAAGGTCAAGTTCAATGTCAAAGCCCAAAAGGCTGGCTGCGAAGCCATGTACAAATGGGAACTTGACGGTGTTGACCAGGGTGTCAATTCGAATAATATCTCGCTGGATTTTCCAGACGAAGGCAGCTTTGTGCTATGTGCCACAGCAATTATCGGTACCAGCAGTTCGATCTGCGACAAAAGCGGACCGGAGTGTGCCACGATAACCGTAAAAAAACTTGACGACAAAAAAGGAGGTCCTTATCATATCTGTCCGGAAAAAATCCCTTACAGCTGGCATGGAGAGACCATTGATATGTCAGGTATGTACCGAAAGGAATTTCGAGATGCCAACTGTTGTTACTATGATTCTGTGGTCGAATTTATCATACAACCGGTGCCCACTCCGCCTGATTATTATTACATCGGCTGCGGGCCCCAGGATGCTTTTAAAGATCCTATAACCAATAAGGTGTACAACAACTGTGAAAGTCAGACCCTGATCTCACTTCCAGGCTCAACGATTCCATATGGTTGTGACAGCTCATATTATCTTTCTGCAATTTTCTTAAGGTTCAATACATTTTTTCTGGAACGTTGTGCTGATCAGATGATTGAGATCAGTCCGCGTATCCTCAACCAAACGAGCAGCTGCGGAGGTGGCGAGACCTTCAATTACAGCTACCGATGGTATCTGCGCACCGATCAACTTAAAAAGACGATCGGGACGGATGAAAAAATTACTGTGGACAAAAAGGATGAATACTGCCTTGAACTGTCGGTCGAAACAAAACTCGGCACACTTACTAAAATATGCAAATTTGATTTTTGTGAGACACTGAATGAAGATGACTTCATGCTGCATCAGACCCGGCCATTCGGAGACACTGTCGTGTGCGCTAATTCCATTTCACGATATACTATAGACACCAACCTTAGTAAAAACATTAAAACACATTACTGGATAGTCACCAACGGAACAATTCTGACGTCTAATCCAGGTGACACCGGAATCATAGACATTAAATGGTCATCATTACCAGGCAAGGGAAAAATCTGCTACAGTTATAGCAATGATTGCGGAACCAGCCCGGATAGTTGTTTTGAGGTGATAATCAACGATGCTCCCATTGTAAGTGCCGGACCGGATACATCGATATGCGGCAGCAGCATCAACCTCCAGGGAGTTCCCTATAAGGGAGGCGTATGGAGAACAATAAAAGGCCCTGGAACCGTAATTTTTACAGATAGTACTTTTTCCAAAACCACTGTAAAGTCCGACTCAAGCGGACTATACCGGTTTGTCTGGCTTGAAAACAATGGTAGTTGTCCTACTACGGATACAGTAGAAGTACAGTTTAATGCGAGCCCATTAAAAGGATTGGAAAGTATAATTTGTGGTGGCAATAACAAGGATTACAAGATCCGCTTTCAGGTCTCCGGAGGAAGCGGTCCCTATGTCATTCTCAAGGGAAGTGGCTCAATCGATATCTCAGGGCTATACACATCCGACCCTATCCCTAATTTAATTAAAGATACTATTATCATAGCCGACGCAAATGGATGCAGTTTTACATTTATTCATGATTATGAATGCAAATGCACTAATCAAATCGGAAGCCTGGACACCACCAGTCTATCATTATGCACTGCCGACAACTACATTTTAAAATACGACAGCAGCAACCAAAGACTTGATCTGAGTCCTGCAGATACAATCATATTTTTTATTTACACAGACCCGAATGATCCACTGGGCTCACTTGTTTTTGAACTCAACACCACTACGCTGTCATATTCAACCAAGTTGACCTATAACAAAACCTATTACATCGGCGCTTACCTTGGTCGGAAAAATAATCGCGGAGGAATCGATGTCAACCAGGGTTGTGTGCGGGTAACCAACAAAGGAACGCCCTTTAAATTTTTTGAGCAACCTACACCATTCGCAGGTACCGATACCAGTATCTGTGGAAATAGCATTATGTTGATGGCAAGTGGCGTGCACATATCTTCAACTTATCGCTGGTCCGTAATCAATGGCGGACCTGTCATTTTGAGTCTGCCCGATTCATCCAAGACAAGTGCAGGAATTCAAGGTAGTTACGGAACCTATTTGTTTCGCTTCGAAGAAAACAATCAGGGAATTTGCAGCGCGAAAGATGATGTTGAAATAACGTTTTATGAGGTGCCTGAATTGCTTCAGATTGATAAACAATGCGTTGACCTGAATCCGCCTGGAAAATTTGTGGTCAATGCAAATATTTTTAGTGGCAGGCCGCCTTATCAGATTATCAGCGGAGGGGGCAAGATCGCTGGAGGTCAATGGATGTCTGACACACTCAACAGTCTGGACGTTTTTAACATCGAAATTATTGATAGTAATGGATGTCACTCCACATTGATCAGCGATACCTATAACTGCAATTGTGGAATCATTGATGCGGGCAAACTGGATTCAACTCCCACTTCATTATGTATTGACCAGTGTGCAAACATAACCAATCTAATCAATGAACAAATTACTGCAGGTGAAGATGTGGTAATGTACGTTCTTCATAATGGCTTTTTTAAAAATGCGCTGGATACATTATATTCTTCAGCAGACAAAATATGTTTTGATCCTTCGAAAATGAAATCCGGACCCAATAATATTTATTATATCTCGAGGATCGTTGGCGATGATAAAAATCCAAAAGACGGCATTGTCGATGCCACAGATGCTTGTTTGCGTGTTTCAAATAATCAGCCTGTCTACTGGCTACCCTACCCCAAGGTATATGCCGGATTGGATACCACGGTGTGTGATCTTGACTTTTTACTATCCGGATCGTCTGACGTTGGCTCTACCCGTTGGTTTTTGCTAAGCGGTCCGGGCAATGCCCAGATTTCCAATTCATCTATGACTCAGACTCTGGTCAGTGTCAGCCAATTTGGAGATTATCAATTCGTATTGCTTGGAGATAATAACGGATGTGATCAGTCTGATACCATCAAGGTGAGATTTGTTGACGCACCGTCATTTATCGGCAACACAACCATTGAATGTGATACCGCGACAGCCGAATTTTATAGAATTTTAATCAAGCTTACCGGCGGAGATGCAATCAGCAGACAGATTACAGCCAGTACAGATAATAATAAAACACTTAATGGAAGTTTTGATTCGCCGGCAAAAAATGAATGGACTTCCGATTGGATTTCAAACGGATCAACGTTTAAGTTGAAGGTTTATGATCAGTATCACTGTAACGAAGATACATTATCGGGTAATAATCAATGCCCTTGTATTACCGCAATTGGTAAACTTAATACACAAAGTTTACACTTATGTGAGGGCCAGAATGCCGTAGTTCCTTATGATGCCACGACTGCAAGGCCGGATGCCAATGACAAGACCTGGTTTGTCCTTTATGATGGATCTCCTACTGATCCAGTCAATGGTAATTTTATTTTTACCGGCACAAACCCTGTCATACCTTATGATGCGAATCTCATTCAACTGAACAAGAAATATTATATTGCAGTATTCGCTGGCAATTCAAATACCCAGGGCAATGGACCATCACTTACTGACCGCTGCCTGGATTATACTGTTATGGAGATTACATGGCATGCCAGACCCACAGCCTTCATTTTGGCTCCAGATAAAATACAGTGCCAACAAAAAGTTCTGACACTTGACGGTTCTTCTTCACTCAGCGGTTCAGGCACACCCCTGCAATTTGCGTGGCAGACTACCAATGGAAGGTTTACTGATCCCGGACAAAGCAAAACTTCCCTCATTCACTGCGACCGTGCCGGAGACTACACCCTGATCGTGACAGATTCATTGACAGGCTGTATGACAAGTGTAACAAAGAATATTGGCTGGGATACCTTAGCGCCAATGATCAACACCATCCCGCCGCTCAAACTTACATGTGACCTTAATGTAATTGATCTTTCAGCAGTAGGTTCTTCCTTCGGCAGCCAGTTTTCTCCTCAATGGTCCGGGCCAGGAATTACAGGACCTTCAAATGATTACATAACCAAAGCTTCCAAGTCAGGTATTTATCACTTTGTATTAACGAATACAGACAATGGCTGCGTGGACTCCGCATTGGTAAAGGTTGATGAAGACCGAATGCCACCAGTGAGCAGGATTCAACAGATCGGATTGCTTACGTGCGGCAATGCTTCGGTAACACTTGATGGCACGGGCTCAACCGCCTCCTCCGGAAATATTGCAGGTTACCAGTGGAACAGTATTTTAGGCATGATCAGCGCAGGACTAGGAACAAGCAGGGTTGTCGTCAACAAGCCAGGAGGGGTGTTCACGCTAACCATCAAAGATGCATCCAATGGATGTGTCGATTTGGATACAATCCAGGTCAATGAACTGCCTAATCCTTTAAGGGATATGCTCATTGAATTCGCTAACCCGGGTTGTTTTGGTGATCTAGATGGAAGTATTAAAGTTCGGTCTGTTCTCGACAGTCTTAACCAGCCTGTTACAGACCTTGAATTTTCAATCGATGGAAGCAGTTTTTCCAAAAACAGCGACTTCAACAACAGAGGAAAGGGACAATATACGATTACTGCCAGAGATGCCAATGGCTGCAGAATCAGTAAAGGCGTTACGTTGGTAGAGCCTGCAAAAATGGCAATTTCTGTCGTACGACAGAAAGTAGTCAATCAGGGCGACATCGTACACCTAGATTCAATGTTACTCTCTTTGAGTGGTGGCACAACCAGGAACGGACAGTATAAAGATACCTTGTGGTTTAACACGGATGATCAGGCGGATTGGGAGAATTATCTTACTTATGAAGCCGATACTACGAGAGAATTTGTAATTACAGGAATAGATCAATCCGATTGTGAGATCAAAGGAACGGTCACGATATTGGTTAGAATTATTCGCGAAGTGTGGTGGCCGACAATCTTCTCGCCTAATGGTGACGGTGTGAATGATTTTTTCAATGTCTATGGTAAAAGGATTAAGACAGTCCGGAGTATTAGCATTTTTGATCGCTGGGGTAACCGTGTATATACCAATTCGAACCTGGAACCAGGAAATAGTCAAAGCAATCAGGGATGGGACGGGACTTTCAAGGAAGAAAGGGCATTACCCGGAGTATATACTTTTTACGCAGAGATTGAGTATGATGGAAGTCTGCACACTGAGGTGATCGCTGGCAATGTTACACTGATCCGTTAGGAGGCTCACTGCGCACAATGAATGCAGATCTTTTGTAAATAAAGTAGTAAAATAGCGACACAAAACCTGCACCACCCGCCAGATTGCCCAGTACAACAGGGAGCAGATTTTGCAACATACCCATCAAGCTGATTGATGTTGTATCCCCGTTGAAGTCAGAAAAGTTTTTTATCAGCAGACCCATTGGGATAAAATACATATTGGCGATGCTATGCTCAAATCCGCAGGCCACAAATGCTGTAATGGGTGCCACGATAACGACGAATTTGTCCGTTACGGATCGTCCCGCCTGAGACATCCAGACCGACAGACATACCAGTATATTACAGAGCATGCCACTAAAAAACGCTGGCACAAATTCAATGTTGCATTTGAAAATTGAGATTTTGACATATGAATTTTCAACGGCACCATTGGCCATATTTAAATGTCCTGATAAAAATACAATCACCGCTACGCCTACTGCACCAATGAGATTAGACAGCGACACCAATGTCCAGTTGCGGATCACTTCCAGTCCACTAATGTGACCATCAGCCCAAGCCATCACCAGAAGATTATTGCCTGTAAATAACTCCGCTCCTGCCACAATCACCATCAAAAGACCCAGGGAGAAAACCAATCCTCCCAAAATCCGACCTGCGGCAAAAGACAATCCGGCATCCGAAATCACTAATGTGTAAAACATAGCCCCCAGTGCAATAAATGACCCGGCAAGAATTCCAAGCATTATCATCGAGAGCAAAGGCAGCCTGGCTTTTACCACTCCGATATTTTCTATCCGTTCGGCGATCTCTGAGGGAGAAAAAGCATCAAATCCGAATATCTCCTTTTTCATCTTTAGTTTTATTTATAAAATTTATAACCCGATAATGATTTACTATCAAAAGAAAAGCCATTTTGAAAATGCTTAAGGGTTCGTCTAATTTTCAGGTTCCAAAAAATCATGGCTTGCATCTTGAGCGTTCTGAATTAATTTAACCAAAGATCGCGTAAACTGATTAATAAATTGAGACCACATATTCTAAAAATCAAAGCTCAATGTAATTGTATTCCAAATGATTCATGAATCTACAACGAATTACACAGCACAATGGAAAAATAACTTCAGTCATATTCATTGCTTCCGGTATTTATCTTCTCAATTGTTATGCCGTTGCCACAACATTTCGAATCATATTTTCTATTTTGAAGCCTTAACGTGTCGGAAACATTCCCTTGTATTGGTATAAAAAACTTTTCAGGTTGATATGAATGAAAATTAATGCAATTGGCACTATAAGCCATATTTGATCTGAATTCAATCAATTTTAACGGATAATAAGTTAAATCACACCCTTTGACTGAATAAAAATCTAAATCCTCGGAAGCAAACTGTCTGTGATTCCCAAATACCAGGTCATGACCTTTGCGCCTGTTCTGAACGGAAAGGTAAATATGATATTCATGACCAATACATTCAGCATATCGGCAGCAATCAGACACACAAGCTACAATTGACGACAGACCAATCAGATTAAGGCAAAATACTTGCTTTATATTCCAATTTAGTATACCCTCTTAGATCTATAAACATTACCGCCTCAATACATAAATAATGGAATCGCGGAGATCACGACGTGGATCATTGTTGTGTTGAATATAGGTCAGTTCAGTGATTTTGCGACAACAGTCATCGTTATGCTCACGGAAGTAGAAGGCAAGATTTTCAGAATCGGTATCCGATAGTTTCAAAATATAATTATTGGGATTAGGGCCATACGGAATATATACTTCTATAAGCGAGTCGAGACCCCTGCTCACCAGTGTCAAGCCACAGATTCCCGAACTGAATAAATCGCAAAAGGTCAATGTATCAGACAGTCCTGACAACTTTAATGACCTGTAATCGTATCTGGGCGAAGTACCAAATAGCAAATCCTTCCCGGTGCGTTGATCAACAACTTTTAAATAAAAAGTATTTATAAAACCCGGGCCAAAGCACTCAAATGGCAGCAATCTGAAATGACTGCAATTGTCACAAGAAAAAAGGAAAACAAAACAATTGATGGCAAGAAAAATCAGAAATTTTTTCATAGTGTGTGTATTTATACCACAATTATACAAAATTTCTACCTCTGATGGTAAATGTTACTACCCACAGATGCCGTCGCATCCGCAGGTAATAACGGTCTCAAAATAATAAAAACTACATCTTTATAATCAATACATGATTAAAGTCATTTTAATAAAAATAAATTTTTATTTGGTAATTATGCCTTATTGACTAACTAAGATTTGGCTGATTTGCCGATTATCTTATCAATTGTCGCAATATGTATATACTATTTCGAATACTGTGCCAATTTTTAACCCGGTGAGGGAGAATGTAGAAAAATCTTAAAGACAACTCGCATTGATAATGTATAATATGCTGTATTTGTTATACTTATAATTTGTAAAAATTTATAATTTGATTAAATTATTTTTTTAAGAATTATTCATATTTCAATCTTATACATAAATAATTCTTCAATTTGTATTTAAAGTGGCAGTTTTATTACCTTTTGAATTTGACTTGTGGATCACAAATAATTTTGCACTACCCACCTTTTACTATTCATTATGCTTTTTGCCTGGCCCAAGCTCTTTGATAACCTTCGCTTTTCTCTTTCGCAAATCAGCTTCTGATTTGCGCAAAGCAACATAATGACGAACCAGATCATCTTCCCTAAGGTCTTTCCCACCTACAAACCTGTAAAAGCAGCGCAACAAAAGGTCAATCTGATCATCCGTATAGCTTACACCCTTGGTCTTGAAATAATGACTGATCCTGCTACCCTCATCCATTCCCCAGTTCAGTTGCATCCATCGCCCCAGGCTAAAGTGCAGTTTCGAAGCAATCGTATCTTCAGGTACTGTCAGAAGCTTTTTCCTGGCATCCTCTTCGGTTAGCCGGACAAGCTCTTTCATCGCTTCTTCGGTATTGGCGGGAATATAGACATCATTGATCCGCGTCAATTTGATACGTTCCTGATACTTTTTGATGTACTCTTCCTCCGTCGTAGTCTGTGCCACGACACTGCTCATGATGCCACTAAAGCATAGTATGATTGTAATCTTCTTCATAAGGTCTGAATTAAACAATTAACGCCTGTAGCCATTATAGATTTTACATGCAAAGTAAAAATTCCCCTATAAAGTTCCCTGTTTTTGTCTTTGCGCTGATTTTCGGCTGTGCTGAGCTGCTGATTTGGCTTATTGATGAATGGACTGGTTACTTTATCAATGTCCTGATGTTGTGCTTGTCTGCCGCCATACTTCTGATCAGTGGTATCGTAGAATGGCTCGAGCGATCCAGAATTCCGGATTGGTACTTTCCGATGCTTTGGATGCTGCTGGCCTCGTCCCTGTCGGTACTTCTATTTTACGGACTGATCAACGGTTTTCACTTTGATTGGCAGAGCCCTGCACATTAAGTGGAAGGTTGTACTTTTGTCATTATGAAAAACCTGCTGTCACTTGCTACGCTATGGATGCTTTGCAGTCTATGTTGCACCAAACAAGTTAAGGAATACGCTCCAGGCCGTGAACAAATCATTAAAGCCAATCGGCGGTTGCTGGAGATTGCCATGGAAGATGGATTTTCGCCGCCTGTTGCCTCAAGGGTCTATGTATATCCCTATCTGGCTTTTCATGCTGTACTGGAAGATTTCTACCCTGACAGTGTACAAAGGATTTGTACACAGGTATCAGATTTCCCTCATCCTGACTCCTCGCTGGAATCCAAAGTCGATGGCAGACTTGCTGCATTGATGTGTTTTGAGATGGTCGCCAAATTAATGGTCTTCTCTGAACCTCTTGCTTCAGAGATGCTCCAAAAAACAGTCGCAGAGGCTGCTTCCAATGGTTGTGACCCTTCAGTGATCGATGCCTGCACACGTTACGCCGAAGCATACGGCAACAAAATATCAGCATGGATCAAGCTTGACCAATACGCTTATACGCGAACACTTGAACGATACACCAGTAATAAAAAACCTGAATCCTGGCGCGAGACTCCGCCGGATTATACGCCGGGCCTTGAACCCCATTGGCGAAAGATCCGCAAAATAATATTGGACAGTACTGACATTTACGCGTGTACGCCACTTCCTCCTTTCTCCGTAGATAAAACAAGTGATTTTTATCAGTTAGCAAACGAAGTATATTCGCAGGTACTTGATTCTTCAAAAATCAAAACAGCCTGGTACTGGGACGACAATCCAAATGTCAGCAGACATAATGGACACCTCACTACCATCATTCATAAAATCTCACCTCCGGGCCATTGGCTCAATATTACCGCACAACTTTGTCAGGCAAATAAAACGAGTCTTTGGATCACCTCAGATGCCTTAACACTGACTGCCATTGCCATGTTCAACGGTATTATCGACTGCTGGGACATGAAATACCAGTTTAATACCGTTAGACCTGTAAGTTACATCAATGAAAATATCAGCCAGGATTGGCAACCTTTGATTCAAACACCACCCTTTCCAGAGTTCACCAGCGGTCACAGTGTAGTCTCAGCTGCAGCTGCCGAAGTGCTTAGTCAAATATTCGGTAACCAGTGCCACTTTACCGATTCAACGGAAGTTCTTTTCGGTCACCCTCCAAGAAATTTTACATCATTCCACGAAGCTGCCATGGAGGTCAGCCTGAGCAGATTTTACGGCGGCATACACTACAGACACAGTGTACTTGAAGGCAACAAGCAGGGAACCTACATTGCACGTCAGCTTATGAAAAAAATTCAATTTAAATCTTTGTCACAATGAAGCGATCGATCATCGCACTGATTATCCCTACATTCGTTTTTATTCAATGCGAAAAAAAAACTAATCCGGCGGTACAAAAAAAAGATAACAACGAACAACATCTCTTTGAGGCCATGCCTCCTTCCGCCACAGGGGTTGACTTTGTCAATAGCCTTCAGGAAGACGAGAACATTAATTATATGCATTATGGCTATATCTACAACGGAGCAGGTGTTGCTGCAGGTGATGTCAATAATGACGGCCTGACCGATTTATATTTCTCCTCTAATCTTGACTATAACAAACTCTATATCAACCAGGGCAATTTTAAATTCCGCGATGTTACCACCAATGCAGGTGTTGATGGCGGACAAGGCTATAAGTCAGGTGTCACCATGGCCGATATCAACAAAGACGGATGGCTTGATATTTTTGTTTGTAAAACGGCCATCCGGGATACCGCTTATCGTCATAAGATGCTTTACATAAATAACCATGATGGTACTTTCACAGAAAGGGCCAGCGAATATGGACTTGACGATCTCTGCTACACCACACAAGCTTATTTTTTTGATTCAGATCTTGACGGAGATCTGGATGTATATTTTGTGAATCATCCAATGAATTTTGATGACAACAATTATATCCGCCCGACCATTGCCACTGTAACAGGGCACAGGGATGATCCAGAAGATGAATATATTTCAGATCGGTTTTACGAAAACCGCAACGGGCATTTCGTGGACATGACGGGCAGTGCCGGCGTTCGCAACGAAGCATTTGGCCTCAGCGCGGTCGTTGCAGATTTTACTTCGGACGGCCTGCCTGATATCTACGTGGCGAATGATTTTTTGCAACCGGACTATTTGTACGTCAATCTTGGCAAGAATCGCTTCAAAGAAAATTTTGATGCCTATTTTGACCATTGCAGTTTCTCGAGCATGGGTACAGATTTTGCCGACATCAATAATGACGGATGCAATGATTTGATTGCAGTCGACATGACACCACACGGACGCGCGAGGCAGAATTTGTTGCAGATGACCCAAAACTATGACCGATATCAGTTGATGCTGAAATCAGGGCTCAAAGCGCAATTTTCTATCAACAGCTTGCAAATGGGATCCTGCGGTGGAAGATTTTCAGATATCGCCTTCTATTCAGGAACAGCTTATACCGATTGGAGCTGGACACCACTGTTTGCGGATTTCAATAATGACGGCTTTAAGGATCTATTTGTAACCAATGGTTATCTACATGATGTGATGAACAACGACTATAACAGGTACAAACTCGATTCACTGGAAAAGCTTCACACCGCCGGAAGGATTTCACAAGTAGAATGGATCAATCAGATTCCTTCAGTCAAAGTGCAGGACTTTTTATTTGAGAACAATGGCGGTGCACAATTTATTGACCGATCTGCAGAATGGAACAGCGGACCTGCAACATTTTCACATGGCGCATGCTATGCAGACCTAGACAATGACGGCGACCTTGACCTGATTATCAGCAATGTCAATGACCCGGCAACGCTTTTGCGGAACAGGAGTCGCGAACAAAACCCTAACCACTTTATCCGTTTCATTCTCGAAGATCCCCAACATCGTTCGATGGAAGGCACTGCTATTAAAATCATGCATGAAGGGCATGTTTCTCAAATTCAAAACTATCGGCAGACTCGTGGATTTCTTTCGCGTAGTGAGGATGCACTACACTTTGGCCTTGGGAAAAATACTTCAATAGACTTGGCTGAAATCACCTGGCCGGATGGAACTACTCAAACACTAGAACATCCTACAATTGATGGCACAGTCAAAATTCAACGCGACGCCTCCAGGAAATCCAGTACAATGAAGACAAAATCTCTATTGACTGAAATAACCCTGCCATCCGGAATGTCACATCAAGAAAATGAGTACATAGATTATAAAAAAGAACCACTGCTCATTGATGCCTTATCAGCCAACGGCCCGGCCATCGCTGCTGGAGATATTAATCAGGATGGGTTGGATGATGTCTATATTGGAGGAAGCAATGGCTTTGCATCTTCACTTTGGTTACAGGATAAGAATGGCTCCTTTCACATGACCGGGATTAAAAATATAAATTCAAACCTCCAGAGAGAAGTCACGGATGCGCTTCTGATTGATATCAACGGTGACAAGCTACCTGATCTTTATGAAGTGTGCGGCAGTAATGAAGGCCAGGATGATGCGTTTTATCAGGACAGGTTATGGATCAACAAAGGGTCAGGACACTTTGAAATAGCAGAATCCTTACCGTCTGAACATCTATCTGGTCGTTGCGTTTGCGCAGCAGATATTGACGGGGATGGAGACATGGATCTATTTGTAGGCAGTGGACCAATTCCCGGTCGTTATCCTTCCAGTGCAGGCCACATGATGCTGATTAATCGTGGTAACCGTTTTGAAAATAAAATGGAACAGATGATTCCATCCTTACAATCGCAAGCACTGACCGACGCAACTTTTGCAGACCTTGACGGTGATGGACATATGGAACTTATTGTGTGTGGTGAATTTTCTCCAATTCGAATTTTTTCATTTGCTGGTGGCCAGGTCAATGAAATGACCAGCTCCTATGGACTGGAACACTATCGTGGCATGTGGAAATCGATTCAGACTGCGGATCTAAACAACGATCACTTCCCGGATATCATTGCCGGTAACTATGGTCTCAACAGCCATCTCAAAGCAGATGATACACATCCATTGGAGATTTACTTTAATGATTTCGATAAGAACGGTAGTTTGGATGCGATCTTATGCCAGTATGAGCAAGATAAAATCTACCCGCTACTGTATCGCGACCGCCTCCTGGATCAGATGGTATTCTTAAAGAAAAAATTCACCAGGTTTGAACCGTACGCGCGTTCATCACTACAAGAAGTGTTCACACCAGAACAACTTAGCTCAGCTACTCATTATAAAGCCAATGATCTGGCCAGTAAGATTCTAATCAGTGAACAGGGAAAACACTTTCGCGTTGTGGATCTCCCTACATGTTGCCAACTATCCTTTGTTACCAGCAGTGCCAATGTCTATATCAAGGAAAGCAACCAAAATTATGTACTTACAGTCGGGAATTCTTACTATACAGATGCACAATTTGGTCGTCATGACAGCTCGCATGGCTGCCTCTCTGAAATTCCAAAAAGCGAAAATATCAATCAAACGTCTATTTCAACCATAAGTCTGAATCTGGCGGGAGATATTCGAAAGGTCGTTCCGCTACGCACCACGTCAGGAACACGATACCTCATTGGCAGAAACAATGGTCCGTGCACGCTTTTAATCGAGACAAAATGATTAGGCACACAAATTAACCCTCTCAATAGCCATAGATAATTCAAGGATTTTAGAAACTAGCCCAACCAATTAGAATACTAAGCACGAGGCCGGCGAGAAGCACAAAACCATACAATGAACAGCATATTGCAGCTTTCATGATGGTTTTCCATACTTTATGTTGAAAACACGACATTAACCCGATTACAAGGTGCAAGAACAATCCGGCGACAACTATCATAACCACCCACCAGGGTATCGCTACAATAAACATCAACATCAATATAATCGAGTACATTAGAAAACATAGTGTATGATAGTTGATCGAAATAATCAGGAACTCATAGTAATTTCTTCGCATCCTGATATAAATTAATTTGAGCAAGAGTGCAAAGAGCGGCATCATCAGAAATAACAATATGGGAAAATACTTAAAAGCCTGTGTTAATATGATATGCAATAGATCTTCCTTTTTATCAAAAGATTTGAGCGCC
>JAIBCI010000015.1 GCA_019694255.1 Saprospiraceae bacterium
TAAAAAGTGAAAAGAACGGTACATTCGACAACAAAATATTTGAAATACTGGACGACTCAATAAATAGCAACATAAATTTCATGTCACAGCTATATTTTCATAGCATCATAAAAATTAATCGATATTTAAAGTCACATCCTGATGTTGAAAGCTTAATTAATAAACGAGTTTTGTTATTAAAAGAATGTGATTTGGCTGAGGTTCAAGAGATAAGGGATAGTATGAGTAAAATCACAATAAAAGTAATGTTGGTTAATTCTGGGGCTTTTTTACCATATATTATTCCTCCATTATTTCCTCTTATTTTAATAGTGATGATTTTGGATTTTATATTCAAATTAATTAGATTATGTAAATCTTGGTCAATAAAATTTGTTGAACGATTAACCTTTGCTCCTCAAAGTCAATTTAAACAAAATTTGGCACTTGGGCATAGTACATATTTAGCATACTCATTGCACTAACTTAGAATATTCGAATAAGTATTATTAAATTTCATTCTTCAAAAAAGAAATAGATAGTAGTTTATACAGTTATGCAATTTTCTCCCCGGACGCTCCAAAATCCGGAAAAGTGAAAAACACCGCTCCGGTTCCAGACGGGAAATTTTTAGGTATCCCGTACAGAATTTTGAAAATCAAATAACCCGTTATTCTTTTTCGGGAACATTTTAACAGTTTTCAGAAGGATATATTACACTCTTATACCTAAATCCAAATTTTATTTACCTAAATGTTGAAAAACGTTTTTAGGTTTTTAGGTATCGACCTCCTGCTACATACCTAAAAATACCTAAAAATTCGGGCAATACCTAAAAACTTCAAAAACGATTTAGGTTTTTAGGTACAATACATTTTGACAGAATGTAAAATTAAATTTTGATTTTTGCCTCTATTACTTATTATATATTCTTCTTATTCTTCTAATTAACTAAAAATTTACATAGATACCTTAAAACCTAAGACTTTTGCCAAACCACTGTGATTTTTGCCTTTTGCAAAACAGGTTTTTCGCCAAAATCATCATATTAAGAAAAGCATTATATATAATGCATCTGCCAAAATCCGCGCCCGACCATCCTGCTGCTGCTCCTAAGCAAAGCGGAGGGTTCGGTTCAAAAATTCAAATCCAGATTTGAGATTTAACTACTCGAGGATAGTATGGCGTTACCGTCGCTGGTCAGCTCCGGTAACACTGGTCTATGCATGGATGTACCATCCATGCAATTAAAAAGGGCCACAGCTTGCGCTGTAGCCCTCTCTGTATTGGGATGAGTTCTGTGTGGCTTAATTAGAGATCTGCCCGGAGTATCCGTGAGTCCTGGCCAGGAGTTCCTGCAGGAACATACAACACAAAATTTCTGCAAATCCTCCGGACTTCAGAAATTTGGATGTTAGCGGTCATGCCGAAAGTCGACTGTAACTCCATTTACCATATCTACATTAACAGGGTGGTAATCGTTTATTCCTGACTTAGACACCATCCAACAGCCATCCCAATGAGAAAATGTAAACACTCTTTTAGTGCCTGGACATTTGGCACATCTAACCCTATCGCCTTGTTTCAGTACCTTTTTTGCATTGACTTCGGCTTTTTTACAGGCTAATTTTCTTTCTTCCGATAATTCCATTTGCATTTGATTTTTGAAGCACGAACCGCCAGTGCTTCGTATAAAAATTTCTGCGTAATCATCTTTTTTGAAAATATTTTTTTACCAACGCTCATAATGAATTAGATAAATCTTCATCTTTGTTTCTACTTACAATGTGAGATTAATAACCTGTAGACCTGGACGCTTTTCAAAATCTTTAGCGGTGAATACATTTGAAGTTATCACCCAGTCCGGTCCAGTGGGTTCGTTAATAAGAGATTTGATATCCCTAAGATTGGATGCACCATCAATCACTATCAATTCATTTTCTTCGCCTATCAATCTTCTTTTATATGCATCACTTTCCATCAGCCATTTGCATTTCAATCCTCGTGACAATTTTTTAGCAAGCAGTGTTTTTCCTGACTTGGTGGGTCCAAGTATTATAGTTGTTTGTTTCATTGGTAAATATTAATTTAAGTTTAAAAAGGTAAATCATCATTACTGCTGGATACTTCATTAGATCCAAATAAATCATTGAGATTCTTCGCCAGGATCTCCAGAGATTCTGATTCATTATAGATCCTAATAAATTCATCCATCCTAGCCGGTGGAGTCCGATTGCCTGTGGTGTACTGCGCTGCATAGAATACTTCCGGAGTAATACCTTGCTTCCATTCAACTGGCAATGCATTTGTTATCTCTGCATCAACTAATTCATTGAGAGAATATATCTCTGCTACCTCGTGAGGCCGGTAATAATCTGTGACATTGAATGTATAGTATTTCGTCTTACGCCAGGTGAATTCTGTGGTAGTAGCCTCTGCATCAATATCACTCTGACGATGGATGAAGAACTTATACGCGCGCACATAAGGAATACATTGCTTATTCATCCGCGACTCAATGACCCACCGGATCGTCTTAAGCTCCAGATTGCGCTCTCCTACTAGATCTCTGATGTCAGTCAGTCCGAGCTTAACCTGTAGCTGACGATGGAGGACAAAGTAGTCTTTGAGTGTCGATATGATCAACTTCTCATTGGAAGGCATAGATCCATCAATGACGCGCTCCAGGGCTGTAGTATGGCGCACGGCCATATCGAAGTACAACCGGTCATTGTCCTTGTCTGTGGCCATGGTCCTCTGCCTGAGATAAGCCAGGAATAGCGGGATCTCATCACAGAGCTTTGGAAAGAAATCTATAACATAATCTTCCTTCTTAATGACCGGGATCTCTCTCACCCAGAACCGCTTATCTTTCTCTGATATTAGTGCAAAGTCATCGACGTTGTTAGAGCTCAGCAAAAACTTAATATAGGTCTGCACCTCTGCCTCTTTATCGAATTTACCATTGCTTACACCTTCCAGGCTGGTAGTCATCGCTTTGATTCGCTCCATGGTCTCTCGCCGGTTAAATAATGCTTCCTCAATCATTATCAAAAGACTGGACATAAAATACTCCGTGAATGATCCGGTCAGCATCTCCGGACTGATCTTGCGTGCATTGGCCTGGAAGATCGCTCCCAGCCAGTCCTGGAACTTACTCTTACCGGTCTCATTCTCACGACTCACTAATGCCAGTATCGGGAGTGGTTGCTTAGGATGTAAGTATAATAACTGCACGTAGTCATATCCAACCTCATAAGATTTGATCAACCGGCCTTTATACTCTATGTCATCGCAGCCGAAGATGTGCATCATGAATTTATGGGTCAATGGAATCATATATAGATCTACATCAATGGACGGCACCCGATGAGATAACTTAGAGTATTTATTATACCACTTTGATATAAATCCATCTTCATTGGTATGCATGATCTCTGACCGGTAATTGATGTGCTCAGGCTCATTGTAGAATCCATCGTAAAATGGTATGTCATAGATGATCCGGCTCACTTCCTTCTTATCCTTGGTCTTGAATCGTTCTCTGATGGATCCTGGATCTGTGGCCAGTAGTGTATTCTTCTCTCCACCTTCTACCGTTGGCATAGCGGCCTTCATGTAATAATTCTTCATCACACGGATGTACTGTGCGCTCTCACCAGTCTTGAGATACTTGACCTGCGTCTCTTCAATGTCAAACTGATAGACTCCATTCTTATAAATGAATTCCTCAGTGCCAATGAATTCCGCATATCGATCGTAGAATTCCTGGACACCATGATGAATACCAAATAACTCCTGTATCTTATTGTATGGCATTGTGCTGACATTGATCCTGCGGATCCAGGTTGGCTCTCCTGAGCTATTCATCAGGTCAGACTTAATGGCATCAATATGATTTGGATTATTCAGTAGTATATCATCTAGTCCCTTGTCTCTGGAATCTTCGTGGATGTATCCGTAGTATTGATTTACATTCCAATCTCTGCAGAGATACTTGTACATGTTGACGGATGTAAAGAATGAGTTCGGCCGCTTCCACAGATCTTTGGAAGGCTCCCACCGGACAGTCATGGTATCTGCATCAGTCAACCACAGGAGATCCTCTACCTGGCACTGTTCGACAAATAATCGCACATCTCGGAATATCTCCTTACTGTTCTTATCCTTCCAGACTGTGATTCCTGGAAGGCCTATTGTTAGTATGCCTTCCTTACATGCAACAAAAGCTTTCTTGTAGCCCTCAGTCAGTATCAAGCGGCGCACTTTGCGCTTCTCTTTGAAGGCTTCTACAATCTCCCTGGAGATCCATGGATACACTCCCTGGCCTTTCTGAGCCGGCAGATACTTAGGACCGTCTCCAGGATCCGCATGACGGATGAGCTGGATCGGCTTGAGCTTCTGTTTGCTCCGCGCCTGAGATACATCCATGGTAATAATATTCCCATGAATGTCCATGATGTTAAATACTAAATCCCCTTTATCATTGGTCTCCAATAGTGGTTTTTTGATCTTGACTGAATTCTCATCAGGCATTGGATCAAATAGGCCATAGTCAGTATCAGGATTGAATCCAATTAACTGAGTTACTTCATCGTAATATCTTGTGTCTGACATAGCCGATTATTTTTCAAAGTAAGCCACCAGGCGTGGCGTTGGATCTATGATGTATAAACTGAACCGGCTGCGGATCTGATTCTCCTCTGCGAGTTTAAGCAGTGCCGCTCTGGCCTCACTGAATTTATAGATTTTGACTCCGGAGATAAGGAATAGACCAATTTTCTCCGGGAGATCCCAGAGTGCTTGATCCAAAATGTGAATCTTTGATGGCATAGTATAATGATTTGGTGATGATTAAACTAATTCCGAGACCCTACACCCAAAAATTGTGGCCAGATCGTGTAGCTCATCCAGCGTTACGATCGTCTCATTGTCATGGATGCGCTTAAATAGTTATACAGGCATACCAATATCCAGAAGCCTAGCACGTAAATCCTTATTGATATACCTGTCATTAAATAGCCATTCCGGATGATTAGCTGATAACCAGCTTTTTATCAGATTATTATGCTTCGGTTTTAGCCTGTTATACTTCTTAGAAGGGATAGATTTTTGTTTCCGCTGAGTGCGTACTATGAGTGCGTTTCGACCCGCCATGTAATTATATTAGTTGTACAAATGTAACATTATTACTTATATACAACTATTTTCTTTACATTTTTTAACGAGAATTGGTAGTACAATTGCGCAAACATACTACCATGATAGACAACAAAGAATCCGGCAAGGGCCCGGCTAAAAAGAAAACCCGACAGAGATCCACAAAAGAAATCCCTAATAAAAACGTCATCGAATACGGCATCCATGTTGGCAATATGGTCAAGGAAGCAATTGAAGCGCACCCTACCATGTCAATCAACAAACTAAGTAAAATCGCTGGGAAGCGCACCGGAATGTGGATGACCCACAAATGCCAAAATCCTCACTTTGGCAACATCTATGATTTACTCTTTGTGTCGATAGAACTCAAGGTGGACCTGGTGAGCCCATTACTTAAGACCCTGGCCGACTACGGAGTAAGGCTCCAGACCAGGATCACCATAGAGCATTCCGACAAAATGAAGGAAGAGGTCTCACATTATAAGGAACTCTGGGAGCGCTCCAAGCGTGAGATTGACGTACTCCTCAAGCTCATTGAGGATAAAAAGTAGTTTTTTTAAAGTTTTTCATATAACATATTTAGTTACAGTACATTGCAAAATGTTATAGTACCCGTATTATAAATTATCGGCAAAAATATTAAAACACTCTAAATCAAATACTTATGAACGCAAATGGTCCAGTTTTATTAAATAAGACCACTGAAAGATGGTGGTCTCAAATTAAACAATTTTATGATATGCAAGGCATATTATACTATTCTTTTTTAGTCGGGCCTCCGTTCAGTCCAATGTCGACCTGGAAGATGGTTGACTTAAAGATTCCTGCGCGCAATCCAAAAATGGCAATCTGCCTGCATTCATTTATTACCAATTGGGTCGATGAGAAAAAGAATAAGTACGCCTCCAGATCAGTTAAAGAAACACACATTAATCCTTCAGGTGGTATTGTCTGGTATTATTGCAGACAAGTTATTGAATATGAAAAACTGGATCTTCCTGAATTAGGATTCACTAAGCATCGTTACAAGAAATTGAGAGTATACAGCCAGCATCAGATCATGAGCTGGTTTGATAAATAGAACTAAATATAATTGTTCTTTTTTAAAATTAATCCGGCAACTCTGAATAAAACACTCCACAGCATCTAAGCAAATACAATGCCCTTTGTCTTGAAATATTTCTGGACTTCATAAAGCCTTCAATGAATATCTCAGCTTTTGACTTAGTGTTATAAATTGAATAAATTAAATATTCTTCACTTGATTTGTCTTTAAGCTCTGGAATTTTCTTGCGATGTTTTGGCATTTCAAACTATTTTAATTCAAAGTAATTGATGCCACAGGCTTCCAGTGTTAACAATGCTTCATCTTTAGATTCACCCCGTGAAATCATTTTGTTGATTAAATAATCAGCATTTTTTTTGTTGTTACAATATGTATATACAAAAAATTCAAGACTTGAAGTATCATTAAGTTCGGGAATTGATTCTCTTAATTCTTTCTCGGGCTTTTTGTTTATAGTTGATATCTGTTTCTTCATCTTTCTTAAGAAAAATTGTTAATAATTCAAAATTTGTCTTATCTAATCTGTAAAATAAAATCCTAATTTGACCAGACTTAAGCTCACCTGTAATTGTATCATTCTCAAAAAATTTGATCCAATTCCCTTTAAGTTCAATTGCTTTGCTAGCTTTAATAACAAGGTCAATTGCTCTCTTTATATTATCGTTAGATAATGAAGATAGTTCTTTTCTGTAAGGTTCCGTTTTATTATCCTTGAATGCTCTAAAAAAATGAACTCTATCTGGAATGCCGTGTATCCCTGGTACAGTACTTTTCCTGGTATTTTTATCTTCAAAAAAGTATGAATAGAGCACGTAGAATAGTCCTGCAGCCAGAAGAAATTCTATAAGGTCATTTATAAATGTATTTTCTTTTTTCCTTCCCACAATACAAATATACAAATAAAAAAAACCGGATCCAATTTTGGTAGGATCCGGCCCGTATTAAAAAATGAAAACTGTCTAATCGCGTAAGGATCCGTTGAGCTGGATAAAGCAGTCTTTGATCACTGCGCGAGATTTGCGGAAGGCGCAGAACATATTGTCCATGTCATCGCGCTCGAGGCGCACATCGGAAAGGAAAGAAAGATGGAGTGTCTCCAGCATGACCTCGTCCAGGTCATCGAAGGTAAAGCTAAAATTCAGCTCACGAATTGATTCCAGAAGATTGTTGAGGTTCTGGTTACGTTGTGCGCGCCTTAATGCCCGGCGCTGGGCTTTTGAACTGTTGGACATAAAACAAAATTTAGAAGGTGAAACAAAAAACCCCTGCTGCCCAACAGTCTTCCATAAGAGGAATTAGCCACCGGGTCGGAACCGGTGAAGCAGGGGTAGATCTTTAAACTAAATCGTGAAAACATACAATAACTATTGGGCACCTCAAAGATAATACGTTCCCCTATCGCCGCGCTTAAAATTTTGTTAAAAGCACAAAATAAAAAACCGGACCATTTGCATGGCCCGGTCACCTTGAAGCGAGATAACCAATCCCTTTGAAAAAAAGTATCTTTTAGTAAGGCTGCTCCTGATTGTCTTTTGGAGGATCTGTGTACATATCAGGAAGTGCGGCGTCTGTGTCACCTCTGAGAATCTGAATAATCAGTCCCAGGAGCATCTTTGTGCCACCTGTATGCAGGAAGGCGGTAACTCCACAGAGGGCTGGAATGAAGGTGCATGTGTCGTCCGGGATTCCGGAGCTCATCATTTTATCATAAGCACCATCGAGGAATACAGCCCATCCAAGAATAATGGTGCGGTATCCTTTGAGCAAATTGGGTATGACAGCCCTTGCGATTTTCTTTAAAAGCCAATTGTATAATTTCATATTCGATAATTTACGCGAATGAGCCGGAGTAATCTAGATCTCCGGATTTGATGAGTGTATCTACGTCAGAAACTGAAGGCGCTGTTTTCTGTCCAAAGAATTCGCCTCCTTGTTTCCATAGAGTGCTTAGCGCTCCTTTATTGGCAGCGGTCCAGTCCAGTGCCGTTTGGATCCAGTCGATCCAGTTGGTCTTATTGGATCGTGATGGAGGATTCTGAGCATAAGCATCAAGCTTGGCTCTGAGCTCAGCGATACTTCTTTTGATCATGTAGGAGTTAAAAAGAAGAAATCCGCTGCCCAGGACGATGGCACCAAGTAGAACAGTCTTTCTGTTCATGGATTAGACTTTAGGCGTTTGATCAGACTGGCTACTCCGAGGGTGGCCAGTGTGCCGGCAATGACGCGACATGAAGAGCCAGGCTTCGTGTTAAAGTACCGGATACCAAAGAAGGCAGTACCTATTAATAGTATTGGTGTAGACAGTCCGGTGTTGCTTTGTGCCGTTTGTTGTGTTTGTGTGGTTGTCGGTGGCGGTGTAGTGGCGATATGCATAATGGTTTATTTAGAAATTCCTGAAGGAAGATTTTTAACGTATTCGAGGATCTGATTGAGGACAGCTTTTTGGGATGCTGTGTCCAAGCGATCTGTTAAGTAACCCAGCATGGATTCTCCATACGCATTGACGAATGAGTGTGATACAACAGAAACTTGGGTTTTGTACTTCAGATTCGTTGTAAATGCTGCCAGGCATTTCTGTGGATTGTCGTAGACATATCCGATGCAGTTGTAAATGGATGACTTGACGATCTGCTGAGATTCTGCACTGATGTCTCTTATAGTTTTACCGGAGGCTTTCGCCTGAAGATAATACTCTGGATTAAAAGCTTCAAGAGCACCGGAGTAATTTTCTTTAATAGCATTATCAATTTGGATTTCATCGTCTGTTTTTTTAAGTCCGAGGCCCTGCAGTACCGTATTGATAATTTTAAGGCCGAGCAATCCACCTCCAAGGATAAGTAATCCCTTGATCAATAAGTTTGTGTCAATTTTTTCCCCTTGTGCCATATCATAATTTTGTCCAGGCGTAATCAAATATTGGATCCGGAATGGGGTCCTTGACGCCATTCTCATGATCTGCAATTGCATAGCAGAGTTTTCGAAGCGTCTCTTTGTCGCTAGACAATGTGGCGTTTCGCTTGATGCCGGTCAGTGCGACGACGGACTGAATGTAAGATTCGGTATCATTTTCAGAAGGTGGAGCCCAACGGGCGATGAGCTGCTCAATGTTTTTTGTCTTGTGAATTGTGATATAGTTTTTCAGAAGGACAATGAGCGCGCGCACTCCCCAGAAGTATTGCTCAAACTGTTCAAAGTTTTTATCTTTGGATTCACTCCAGGGGACTCTCCCCTGCCACGATGAAGATGAGCGGCGAATGTTGCCCGGGTTATTATTGCGGATCCCACGCGGACGCCTGGGATCATTGAGAAATGTGATAAGCTCTGGTCTCATGATTGAGTATATGTTTTCACTTTGTCCAAAAAGATTTGGTCCAAATAGCACGAGCGCGCCAATGATTGTGAAAAGCAAGGCCTTGTTCATTCAATTGGACTTTCATGATCTTTTACGCCTTGGACCACGGATATCGAGTACATGCTGCTTTGCGCTGTATCCGCTGATGTTATCCGGTGAAGGAATTGGATCAGAAGTCTCCGGAACGCGAATGGGGGGTAACTTCGATCCCTTCTTGGACAGAAGCAAATAAGCGATTCCGGCACCAATGGTTATGTAAACTAAGTTTTTCATTTTCTGCTTTTCTTTTTGAGTAATGCAAATAAGAATACTGCAGCTCCACCTATGAGTGCGAGTGCACCCCAATTGGTTGTGGAAGCTGTACCGCCACCCTGATTCGTTGGCGTTGATGTAGGATTTTGTGTTGGTGTCTCGGTTGACTTCACAGGATAGTATTTATCCAGGAATGTGGCATCCAGGGTATTTGACTGGATCAGCTCAGGGGTTATGGCTGAGGCGGTACCAATAAATGTACCCCCTACTCTACTATCAAACTGAAGGATTAGCGGCTGCTTAGAGAGCTTCCAGGTCGAGTTACCTTTTTTATCAATAGAGTTGATCAGGTAATCTGTCTTGAAATTGTATTTGTCTCTCAGCTCGATGTAGAGCTTATTGCCGTTTTCTCCGTTTTGCCCGATGTCAAAAAGAATTCGCTGCGCTAGAGGAATTCGTTTTTCTACCTTGTCTATGAAATCATAAACGGCATTAGCGTAAGGTATACCTTTTTGAATGACGATATAAGTGATAATCATTTTGAATTCAATTTGTCTTCGAGTACTTCAAATCGTTTGTGCAAAATCTCGTATTGAGTTTTCATCTCCTTACAGGATGCTACCAGGTCTTCCAGTATTTCCGTATTCTTATTGATATTCTTCACATGGGCTTCAAAAAGAGGTTTGACCATGAACCACAGGATGAACCCCAGGATCAGTAGTGGAGCTCCTTGATTGAAGAATATGTTTGACCAGTCTATCGTTGTCATTTTATTGAGCGTTGCGTAAATAAATCATTCGTGAGATGATTGCTTCCAGTTTCTTTTTGCGTTCATTGAGTGCAGCCAGTTGGACATTGATATCTTCCAATTCTTTTTCGCTCACTTCAATCCGGCGATTAAATTCGGCGGTAAGATCAGCCGTTGGTTCGTAGATCACACGAATGGTTCCGTCCGGCATTGTGTCCGTGGTGCGGATCTGATCAGGATCGCGCAGGTAGTCAATTTTCGTTTGACCAAAAACAAAAAGCGGTAACAGTAAAAGGAGTAATATTTTTTTCATCGATCGGATATTTTATGAATACAAATGGTACTTGAAGGCGTAGATGGCCGGTTGGGTGATGCTTGAGTATCTAGGTACTCCAGGCTTATACCGATAGTAGCATTGGTGGCGTTCATGGACACTGTGATCGTATCATTGGGCTGAACCTTGATGAAGTCCGTAAATGATACTGTTCTGTAAACGGTATAACCTGATTCAATGCCAGCATTCACTGTGTGGTTTGTTCCTGTGATGTTCTGTCGATTCTTTTTGAGCCAGAAATCTACCGAAGCATTATCTCCACCGTTTTCACAGCGAAGATTAAAGGAACAGTCCACCTGATATATTCCATCCTGGGCGATGACAATCTTTGAGTTGCTGTATACACTGATCTGCTGTGCAGTATCAGTGATACGGAATTTTAGCTCTTTGTCTTCGTTGGCGTTGTCATATACCTGTGTATTTAGGTCATACGCGAAAAGGAATGGCTGCACACCAATTTTGTAAGTTCCGGACAGAACATAGTTTTCTCCTACCTGACCAAAAGCTGACCATGATAAGAGGAATAATATTGCGATAAGTAGATGCTTCATGGTTATGGAGTTTTACGGGATATTTCTTGCCACACAGATCCGTCATAGATCAGCGTGAGTGTAGAGTTGGCAACGGCAGCCATGTTGACTGATCCAGCTAAAAACAGCCGTGCACCTGTTCCGGCCGTATTATGTGCAACAGTACACGAAGCAGAAAAAATTAAGTATATGACTGATCCAGCGATCCAGTTGGTGGCATCAATAGTATTTATGGTGGTGCTGCCGGTTATGCTGAATGAATTTCCATCCTGACCAAGTGCCATGTTATTTGCTGAAGCCACGTTGGCACCTTTAGCAGAGGCAAATCTTCCGGTAACTTTTAGTTTTACGATAGGATCACCTGTAGATCCGATGTTTGTTTTTCCGGCCAGATTATTTTGAATGGACGTATTACTTTGATATAGACCTTTTCCGTATTGGGTAGCAATGTCAACAGCGCGATAATCATTGATTGAGGAGTTCGGCACATCATTGACATATAGTCCTCTTGTGACTCCTGCATTCCCTCCAGATTCAGTAAATGTATTATTGAGCATCAGTCCGGTGTAATTATTACTTCCTGCTCCTGAGGCGGTAACTGATCCTGTGACAGAAAGGAAAGTATTTGACGTTGGATTCGTTGCGGACTGTGTGCCAGCGTTGACGGTGGTACCACTACCGGCGCCCGTTGTTTTTAAAAGTATAGCTGCGGCATTGTTGGTAAGGCCTGTATTGATCTCCCAACTATACAATGAGGGTCCAAAAGTATATCCAATGTTAGGACTAAAATTTAATCCATCTATTGACAATGGATAAAGACCCGGGTCAATTTTTAAAGATCCACCTCCAGAGTTTGAAGAAGTAAACTCACCTGCGGTAATTAATGATCCAAAAATCTGAGTCCTAAATTTAATTGCTGAGATCTCACTGGAATTTGTCGCGCTCACCCAATAAGGCGATATGTACGCTAGGTCTTTGTTCAGACCTGAAGCGTTTGATGCGGTGAATTTAAAACCTGATCCGAAGCCATTGGCAACTGTTCCTGTTGAAGATGCATTGATTGTATAAGCATCGACCACTGCGTTGGTTGTTGAACTCACATAGGTATGATTTATAAGGCCTCCCGTTGAAGATCCGGCGGTTATGCTAAAGCGCTCTACGCCGTTTGTTCGAAAGCGAAACTGTTGGTTGTCATTCGTACCGATGCTCATGGTCGCTCCGTATGAATTCCCACCCTGGTTAACATCTCCTGTTCCACCTGATGTCACGGTCACACTATCACCGGAAATGGTGAACATCTGACCTAGTTTTAATTTTTGGACCGGACCATAACCAGAACTGTAACGGCCATAGATATAGCGTTGATTAAGCCACTGTGTGCTGGAAAGTCCCACTGAAGAATCACCCAGAGCAGCGTATCGCTGACTCACTTGAGCCAGGACTGTGCCCATGGCACACCATATTAACACTATGAGAACACCCCACCCTCTTACCATATATAACTGATTTTGGTGGTTGAGCCTGAAGGGATCACCAACTGAATCTTACCAGACAAGTATTTGCATTTTGTTTCCGCACGTCTGTCTTCTGAGTATCCGGCAGAAAGCGTAGCACTGGAGCTAGATCCACTCGCGTCATAACCTGTATAGGTTGCTGTGCCTGATAGAACTACCATGCTCCAAGCGTGGTACCCGGTTAGGTTATATATTTTGGTTGTATTGGTTATGAATTCATCGCCTGAACGATTCTGATTAAGACAGTCAGAATAATCACCAAGATTGCCACAAGGGATTTTGATTGCACCTCCGGGAAGGTAACGGCGATCACCCTGTTCATCAGTGCATGAAAGGATTCCTCCTAATTCATTACGTGAGACCGTGTAATACTTTTGTCCCAGGCATCCGGTTCGCTTAAAGTAATAAGTACCACCGGATTGTGTTTTGATGGAGTCAAAAGAAAGCTCTGTCCATTTTACGGTGATACGCCAGCCGTAGGTTGTGGACTGAATGTTGGCAATATCAACCTTGCCGTACTTGTTTTTATAGATGATATACTTATTGAGCGTATCTGCTAGAGCTTGTGCAGATCTGTTGAATGCTCCACCACCGTCTGAGCGGTAGCCCGAAGGAATGATGTTGGCTCCATTTACATAGACTTGATTAATGATCTCTGCCGTTGGTATATAGCAGTAATAATTGCATTGCTGGGTATCAAGCTGTGCCACGAAGCATTCATCAGGACCAGAAGGACGATCACATGAATTAAATCGTGCGTTGGTGAATCCACAATCAACTTTTGCGGTGAGTCCTGTGAATGGTGGCCATTTGATTTCACCTTTGCGATTGATGCCGTAAATGATTGCTCCATTTGTTTCTTTTCTCACGACCTCGAAAGGCATATCACATATCCAGTTAAAGGTTGTGGTTGTTCCTGCTCTGAAGTAATCATAACTCCCACGATCTAAATGATTGCGAGAATAAACAGCACCATACCATTGAATTCCTCCCGCGGTGGACAATGCTAGGCGCAATCCTCTAAGCGTAGTATATGGCGTGTTCTCTCCTGTTGGCGTTGCTGCTGTTCCTTCTGATACACCTCCAATTGGATCGTCGATATAGCAATATCCTTTACAGTCAAGCCATAGACGTATGTCTTTGGTGAAGCGGTCTGCTTCATCCTGTGTATTACCATAAGGATAAGCCAGCGGAACAATCTGAGGAGCGTTATATAGTGGAGAAGTACTGGCTGCGTAGCCCGATACAGATTTCGTTTCAATCCACTGCAGTTCAACCAGCCAGTATTCCTGATAGGAATCTCCAGAAGTGATTGAGATAATTTTTTGTTGATATTGCGTTGAGTCTGTTTTGAGCCAGCATTCCTTTTCGCCAAAGACATCCTTGCATGGTATGGCTGTTCCCAAAACAGTGTAGGAACCGGTCATATCTCCTTTATGATCTGAATACTGTGCTGGGTTGATCATGGACACACGGCGGTTAAACTGAATCTGTACACCGTTACTTTGCGAGTCCACCATGCAAAAAGTCTGGAATTCTACGTCCACTTTGCTGGATGATTGGCTAGACGCAGAACTCCAACTTATGAGCTGTGCCAATATTGTGAAGAAAAATATTTTTTTCATTGGTTGATTGGTTTCAAGGAATTAGAGCTTGGATCTTACATAGACGTGAGCAGTTCCTCCTGCGGCGTTCACAGTGATTTGTGGACAGACTCTTAGATATTTTCGATTCCAATCCATAATGGCTGAACAGGATCTAGTTTCTCCGGGGTATAAGTTGACTGCAGAACCTCCTGAAAGTGTCATGGTGATTATGGTAGTTCCAACATTTGATACAGACCAGGATTCATAGTTATTGGCACTATTGTATGAGGTACTGGAAGTAATTTCCTGGGTTAATTCTGATGCTGGAAGCTCCCAACCAACGCATGGTTCATCATATACGGTACCTGTTACGGTATATGCAACTCCTGAAGTACTTAGATTCGCTATGACAGAAAATGTACCTGCTCCTGTTGTTGGCCAATAGGTTCTTTGGATAACTCTATAGAATGTTGTTGAACCACCGGAAGATTGATCGCACATGTGTAGCATTTCAACTTCTCTGATGGAGTCCTTTACAATCGATACACTTTGAGGACACATCCCCATTGTGATTTTACCTGCAGGTGGCGTGAAGGTGGAACCATTCGCCCGGTAATAAACAATGGTAGGGGTAAACCCTGGACGATGTGTTTGAAGCTCATAATAGCTGATGTAGTTGGTGCCTAAATCAGCGGAGTCAACACATTTTTCCAAGAGTTCAACATCAGGTGGCCAGCTTCCGGTTGTTCCTGCTTGACCAAATGAGTTATTTATGGGGAAAAAAGTCATTGCTGAGAAAGTCAGCAAAAGGGATAAGATTGAAAATTTGAATTTCATTTTTGAAAGTTTTTAAATGGTATAAGGATTTACAGCGCTGTCTGACGGGTAGCACACATGTATTGCAATGGCCTCACCCGTATTGTTGAGTATCTGGACCGGAGGTCCTAGTTCTTGCTTAAAGTGTTCCCAGTCTAGCCTGTCTTCAGAACTAAATTTTTGACCGGGAAATAATGTCATTGAACTTGAGTTAATTGTAATGGTCACATTTTGAAGTGAGGTATTATTGACTTCCATGAAGTAATATCCACCCGGAACTGTTACTGGTGATCCTGCGGACGGCAATGACCAGCGACGTTCTTTACTCGCATCGCGAACGATGTGCGTAAACTGCAGCAACTTCAAGTTCTCAGGTAAATTAACCTGTACGTTGACGTTGGATAAATTTGGATTAGCGCCCAGGAATCCCATTATGAATTTTTTCCTCTTGCTTTATAAAATACCTGATCCATGCCATTGAAGATGTACTCAATCCATTCCAGTTTATTCACCTGTGGATCTGTGACGGCCGGATTAGCTTTGAATCTGATGTTCAGATTTTTGATGAACATGGATGGATTATGCTGTGATCCAAAATTTAATGTACCTCCTGGCTGAAGGGTGAAGTTGTCATCAATGATGAGAAGCGAATTGCCGGCATTGGCGATGATGCCAAAATTGGAACAAATTCGAAGTGTGCCATTTTCCACAAGTGGTGTCCGGACAAAAAAAGTAGATTCGTCTATCCGGTTTCCTAAACGGTCAACGGCAACTGCTTGTGGATTGTCAAAAATTTCACCCATTACTTTAAGTTTTGAAGCATGGATTTTGCAAATTCAGGATTCTTTTCAACCCAGGCTGCGAGCTGTTCCATGATTTGAGGAATATTATCAAAGTGGACGCTGAGCCTGGCGATGGCTTCATCGATACGAGCCTGGTCTTCTTCAGAAAATTCAGCCTCTGATTCAGTGTTAGGATTTACGCCTGATATCTTCAGCTGTGGTGTGGGTTGTGGTGGTGCTTGTGAATTTCCTTTAAGTAAAGAACTCAACTGGCTGATCAATGTAGCAGCCATGGGTACGAATTCTTGCGGCGTCATACCGAAGATTCCTTTGGCTTTTTTGATCTGTTGGATTTCATCATTCAGCGCTGCGATTTCTGCTTCCTTCTCATAGATCTCCATGCGTTGATTGACCTTTTCTTCAACGAGTCGATCAATTTCACCAACAGATGGAACTCCGGCCACGCGGCCAAATCCGACGCCTTGTGATGACGTTTCAAAAATGGCGTGAAAGCCTGACGTTGTAAGACGCAGTGCTGCTTTCTCGGCCAGTGACTTTACATCGGCATCGTCTTTGGGAGAATTCTTTGCATGAATATGAAAAGATCCTCCTGTCTCACTCATGTCTTCAATGAGCTTGCGCATCCAGGCAAAAGAAGCATCCACATCTTTGATACCTGTATTGGCCGCAACTCGCTTACTTCTGTCCGCTTCACGGCCGGAGTAAACGGTCCAATAAGGTGCATCGTTGGCTTTAAACCAATCGTGGAGCTTATCGAGGTCTTTAAATGAAGGATAACTCATTGATGAGATTGATTACATGACACAGTAAGCATTGCGGTATACCCATACCCAATTGAGCTCAACAGCTTTATTATTGCCTGGAGCAGCATTGGAGAAACGGACATACGAATTGCTGGTGGAGAATCCACGATCAATGATCAGCTGAGAATATTTTCCACCACCACCATTGAAAGGATCCTGAATGAATGACTCTAGCGGCAAATCCTCACACACGATCGAACCCGATTGTGTAATGGTCAGAAATGCATTGGCAAGCTCATCATTGGAGATGAGAAGCCTTCCATTTTTTGAGTAGCGAGTTCCGCCTCCATTCTGAGGGCGGATAAACATACCCAGGACGTATTTGTCTTCGAAGAATGAAATGTCAGGAAGGAACAGCTTTTGGTTGCTATTACCAGTGACGATCTCCATGGTGGTTGAATATGGAATCGGATATTCGCGCAAGTATGCGTCGACCACCGGCACATCCGAGTTTTGAAGTAGCCCTACACGGGGACGATTTTGAGTCATACAGATTTTTTTTGAAAAAGTGCCCGGCTCACGAAAAGCCGGGAACTTTAAAAAATTATGAGGAAAATTCTACTATCCTGAATTCGTAGATTACACGTTGCAGGATCCTGGATTAGGAAGTCCACCGGAATATTTGAAGCCCGTGAGCTTGAAGATCAGCTGATTCTGAAGCACACCAGCACCACCGGCTACACCTGTTTGAGAACCAACTCCCAGGGTCAATTTGATGGTGTTCGTTTCATCTCCGTCAAACAATGGGTACAAAGCAGGAAGGTAGAATCCTCTTTGCTCAAATGATGGTCCCCATTCGTTGAGTGCTGTTGGCGTACCAGGAGTTCCGGTATAGTTGCCTTTTGGCACTGTTCTGAAATGATGCGCTTTGAAGCCCATGATACGGTTGACACTGTTGGTGATCAAATCCACATCTCCATTCCAGATCAATTCCAGCGCTGCAGATTCACCTGCAGTGGCGAAGAAGTTTGGATCAGGATAAGAGAAATACGGTCTGTTCTGGCTCATAGCGGCAGGATCGTACTTGGTCACGAAAATTCCGATGCCGTAAGCAAAGAACAATTCGCCTGATTTCAGACGCTTCTCCCAGCTCTTTCCTCCACCGTCTTTGAAGTCTAAAGAGTATGTGTTGGAAGTATTGGACAGTGGCGTGTGCAGCTCAATGTCGTATGGCGTGATGTTGGCCATATCAAGGTCTGATGCAGAAACATTGAGTTTTCCTGCGAAGGCCATGACGGCCTGACGATAATCGCGTGTGATAATAATTGTATCCACTTTAATAAGTTTTTTTTGTGATTAAAAAATTGAATTGAACGATTGTATTCTCATAGTTTTAGAAACCCTGTTGAGGTGGGCATGCAACTCTTGGCGCATTCGCACCTGCTACCAATGGAAGTCCTTTGCGAGAATTCTCTAGCATGGAGCGATCCCATCCGGCGATGTTGAAAATCTTTTTGACCTGGGCGTCAACTTCATCGCCGTACTTATTATAGATACCAGCAAGCGCAGCGGCAAGACCTACAGATTTGATGTAGGGATGTTCAGCGAGCAAATGCAACCCGGCACCAGCGAGAATTGCTCCCCAATCAACGTATGATTGAGTGGAGGCACTCAGTTTAGTATACCAGGAGAATTTTTTGATCAGGCGGGCTACTGCGAAGATGGATACCACCAGTAACAACTGAAGCCCTGTATCCATTGCGTCCTTTGATTTAACGGACTTAACTTTTTTGAATTTGAGAAATTTTTTCATTTGAATTCCTTTAATAGATTTGACAGAATTTGTACAACCGCACGACATTACTTGCTACTCCTTTTGCTGCGACGACGGGTGCGGCGTTTACCGGCGACGGATGCAGTACCCGCTGTGTATACAGCGTATTTGCAAGCTCCGGCAGCCTTAGATGATACAATACGAGCAAGTTTTCCTGATGCTCTCAGTTTTTTGGCAGCGGATTTAGCGGCTGTCTTTGTTTTGGAACAAGAGACCTTCCGGTATATCTTTTTGCCAATCTTTTTTGTCGCTGCGCTTCCTGCTGAAGCTGTCGACTTACGGCGAACTTTTCTGGCCATGATTTAATTATTGTTTGGTGAAAAAATGTTTACTTATCCTTTTCCACTTTTTTTCTTGCTGTTGGTTTGACTGCTTCTTCAGAAGTTTTTGCAGATTCTACTGGAACTTCAGAAGTTGAGACATCAGTTGTTTTACCTACTCTCTTCTTTTGGGTGATTACACCTCTGCGTTCATCTAAATTTTCACGATATGCCATGATTTATTTTTTATTTAATGAAAGTCCTATTCCTGCAGCCAGGAGAACACCACCTACTAAAAGTCCTGTATTCGCCTGTGAACCCAGCGAATCAAGTTTATTTTTAAAGTCTGTTTTGTCCGGGCCAAAGCCAGCGGTACCGTATCCTGAAAGGTTTGACTGAAAGGCAACCTTTTGAGAGCTGTCCAAAGAAGTAAGCAGGGATGCTGCAGCGCCTATTGCAGTTGCAATGGCGGTAATGAGTGCAATTGTCGCGCTCACGGGTTCGACATTAATAGATGAACCCTGAGCAGCTGATTTTAAAAGATTGATATTTCCGGCAGGGGTAATATCTGGAAGCTTGATAGAAGCTGCATTGCGAATAATTGCATTCTCCAAATACTGGGTGACCACTTCTTCATCAAATGCAGAAAGATTACTGAGTGAACCTACTGCCAGTTTATGAAATACAGCTTTGGTACCGGTGGATGATCCGTAATGTTCGGCATCAGAAGGTTCAAGGAATTTGTAAAGGATATGCAGGGCGCTTTTCTCCCATTTCTCTGAACTGAAGAACTTATTGGCTGCAAAATCTCTTTTGCGCACATCCTCATAACAAACGCGAAAGTCATCGGAATCAATGATATAATTGGTACCGTTGATTTCTTGGGTATAGTCAATGTTGACAAAGCGTTTTTTGAATGGATTATTCTTCCAGGTCCAGGTTGCTATTTCAGGACGAAATTTGTCAATGCATGCCTGAGCTTCTTCCGTCCATCCCATGACTGAAGCAGCTTTGTCGATATTTTGACGGGCAACCAGTTCAGAAATGTGTTTGCCTTTCGCCTGACGAATTTTGAAGGCCAAAAGGGCCAGTTCATCAGGAATACTAGAATTGATGTTGAAATTCTGAAGGCCTGTCTTTTTTGCTGATGCGATCAGTCCACGGGCTTTCGAAAGTCTGCCTCCGAGATCTCCATAATATGCAGATAGTAAGGCATATTTCTGATCCAACAGTTCCAGAAGCAGTTGACCTTGTGACAATCCAACCGGATTGACATCAGAAAGTGTAAGTACCTTCTTAGGAGCATCGTTAAATGCTTCCACCAAAGTAGGCGTAGATTTTACGCCTATTTGAGCGTTTACTTTTTGTGGCACTTTCGGGCCATGAATAAAACGAAGCTCTCTTTGCATATAGTCCTTGTGGTACTTATATTTTACTTCTTCATTGAAGCGTGAATGGACGGAATCGATAATGACAGGGCCGTTTACGGTATCCACAATGACATACACGTGTGTATATTCCTTGGGCTCATCGTATGAGGCAAATCTGTATCGATAACCAAACTGAGGAAATGCCTTGACCAGACCAGCGACCATGATCGATTTGCTTTTGCAGTCAGCAAAGCCGCTGTGCCATACAGCGGAAGGCATTTTGACATCTTCATGGATTATTGGATCTGCGACATACCGGACCTGATGGCGCACGAAATGCCAAATATTATAAAGCGTCTCGTTGTCATTGGAACCCTGAAGTTTTATAGCCAATTGGGCCATTTCACGAGCTGCCTGGTCATTGTTCACCGTATCGGCGTATAGAATCAGGTGTATGATATCCCTGGTATCAAAATCCCGGGAGATAACATCCTGATTGCCGGCCGGTGGCGGTATCAGTTTGTCCGCCAGTTGCTTCAATGAACTTTTCATATGAGTTGCAGCGGATAATCAACAGGAACCGGAATTCCTCCGATCCTGACAGTACCTTTTACAGACAGATTGTTGAGATAAGACTTATTCTTCACCAAGTCCAGGATATTTCCGGCCAGATCAGCGTAGCGAATTACGCCATTGATCTTAACGACCGTATCCTTCGCCCCGGCAGGCAGCTCTACCCTATCTCTTACGCTCAAATAGCTGAGAAGATAGTTTCCATAGTAGAGGGCCCCGTCGAAAGAGTCGAAGAATAGCGATACCGGTCCGCTGTTACGATATGTCAGCTGGACTGTATGAACAATCTGATTGATTTGGAAACTGGGTTTTGATACCCGTGCGGAAATGAAGTTGAGGCCGTCAATGATTGCCTGCTTAGCTTTATTGGCGGCAATAAATGCCAATAGCGATAATGCAGCAATCAGGCCTAATAAACCCCATTTTCTCATATATAGCAATTATAGCATATGGGTAAGGCGGTAATTGCGAGTAAAGCAGACTATGCGTACATAATTCTAATTGTTATAGAATATGTGCAATTAATTACCTGATCAGTGATTTGATCGAATGACGAAGCCTTGATTCGCTGAGAAGGTAAGCCTCCATGATCTGCTTACGGAACAGTTGAACCTTTTGGAAGGCATCTACAAGCTTGGATAGATCTGATTCGCGGCCATTTATCTGCCGGATCGCTTGATATAAGCGCTTTTTAAAGCAGCCGATCCGGATGAACTGGATGCATGAGCCGATCAGATCTTGCCGAAAGATCCTGGACTGATGCAGTCCGTAGCAGATCACCCGGATGTAATCAAGCTCTGTTTGATTGCTGCAAATCACAACGAAGCAATTAGGACAAGGTCGGTCCAGTGGCTTTCCGGAATTATCCCCTTTGCAAAGGATGTAGAAGCAGTGAGGGTTATTGGGAGAATTAGGTGTGTAGCATTTGACAATTGGGTTTTGCATCTTTTTTTGATGCATTTCCAATGGTGCGGAAGATCAGGCTGTCAAGGCCTGGGCGCAAAATACTACCCGCAGGCGTGGAGATTTTGAGACCAGCTCGCAGAGGAAGCCTTGACGGCCAGTGGGTTGGCATTATTATTGCATTGAGAAAAGATGCATTAGTAAAATGACATTGAAATGGACTTTAATCCACATATTTTAGTCGAAGAGGATACTTATGAGACTCAGGATGTAGGACCATGGGCACTTGATAAATATAAGCTTGTAGGAAACTATTGCAATATTTTTACTAGTGGCATGAAAGAGAAATGGGATCAATTAGTTTATATTGATTTATTTGCTGGCTCGGGACATGCTAAAATAAGAAAGATTAATAAAATTTATAGAAACTCGGCACTAATCGCTATGTCTATTCCAAATAAATTTGACAAATATATTCTATGTGAACAAGATAAAAACAAAGCGGAAGCATTAGAGGCAAGAATAAAAAGTAATTTCCAAAATGTAAATTACAAAATTCTCGTTGGTAATAGTAATGATTTAATTCTTGAGATTATAAATGAAATTCCAAAATACGGAAAACATAATAAAGTCCTCTCATTTTGTTTCGCTGATCCATATTCATTAAACCTTAAATTCGATACCATTCGAGAGTTGGGAAAGCTATTTATAGATTTTCTTATACTGCAAGCATTGCAGATGGATGGTGTTAGAAATTTCGAAACTTATTATAAGCTAGAAAATACAAAAGTGGCAGAATACCTAGGACTACCGAACTGGAGAGATATTTTCAAAGATGAACTAGACAAGCATGATGGGAAATTCCTAAAATTTTTAGCCGATAAATATCAAGAGCAGATGGTAAATATTAAATATTTAGACTGGAAGAAAATGCATCTGATCAATACACACGATAGCAATTTACCATTGTACTACTTAGCTTACTTTTCAAAAAATGAAAGAGGTCATGATTTTTTTGATAAAATTGAAAGAAGTAGATAAAATTTACTATTTTAGCGTAAATAATTAATATGGCACAATCTTCAATTGAATGGACGGAAATGACATGGAATCCAACAACGGGATGTACTAAGATTTCGTCCGGATGCAAATACTGTTACGCTGAGATAATGGCAAGACGATTGCAAGCGATGGGTGTTGAAAAATATCGTAATAATTTTGAATTAACAATTCATGAAGACGAATTAAATACGCCATATACATGGAAAAAACCCAAAATAGTTTTCGTTAATTCCATGAGTGACTTATTTCATAAAGATGTGCCAATCGAGTTCATTAGAAAGGTATTTCATGTAATGAAAGATAATCCACAACATGTGTTTCAGGTATTAACAAAAAGAGCCGATCTTCTAAGATATTACGACAGTGAAGGCTGGTTAGATTGGTCTCATAATATTTGGATGGGTGTTTCGGTAGAAAATAGCAAAGTCTCTAAGAGAATTGATTTATTAAGAAATACAGGTTCAAGGGTAAAATTTCTCTCGTGTGAACCCCTAATTGGTCCTCTTCCAAATATGAATTTGAAAGGCATTGATTGGGTCATTGTAGGCGGAGAAAGCGGAAGACGTCCTAGACCAATGAAGGAAGAATGGGTAATTGATATTAAAAATCAATGTAAAGAGGCAGATGTTGCTTTCTTCTTCAAACAATGGGGAGGAACAAATAAGAAAAAAACTGGTAGACTTCTTGAAGGTAAAACATGGGATGAGATGCCTGAATCAACTATTAAAGAATTCGCTTAGAAATTTTGAAATAATTATAAAAAGGATAATGCAACTATTCACTAATGTTGCATTTTTTATAAGGCAATTAATATAATCTAAATTGATATAAAAATTATCTAATACGTTTAATATTAGTATTCTTCAACTTATATATTTAGATTTAAGCCAAAAAGTTAAAGTGGGCAAATTTATAAAATATAATTTGCTTTTTAATTTATAATTTTTTAGATTTGTATACTCTTGCCGTTGTTAAACAATTTTATTTAATTATTTTTTATCAAAAATATTAGTAGATAA
>JAIBCI010000119.1 GCA_019694255.1 Saprospiraceae bacterium
AATATGCAGGTTCGCAAATTTAAATAGACTGGAGTCTCTGTTGTCATAGTCGACAAATTGACCAAATGCAATATCCACAAAGCTTGCGTTCCAGTGTTCCGATTTATACATCGTGACAATATTCTTCATGTGATCAAGGTATCGATCATCAAGATTCTTTAATTCGGTCTCTTTTGATTCTACATCGGATTTTATTGCGGTTTTTTCTTCAATATCTTTTGTCAGCTTTAAATTCGACTTAGCATTTTTAAGCTCTTCTTCCAGATTTTTCTTTTCATCTGCATAATCTTTTAGCACTTTACTGAATATTTTTCTTTCCTTCAATGGATCAAATTGACTGTATAGATTCAGTTTGAATGCGTAGGCAAAGCTTCTCAACCGCCAATTATTCTGAGTGATTATAAGCGAATCCAAACCTTCCGTGGTCTTAACAAAACGGGAGTTGGTTTCAACATCATTTGGACCATCCACGGTCCCCATGGACAAATCAAGTGTTGATAAAAACCGCTTCCAGGGTGCAGCCTTTCTGTAGTCGTTTAGTTTTTTAGGTGTGTTAAAAAACAACTCATTGACGGGTTGTGTCTGCAAGGCGAGATTTGGGGCAAGGCCATAGGTTTTAAAAGACCAGTCTACTTTGAAATTCCTGATCAGGCTGGGTTTGGGCACCAGACAGGGATTAACGCCCAGAAGATCAAAAGCCGGTGATACCGGTATAGAAAATTCTGTGGCATGAAAGATAATACTCTGACCATCTTTGTCGAAGTTACCATACTCCTGAGACAGGACCCTCGTGGTCGTAAGGACCAATGACAGTATGAAGAATTTCCTAGTCTTTAACATCAACTTCATATGCGCTTAGCGAATTTCATTTTAAACATTTGAGGTATAGTCCGACTTAGTACCGTAGGATCATTATTTTTTTATTTGTATGCACAATGCGTCCTTTTCTACCCAATTGGATTGTTAAATTATATAAACCACTTTTCCATTCGGAGGTACTAATCGTAATCTGGTTCGGGGATTGTATAGAATTATTCAAAACCTGGTGGTCTATAATTTTCCCCTGATCATCGCTAATATCAATTATGCACTCGTCGAAATCATTGAAGTGCGAGCTTATATGAAAATATTCATCAGAAGGATTGGGATAAACCTGAAGAAATGAAATTTCTTCACCAGTGCCTTGTACAGCGTTGATAATGATTTCCGGTTGCTGAAAACCCTGCGTCAGGATCAGGTTGTTAAAAAAGATTTTGGTCAGGCTAAGCTCTCCAACGGTTTGTGAAATTGATAGCGCAGGATTCTGATAGTAATTTCCTCCCGATGAGAAGATAGAGGGACTCAACGATTGAGCATACATCATGAATGGTACACAACTGATAAATAATTGCAGATGAAGCACCCTGTTAGAAATATACCTTATATTCATAATCGATTGCCCCTAATTAATGATTTTGAGATCTAAGACTTTGGATCTCTTCTTTCAGCTTTGCGTTTTCTTTCATGATCAATTTAACCTCTTCATTCAATTCTTTAATGGCATTGATCATGACATATTGAAGAGCGCTGCTATTGTAAGTCAGAATATCCTCTGCTACCGCATTTTCGCTGAGATGATTGAGCACTACTTTTTCATGACCGATGGTATATGGGGCTATTTTTTCCATTTCCTGAGCGATAATTCCAATTTCCTGGTTTTTATCATTGGTGCCAGCCAGACCATTATATCTGAAATACTTTGGCTGGATTTTTTCAATAACCGATATTCCATCTGTAAAGGGCCTGATATCTTTTTTCAGTCTGAGATCGGAAGGAACAGCCCAGGTATTGCCACCGGATGTTTTGAGGGCTGTCCCGGTGCATCGAAGAGCATGTCCTGAACCCGCAGTAGCTACCTGCAAGGCATCGTTGACGGAGGATGCATTCGTATTTTCAATCTTTGCGCCAATGCCGGCAGAATGTTTATTGACCACGTGCAGTCCCCAGTTTAAGGCGTTTGACTCAATATAAACTGCATCAATATTCCCAGCACTCGTGCTGGTTTGTACGAATTTTCCAACAGAACCAGAACCATTTGTTTGTACCTCGAGTGCAGGTAAAGTGGAGGATGCATTGTTGCGATTAAGAGAAATTCCTCGTCCATTGTGTGCCGAATTAATACTTAAAGCGCTCGCGATCGAAGAGGAATTATTCATTGCAACATTTATTCCTTCACCTTTTCCATTATTTCCAAGGTCGATCATAGTGCCGCTATTGTTAACATTAGTGTTGAATATATGCAGGCACTGACCTAGTCCATTGGAATTTACAGACATGGTCTGTGCAGTGCTGTTGGGATTGGTATTGGTTATACTGAGTGCGCTTCCGGTAGACTTATTGATCAATTCAGCAGCAAGTGCCGCGGTATTACTCTCAGAATAGAATACACTATTGGATGTCGGGTTATTCGAATTAGCCAGATACAACACGCCATCCTTGCCCGTCTGCGTGAGTTCAAGGCCATAACGGTCAAAGGACCCTGATCTGGTTGAATTGACTGTTAGTGTCGCCGGTAATTTCAGGCCATCAGGTTGCGAAGACCATTCAAGTCCATTCCATTTGATGACGTCATCGTTCTGCGAATTAGACAAACTGATCTTTTTCCCTTGGATTTTGTCAAGCTGGGGATTAGGATAAGTTCCGGACAAATCCCCTCCGGCCATGGTTGATGTAGTAATGTCATCGGATGGATTGGTATCACCGGTGTTGACGATGACATTGGAATTTGTGATCATAATGCCGCTTCCAGCCGTGTAGACTGGCGCTGATGTACCCCCATTATCATTTGAGGGTTCCCAGGAATTCTTTGCCGAATTCCATTTAATCACTTGTCCATCCTGTGCGCCATCATTTTTCAAGGATTTGAGTGGCAATGCCGTATTTAGCGTGTTGGCGCTTTCTGAGACAAAGGCATACGGTACGGCATTTAACTGATCTGTTCCCATATTCAAAAAAGATGTACCGCCGTTTGGATCAACCTCGACCTGAAGAAATTTTTTGTTTCCGGCCCAGGTGATTACCGAGAATGCACCAATAAATGGATTACCTGTTCCAATGACTAAACTGAAAAGTCCGAATTGATTTGTATTGGTGTTGAAAGTTTCTGCATATTCAACGACCCCATTGGTAGTCTCATCATGGATGCTGAATCGGACGGCTATTGGTCTTGATGCCAGCACATTTCCGGCATTGTCGCGGGCAACCGCCTGATAGTTTATTTTCATCGGCACTTGAGCCAAAAGTGTGTGTCCTTTCAAAATCGTGATCGTGAGTATTAAGACAATTAAAATGCTTGAAAGCCCAGATTTTTTTTTCATAATTATTTATATTATTGTGATCATGATAAGTTAGTCTGATAAGCGATAGGTCATTAAGGAAGACTGAATATTCTCATGTATAAATCTTTCCTTTTATAGGCCTTAAGACAATCCTCGTTGCGGACATAAGCTCTTTGTAATGGGCAGCGACATTCAGCAGAAGGAGGTGTGTCTAGAGAGTATAACTTCGGTTCGGCTACGCAAGCCTGAAAGACCTTACAGCAATGAAATTCCAATTGAATGTGGCGTCTGGGATTTCTGGTGTGTTCACTTTTCAAACCAATATATGGGTACTGTGCATAGGATGGATAAATCATTTCATAATCCGGGAGAAGTAGAAAGATATTCTGGCTGGCATCATATTGGAAGAACTTTAGTAATACGTTTTCTTCTGAATCATCTTTATGCATTGAGGGTATTTTCAAATTGTCCAGATGGTAAATTTCTGGGGACGCCCTTGATATATTAATTTGCTTGAATAGTTGGAATGTTTTTTCATCCCAGATGATTGGTGTGAGTAATATCAAAAAAATAGTCTTGTATTGTAGGTACCGCATGTTTCTATTTCTTTTTGGTTGAGGTCTGCGGGGCTCTGACTTCTTTCAGCCGGTTGCCATTGACAATGACCGGACCGATGGGAATGCAATCACCGTGTATCGCACAGGCATAGCGTCTGCAATTCAACGTTAATTGGCTGTTTGTGCACTTGATACAGACCATACTATCCACTGAAACTGTGTCACATTTTTTGGTAAACAAAACTTGCTTTTTACCCACCTGTGCTGATAGTTGGTAAGTGAGGTTTAATAAAATCAGGAGAACGATTAACTTAAATTTACAATTATTCATTTTTGTAATACTTTCTTTTTTAATTTCCTTTGTTATAGATTTTATAATTATAGTCTATATTATAATGTGTATCACTGTTAAGTCCTCATGTACTTAACAATGGAATGATCACTCTTTATTGGCATTAAATTTGGTTATTCATACCAAGGCTATGTCAATTGTTAGCAAACAACTCAGCTATTTTAGTAAAATTATTTAGTTCTGGAGAAAGTTGGCTTCGTTATGATGCTCAGTATACTACCTACTTATTGTTAATAGGCATATTCAAGTTGATGTTTCGCGGATTAGAAACCATTTAATTATGGCTTATCAACAATCTCTTTTATATTTCTATTCTAATTTGAGGAATAGTAGCGTTCATCATTGATGTTCTGCTTTCATATTTCCCATGCCAATCAAAATAATTTCCTAGTATGTCAGAAGTAATTTCAAAAATATTAAATTCAATGCTAAGATTTTTTTAACCATTTCTATTAATGGGTGATATTAATTTTTAACGCAAAATTTCTTGATGTATACGGTGAATTAATAATTATCCTAAGCTGGCAAAAATTGCTTCATATTAAAGTGTAATTCGGATTTTTAAGCTTGATACAATGGCTCCTCCACTTCCGGCGGAAGAGTCTTTATTATCAGAAAGTTATTTTGGCTTTAAAGTCTATATTTGCTTTAAAATTGGGATTTCTGGGAAATACCTTTAAAGACTTATCAGAGGATCAGCTGATCTTTAATGCGTTGAAGGCAGGTCAAATGGAGGCATTTGACAGGATTTATGACCTTTACCGGGATGAATTTCTTCGTTCAGCATCTTTTAAATTTAACAGGGTGCCTCTAGAAGATCTTGTTGATTCATGGCAGGATTCAGTGATATCTTTTTTTGAACAAATTAGGTCGGGTCGTTTAACAAACCTAAGTTGCAGCATTAAGACGTTTTTATTTCTCATTGGATACCGTTACATCATTAAATACAAAAGACATTACCTGAAGGAACTTGCTTCAGAACCTCTTGCTGATGAATTGAACAGTGATCTATCGGTCCTTGAAGCGTCCTGGGACGGATCGGTTGATGAGGATACGGTCATGCTGATGAGGGCGGTTGAGCAAATGCCGGTACAGAGCCGACGACTACTTCTATTGCGATATATAGAGGGCAAGCGTATTGAGGAAATAATGAAGGAAATGAATTATAATTCTGCAAATGCGGTTAGCGTAACCCTATCCAGAAGTCTGAAGAAGTTAAAAGAAATGCTTGAACCTATTATGAAGAAAAGTTAATACAAAGTGACTCTAAATAACGACCGAATTGATAAATATCTAGCGAATGCCATGACGGTGCAGGAGCGCGAGGATTTTGAGGCTGAGTTGCTGACTAATCCGGCGTTGCATGCCGAGATATTGCTCTATCAGAAAGGATTAATTGCGTTGCAATTAATCGAAAGAAAGGAGCTTAAAAAGCGATTGCAGGACCGGGAAGGCAAAATAAACAATAGTAAACAAAAAACAGACGTTCCTGTCCGAAATAAAATGTTGTGGATTTTGTTGGTGATCGGAAGCCTCGTAGCTTGGTTTATTTTTAGAAATGTAAATTTCGGTTATCATGAAATGAACCGTCCCGAAAAAAGTCCGGACAGTGCAGGACTTCAGAACACACCTGTTGCGGATTCAGGAGCCAGATCAAGATCTTTGCAGGATGTAGATACACTCAGAGCGCAGAAAGGATTTATAGTGAATGGTGAAAAGTTGTTTGCCGCCCATTTCAAAACTTTTAAAGATGAATCCATGGAGACTGATGTCAGGGGTGAGGATGAGTTAAGCGAATACGATAAATTTATTCAGTTTTATACCGCTGGCTTGTATGATAAGGCACTGGATCAATTTGAAAAAATAGATCCTTCCATGAAAAAAAATGATAACACGCTTTTTCTAAAGGCCAATGCATTGCTTGCCACAGGTAAATTCGTAGATGCATTCAGTTTATTAAATCAATTGAATAAGCGCAATCAGAGCCGATATCGGGAAGAAGTAATTTGGGACCTTGCTCTTTGTAAGATATATTTCAATCAGATTGATGAGGCCAGAAAATTACTCCTTGAGCTGAAGTTAAAAAATAATACAAAGGCCATTCAATTATTAAAAGAACTTGAATAAGTATGATCAGGCGATTTTTTTTAATCCTGTTAAGTGTACTATCAACAGGCATCATGGCTCATGGAAAATCGATTGGAGATACAATTGCAAGGCCGGATTCTGTCCTCAAGTCAGCCAAAACATTGATGGACAAAAGAGATTGGGTTAAAGCTGAAAAAATCCTGAACGATCTGAAACCAATCATTCTATCTCAATACGGAGTGCAGTCACCACAAAACAGAGAGACAAACTATCTCTTAAGCTTGGTTGCATTTAATAGGAATGAACTCGACAAGGCCCTGGAATCATTGCAGGCTACGCTGAAGTTATACCGTGAAAGTTCCGACTCCGTCTGCTTTAATGCTTCGCAATGTAACAGTCTGATCAGTCAGGTGTTTCTCAGAAAGGGCGATTTTATTTCCGGAGAAGCGTTTATTCTTGAAGCCTTGAGACTCCGGAGGAAGATTTATGGAACTGAAGACCTCGAATATGCAAAAATGCTTCAGAATGTGGGATCTTTTTATGGCATGAAGCAGGCTTACGATAAGGCTGAATTCTATTTGTCAGAATGCATGAAAATCAGAAAGTCAAAACTCGGTATTTTCAGCCAGCCTTATGCGGCTAATCTGAGGAATCTGGCAGAACTATATTATAGTACAGACCGATTTGAATTGGCTGAATCGCTATGTCGTGAAGCGATAAATATTTTTGATTCACTTCGATTGAAAGATAAAATTGAATATCCCCTGTCTTATATGTTGTTGGGTCAAATTTATGAGTCTTTAGGCCGCAGAGACAAGGAAGAGAAATCTATTCTAACAGCCTATGCTTCATTTCAAATGAATCCGTCACTCCGGAATACGGTTGGCTATGGGAATTGTTGCACTGCACTTGGGGTATATTATTATGATTTGGGCGATTATGATAAATCAGTCAGTTTCTATCAAAAAGCTCTTGAAATTTATAGTAAAATAAGTAATGGATCGGAGACAGCCCAAATTGTTGGAACGAGATCCAACTTGTTGCGTATTTATTCAGAAATGGGATTAGATAAAGGATTAGAAGTGCAATTTCAAAATGCCTACGACTACTATCGAAAAAACGCTGGAGAAGATCATGGACTTACGCTGGCTGCCCTTCAGAACCTATTGGAATACCAATTGAAAACAAATAGTCCAACGCTAACAGACAGTATTTTTAAAAGAAATATAGAACTGAATTTAAATAATGGTGGAAATAAGCCTTTGGGACGAGCAAAAGCATTGAGCTTATACGCTAATTACCTGGACAGAAAGATGAAATATGATGAAGCAATTGATAAAGACTCCCAGGCTATCAATCTCTTAACTTTGGAGTTTGGCAGTGACTACCACTTGATACGAACCATTCAATTGCAGTTGGCAAGGACTTACTATAAAATGAATTTGTTGAGTAAGTCAGCAGCGTGTTTGTTACAAGCAGGTCAAATAGAGAAAGCAAACAAATGGAATAGCTTGGCTTTTATGTCCGAACAGGAAGCCACTGCATACTATAACAAAATCAATAAGGATAAACTTAATCTTTACAGCGAACTTGGCGATCAGAATGCGCTGAAAATGTTGTCCAACGAAGCATTTGATGATATTCTATTTAACAAAGGAATTTTGCTCTATTCTCTGGTTAGAAAGGCGCGACTTATTGAAAAAGATACCGCTATTGAAAAATTGGATGAGGCTTTCAGGCAAAGTAAAAGAAAAATAGCTTCGGAATATGCAAAACCAATTGCCAATCGCTCAAATATGGATAGCCTGCAGGATCTAGCCAACAAAGCTGAGAAGAAATTAAATGAGGCCATACAGTGGGAAGGAGAATCAGTGGACAGGTATACCTGGAAATATTTGCAGCCTCACCTTAATTCCAATGAAGCCATTCTTGAAATGATGCGCTATCCTATTTATGCGAAGGGAGATAAGACCGGAGAATTCGGTTATGCTGCATTGATCCTCAAAAATGAAGGATCTGGCCCCGAGTTTATCCCCCTTTGCACGGAGGCTGAACTGGACAGGCTGCTTGATTTTAAAGGTTCTCGGCGAATTGAATATGTTTCCAATTTGTATCAGTCGCAGCATGGGAAAACAATATCCAACAAAAAAGATCTATACCAACTGGTGTGGCTGCCGCTCGAGAAAAGTCTTAATAATTGTCATAAAATTTATTTTTCACCAACTGGACATCTTCATAAGATTAACTTCAATGCCATTGCTTTAAAAGACCAAGGGCTCATTCAGGATAGATATACCCTTGTACAATTGAATAGTGCGCGTGATATCATCGCTCAAAAGAAGGAAAGTAATCAACTACGTGGAGAGTTTGTACTTTACGGTGGTATCAACTATGAAAGTGATACAAGCGGACTGAATGGCATTGATTCATTGCAGCCTTCTGTCGCGCTGCTGACCCGGGGCCAGTTTTCGTTTTACAGCAACGATACTTCAATTAGGAAAGGCAAATGGAAATATCTGGCCGGAACCAGCAAAGAGGTCGAACAAATCAAGAAAATTCTTCAAAGTTCAGACTGTCAGGTTCAATTATTGAATGGTGCAAAGGCAGATGAAGCGTCATTTAAATCTCTGGAGAGAAACAACAAAGGAAGGCCTTCACCAAGGCTTCTTCATTTTTCAACGCATGGTTTTTTCCTTCCGGATTCAACCACATCCTTAATTCAATCGGACAGTGTTTTCGGATGGCGCCCAAAAACAACAATTCAGCCACTGTTGCGATCTGGTCTCATTCTGGCCGGTGCCAATTCAAATTGGAATCGGGAGCTATCCAATGCCAACGAAAAAGAAGATGGCATTCTAACCGCTTATGAAATCAGTACAATGGATCTTAGCAACACCGAACTCGTGGTATTATCTGCCTGCGAGACTGGACTTGGAGATATTCAGGGTAATGAAGGAGTATACGGATTACAGCGTGCTTTCAAAATCGCCGGAGTTCATAATGTTCTGATGTCACTTTGGCAGGTACCAGATAAGCATACCTCTGAGTTAATGGTACTCTTTTATAAAAATTGGATCACTCAAAAAATGTCTATACGCGATGCATTGTACAAGGCCCAGAATACGATGCGTCAAAAAGGATATGAGCCCTATTACTGGGCTGGATTTGTATTGATGGAGTGATGATCAAAAAATGAGATAAAGTTTGTAAACATCTCAGATCTGGGGATGAACATTTGGTGACTTTTTACGACGGTTGTCGCTTTATCATGACTGGAATACAAAAAAGTAGTTTATTCAGAATTAATACCGGTTTTGGTATTTGTCAATAGTAAGGCGCATGACTTTCAAGCCTGATTATTTATTCGTGTATTTTTCGGAAAGGACTTCATGGATTGAAATGTACCTTTACAGGGTTTTGATGAATATAGCTGATGAGGGTTATTTTCTGTATGGTTTTATGGATGATCGCACGATGCGCATTTGCCCAGAACTGTGGACCAATTCATTCAATGCAGGCAGAGCGATACAGTACGTACAAAATTCATTCGGAGCTCATTGATAGTCTGCATACCATAAGAAGCCTGCAGGAGGTTGTATTTCGCAACCATAGTCAAATACCATTAGACAATATACTCATTTACCTGTACCTGAATGCTTTCAGGGATGAACACAGCTCGTTCCTCCGCGGAAGAGAAAATATCTTCGGGAGAGCCTTTAAAAATCGCCGCTCCGATGAGTGGTCTCACTTGAACTTCAGTTCCTTTCAACTTGAATATAATCACCGAACATTCGATATCCTAAAGGAATTGCATTATATATACAATGATGATGGCAATGACCAGGACCGTACGGTCCTTGAACTGTGTCTTCCTGAATTATTAGAACCCGGAGATTCCATCACGCTTAAAATGGAATGGGATGCGCGCATGCCGAAGGTAATTGCCCGCGCAGGCTATAGTCAGGATTTTTACCTGTTCTGCCATTGGTTTCCGCAACTGGGTGTGCTTGAGCAGAATTCAGCGAATCAGTGGCAATGGAACTGCCATCAGTTTTTCCGCAATACAGAGTTTTATGGTGAGTTCAGTGACTTTGACGTGTGGATGAAGTACGATACATCATTCAGGCATTGTGCCAGTGGTGAGATGATCGATCAAATCCGCGTCGGAGGACAGTTTGTCAGCCATTTTCGTGCAGAGAAAATGATTGACTTTGCATGGGCCTTACATCGTCATGCGTATATCAGACAATGGAAGTGGAATAGTGTACACCTGCGACTGATGCTGCCCATTGATTACGCAGGACAGGAACAAAGAGTTGTTTTTGCGATCAATAAAGCACTGGATTATATGGCCGGGCATGTCGGATTTTATCCTTATTCAACGTTAAGTATTATCTGCCCGCCACTTCATGCGGTGTCCTCAGGGTTAATGGAATATCCAACATTGATTACCACCGGAAGTTTCTACGGTATGCCGGAATGTATCCACAGCATGGAGTCGCTGGTTGTGCATGAATTGGCGCATCAGTATTTCATGGGAGCAATGGCGAATAATGAGAAAGAAGAACCCTGGATGGATGAGGGCTTTGCAACCTATTATGAAGACCGCATCATCGATGCAATGTATGGAGATCACCATGCTATGGTCAATTGTATGGGTATTCAGATGGATAACAAGGACATCACAAGAATGGAATATACGGGGCTCAGCGATCCCGGACACGGCGTAACAGCAAGGCCTGCTTGGTGTTTTGCCGATCGCGACAGGAAAGGGATGATCTATAGCAAAACAGCAACTATTTTTCATTCGCTGGAGCGCATGATTGGCTCGCCCGTTATGGATACCGTGATGAAGCGATACTTTCATTGTTACCAATTCACGCATCCCCGCGGAATGGATTTTTTCCAATTTCTGCAAGGCAATCTTTACACTTTGTTGGATTCTGCCAGTGCAGCGATTTGCAGTGAATATGTTCGTTATGGCATTTTTGAGGAGGGATCCATGGACTACATGGTTGCTGATGTGAAAGCAGTTACACCTCATGACTCGACTTATGCCTATGAAATTTCATTGCGCAGAAATGGTACTTGGACGTGTAGGGTGCCCGTTCAAATTGAGTTCTCAGATCACCGCAAATCCTTGCAATACTGGGATGGCGGGGATACCGTCCATCTTATCCGGATTGAATCAGGAATTGCGTTGTGTAAAGTTCATATAGATCCGGGTCATTATTTGTTGACTGATCTCAATCTGAACAACAATTCTTATAGTGTCGAGGGCCCACAGTTTGTTTCATCTTACCTCAGTGGCAAACTGGCTTTCTGGTGGCAGAATGCGATGCATTATATTAGTCTCATGATGTAGTCCTTTAACCAGGTATATGAAGCGAATTATAAATATGCTGTCAATTCCAATCATCAAGCAATAATTCGATGGTAAATATATTGCGCAACGTGTTCCGGAATTTTCATCTTCTGGTCTTTGATTTTTTGCTGACGGCAATGCTCGCGATATTGCTAAAATATTACTGGACATGCATGATTACGAAGGATGTTGCGCATCAATATATTTTTGACGATCTGGTCAGTTCCTACCAGCAACCCATGCTATGGGATCTATGGAATTATAAACTGCGGCACTTCAAAATATTAAATCCCAATATCCTTGGTATAACAATTTTCGCCTTACTGGTCTATGGTTGGATACATGTAGGGCTAATCTGGCTGACGGGCCAGAAGACACGTGTGTCATTACGCCATTTCATTGTTGAATCCACCAGGTATTACCCGAAAACACTTCTGAATACAATCATCTTTCTCTCATTGGCCTTACTATGGGTGGGGTTCATCGTTTACCTGATGATGGCCATTGTTGTGAAAAAAATTGAACAGGTTCCTTCAGAGAAGCCATTGGTTTGGCTAGCCGTTGCCATGCTGGTGATCATAATGGCTGGGTTGATGCTGATCGCCGGAGCCTCCATCCACAGTAAAAAACGAATTATCTTGGGGAAGGAGCGTTTCTTGTCTTCAATTATGCCGTCTGTTAGGCGCATTTTGCCGGGTGGCATCAGCGATGCACCGGCTTGGATGGTGTTTATTGGGCTAAGTTTTGGCGCAACATTACTTTATTCGAGCTTCAGTGAGGAAGGATTTATGAATGGTAATGGATCGGCAAGGTGGATTTTGCAACAGGGCCTTTTGCTATTCCTGTTTGTGGCTAAATTTGTGTGGCTTACCATGATCGGGAATTGGAAAGAATCAATCCCGAGGAGCCCTTCAAATCTTAATTTGTAGTTTATCATCAGATGCACTGCAATCAATTCAGAATACAATCCCACAAGGGTAACTAACAATCAGTACGAATTTATCGTCCCCATGACGCGAAATACCTACCTTTGGGGCTTAATTTGACGTATTATTTATGGCGCAGCTGGAACTGATCATGCCCAAAATGGGCGAGAGTATCATGGAAGCCACCATCCTCAAATGGCTCAAAAAAGAAGGCGACACTGTCGAGATGGACGAGACCATTCTGGAGATTGCCACGGATAAGGTCGATTCAGAAATTCCCTCACCGGCAAAGGGCGTGATTCGGCAGATTCTTTTTAAGGAAAATGATGTGGTTGCTGTGGGCAAAGTCATTGCCTATATCGAAACCGGAGAAGGAACTACAACGGCTGCGAGTCCTGCCGTTCAGGAACCTAAGGTCGCTGTCACCGCACAGCCGCAAATAGTACAGCACACGCCGGTTGAAGAGAATTCGCCAACCATTGGTTCGGCAGAAGAAAGCGCCAGATTCTATTCACCGCTCGTCCGCAACATCGCACGACAGGAAAATATCTCCAAGAGTCAGCTTGATCAGATCCAGGGTACCGGGCAGGGAGGACGTGTGACCAAACGCGATATCCTGGCATATATCGATCAGGCCAAAGCTGCTTCGACCCCTGCGAACCAACAAGCTGCAGCGCCGGTCTTAAGGGTTCCGACAGGAGTTACTTCTGTTAGTGGCCAGACAGAGATCATCGAAATGGATCGTATGCGCAAGATGATCGCCGATCACATGGTGATGAGTAAGCAGACGTCGCCTCACGTGACTTCATTCGTCGAAGTGGACATGACCAATGCAGTGCTCTGGCGAGACCGCGTCAAAGATGAATTTCAGAAGAAATACAATCAAAAAATCACCTTTACGCCGATCTTTATTGAAGCCGTGTGCAAGGCGATTCGTGATTTTCCAATGATCAACGTCAGCGTGAGCGGGACACAGATTATACGCAAGCTGGATATCAATATTGGTATGGCCACGGCCTTGCCTTCGGGCAATCTGATCGTGCCGGTCATCAAAGGGGCAGACCGTCTCAACCTCGCAGGCCTGAGTTATGCAGTCAATGATCTGGCGGCACGTGCCCGTGACAATAAACTGAAACCGGAAGAAATCCAGGACGGTACGTTCACCCTGACCAATGTGGGTTCCTTTGGCAACGTGATGGGTACGCCAATCATCAATCAACCACAGGTGGCGATCCTGGCTACGGGTACCATTAAGAAAAAACCGGCAGTCATCGAGACCGAAGCGGGAGACCTGATTGGTATTCGGCACATGATGTTCTTATCGTTGTCCTACGATCATCGGGTGGTGGATGGATCCCTTGGAGGCAGGTTTATCCGAAAGGTAGCAGACTATCTTGAGCAGTTTGATCTTCATCAGTCGGTCTAATCAGGAACATTGACGGAGGTACAGGTCTTAAGCGATATCATGGGGGATCGTTCGAGCTCACTTATGAAAAACGCTGATACGCAGCGCAGCAAATTGAAAATGGGAATGTGTCAAGTTGCTTTGATTACAAAAAATTATCGTTTGCAACTCATATTGATCGCGATCATCCTGCAGGTGCTGCAACAGAATTCGGCCAATGCGCAAAGTATCGCAGACCGGCGCAATCAAGCCATGCAACTTTATAAGAAAGGCAGCTATATAGAAGCAGCGGCAATCTATACATCCATGCTGCAAAGCGGCAAGTTGAAGAATAGAGATCTCGAATCGGCTGCAGATTGTTTTTTGCGCAGCCGACAATTGGACAAAGCTGCCGAAGCGTTGGAGAAGTTATTGGAGGGCAACAGAGCAGACCGTGCGCATCTACTTTTATATGCGAAAACCCTTCAGCATCAGCGACGTTTTAGCGAAGCGGCCCTCGCTTACAAGCGTTACTTCAAGGCTCAGAAGAAAAAAGACGCCACACGTACACAGACTGAACAGGAGATTATTCGATGTCTCAATGGCGCAAGCTTGAAGCGTCTGCCCGTCAATGCGATTGTCGAGCCCCTGGGTAAAGAGATCAATACAGCACGGGAAGAACTTGCTCCGGTGTCGAGTCGTAATTTTTCCGGTAAATATTATTTCTCAGCACAGAGATTGAAAGGATCACCTGATCTGTCCATTTATGTTGTAGAAGACAATAACGGTAACTGGTCCGAAGTGATGCCGTTGGGTAATCCATTCGATTCGAAAGGAGACAAGCTGATCATGGATATTATTCATGACGGCAGCGGAATTGTCTTTGAACAAAAAACTGGCGTGCAGCGAAAAATTCTATCTGCCGTCTACAGTCGGGAGCGAAGTGAGGAAGCGCTCCCCATGGATCTTCCCATGGATTTGACATTGGGAGATAAGGATCCCTGTTTTTATCAGGATTCGGTATTGATGTTTGCAAGTGCCAGGCCCGGCGGATATGGAGGTTACGATCTGTACCTGAGTGTCAACCGGGATGGACAATGGATGCGTCCGGTCAATCTGGGACCTTCGGTCAATTCACCCTTTAACGAGGTAAATCCATTTTTTGCCAAGGATGGGCAGACCATTTTTTTCTCTTCGGACAATCTTGAATCTGTCGGAGGTTATGATATCTTCAGGATGCGCTTTCGCCCGGAAGCTGGCAAATGGGGTGAACGTGAGAATATGGGGTTGGCCATCAATAGTGCCGGTGATGATTTGTATTTCAGGATGGATCGGTCAGGACTCTCAGCGGTGTTCAGTTCAAATCGCTGGGATAAATCCATGGGTGGCAGCGATGTGTTCGTTGCTTACTTTAAAGATGAACAGGAAGAACAGTTTTATAATGAAGCAGGGACGATACTGACCATGTTAATGTCCCAAACGACATCAAAAGTGGCTCCCAGACCTGCATTAAAGTCGGTTGCAACAGATAGTCAGATTGTTTACAGAATTGATTGGACACCATCTCTCGAAGATGATTTCATAAGCCGTGCGGAGACTCAAAAAAACATTGAAGGGATCGCGCAACTCTGCCAAAAGTACAAGGACATTCGATTGATTTGCACCGGTCATGCCACCGGATCTTCTAATGAACTGGCCAATCTTTTTACTTCCGTCAAAAAAGCCGGCGAAATGATGACTGCCTTTACTTCAGCGGGCATAGAAGCTTCCAGGATCGTAGTTACTGGTGTCGGCGATCAGTGGCCGCTTTCCCCATTGCAAAGCAGTGGCAGAGCCGTCAACACTCTTTCAACATGGAACAACCGCGTCGAGGTAGTGCTCTCCTTACCGTCACAAAAAAGATTTTCCATTGACTACTTAGAACCCAGGATTCCACCTGCACTCAGAACCTCCTCCCTCAATGCCTTCGCTGTTTCGATGCAGGGCCTGCAATATGCCCTTCTCCTCGGCGAATCAACCCAATTGCTAAACCGTGAATTGCCAGACGCCGGTGATCAACATTATTTTGTTGAATACCGCAATGGTAAATACTATTATTACCTCGGTACCTTCGACAGCTTTGCGAAGGTACTTGAATTTTTGAAGAACAATAAGCTGCCGGACACCCAACCCGTGTTCGCCTTTTACAGCGGTGAGTACATCGATGCCGACAAACTGATCGATTACGCAACGGATTATCCTGATCTGATCCTGCTGATTGACCATAACAAAAAAAACAAGTAGAACAACATTGAACTAGGTCTAGAAATGATAAGCCCTGTACTTCAAGGCTTAGTGATTTTCATTTCAGAAAATGTTTATTATTTATTACTGACGAATGACAATAGTAAGTAGTAAGTAGTCAGTAATCAATTTCGCTGCTTGTACTTTTATGATAACTGGTAAAGACTCTTTGAGCGAAGCGAAACCCTAATTAGAGAATTCATACTTTATACTTCATATTTCATAATTCATAATTCATAATTCATAATTCATAATTCATACTTCATAATTCATACTTCATACTTCATACTTCATACTTCATAATTCATACTTCATAATTCATACTTCATAATTCATCCTTCCTATCTCATATACAAGACTTTAAAGATCGAGAATGATCCTCGAGTGTCCGTCAGTTTGATGAGATAAACGCCGGTCTCTTGTGCGTATTCATCGAGGAATAACTGTGTTTTTCGGATATTCAGCTGCTGTGTATGTCGCAGCTTTCCATTGACATCGATGACATCGAGCGTATAGCCAATCTGATCTTTTGGTAGCTCAATACTGATTCTGCCATCCGTCGGATTGGGGTAGACCAAGGCATGGATCTGTTCATCGCTGGAATAAATCTGGGTGATGATTTTTTCCCAGGTCGTGTGATAGGTTTCGTTTGTTCTGATAGCCGGATTATGGTCAAAAAAGATATCCGCTGCATTTTCAATTCTGGTGCCAACGGGAAGATCGGGCTTGAGCGACACCCTGTAATTCACATAGCCCCGTGAAGTAATATCATTTTTTGATTTATAAGTCAGATTGATCTTGTCAAAGATAAATTCGACGTACCGGTCGTGAATACTATACGTAACTGGATGCGAGCTTCCGATAAGTTCGAAATTCGAAACATCGATGTTTTGATCCAGTTTGTCCAGGATGACGATCCTTTCCGCTACATCATTTCCTTCATTCTGGAAGCGAATCAGATACTCAATCGGCGTATTGTTTTCGATAAAATGATTGTCCGAAAATCCAATTGGGGACGCCAGCTTGTCATTGGGATCATACGATCCTCTCAATTCCTTGCAATCGACAGATACATTTTCATCCTGTTCGTCTTCCGGGAATTGAAGTACCCTTCCGGTACTGAATTCACCATTTGCATCTTCGCCACAGCCTTCGAGTGCAATGGTAGGGTGGGAATTGCCCGGGTGATGCAGTACCTGATCAAGAATCAGTCTGTAAGTTGATCCCCGGGCTGGAAAGTCCAGTGAACGGGACTCCTCCATTTTCAATTTGATAGTGCCTTTCAAGAGGGGCATAATTTCATCTTCTATGATGGCATATCCGGCTTCGCGGGTCATGTCGAACCTGGCCATATTGTCAATGATGAACTTAACTTTTTTAGATGCTTTATCGCATTCGGCTCTGACGCTCAGGCTGCTGCCGTCCCAAAGTGAATCAGGATCACAAATTGTATCCAGCAGGAATCTGGCTTCCGAGCAATAGGTTAACATCAGTTTATCCCGCTCACAAGGGGTATGAACAGTTACGGTAAATTCCTTGGACGAAAAAGGGCTCATTGTCCCGGAATAAAATGTGTAGAAGGGAGGATTGCTGGTCTGTACAGGTATACTGGCACCGACCAAAGTCAGGTCAACCGGAGTATTTAATTGGATGGTTTGGTTCGGCAATTCAAAAATACTATTGTTCGAATATTTTATTTTATAGACATTATCGGCGCAAAAACGAAGTCTGTCCGTGCTGATTTCGATCGATACTTCCGGACAATCACCGGTTTGATGTATTCCTAAATCCAAAACAGTATCTGCAGAAGTAGAATCCAGATTATAAATAATGGTATCTGCACAGGTCTGCCAGTTCTTTGAACTTTCCTTGATCCAGAATTTATGTACTCCTGTTTCAAAATCAAACAAGGGTAGATGCAGGTCTGCCAAAGGGTAATAATCTGTCTTGCCTTTGTACGAATGGCCCAGCGTCAGAAGTTTAATCTGGGTTTCATTCTGATCAAACATGCAATTGGTATTTTCATCAATAAAATTTCTGAAGGTCAGCGTATTAATAGGCTTGCCGACGTGAAATACATAATCGCAGACATCACCGCTGCAGCCATCAAAAAACATATAGTAGATCTTACCGGATTCAAGGGTGGCGTCGAATCCTTTTTTACCTGGACCTGTACAGGCAGGATCGCAATAGATGGATTCCGTAAAACCGCAGTCACCCCAGACCCCAAACTGAACACCTGTACCATTTACAGAACAATTGTCAAATTCAAGTTGAAAATGATAGGTGCCTCCCCAGGAATAGAAGGCCACCCAGGAGGTATTATGGGCTGCGCCACCAGTGGGACATAATGGAGTTGCTCCCGTTGGATTGGGAGTATCCAGCATGGTGCCTGTAAGACTATCCAATTCGGCGATGTTGTAGACAGTGGCTGATGCACAGGTCGGTGCCGGGATCACCTGTGCTTTTAGACATTCAAATGTCACCAGGAAGAGTGCGATGGCAATATGAAATTTGTAATTCATTGATCGTGTTTTTCTGTAATGAATACGTCAAAAGTCCAACAATGTGAGCTTGTAGAAATATTTTAATTTTATATTTTGTAGTTAAATTTGAGCATAAAAAAATTATAATGAATTGATATACAGCATTATAAAATATTATTATGTATATTAAATGGAGGCAAAAAATCAATTTTTAGAACTGTTTTTTCAGCTCAACGCAGATGAAATCAGAGGATTTACCAGATTCATCAGGTCAGGACAACCGAAAGATCATGATTTCAATCGGGTGCTTGGAATCATTACCCGATCTGTAACCAAAGACATCCGTGCGTTGAAAATTAGAATCTTTGAATCGTTGCATCCGGGCAAAAGCTATGATGATTTAATCATCAGGGTGTTGCTGTCTGACTTGTTGGCAAAGTTCAAGCAATACCTTGTGATCATGGATCAGAATCCTCTTGAAATAGAAATCAGATACCTCAAATTTCTTCGACTCAAAAACCTGGAACGCCAGTTCGAAAATCAATTCGATCAGGTCCGGGAAAAAACGGCCAATGAAAAAATTTTTAACGAAAACATTTATTCAATCAACTACCAGCTTGAATTTGAGAAATTTAGATTTGAGACGAAGCTCAATCGCTTTAATCTGGAACGATTTTCTAAGCTACTGGTTAACTTCGATCATTCGGTTACCATCCAGAAATTAAAATTATACCTGGAATATCTCAACTTTAAGAATTTTATTGCTGATTCTTCAGAATATCGAGAATTCGAAAATCAGATTCAGAATTTGCTCCATCAGGATTGGTCCTCTTATCCTGAAATTCAAATGAATGTACTTGCCCTGAAATTATTTACAGAATTTGAGAACGACGCCGCTTTTGAATATTTCAGTCAAAGCCTGAATCAATATTCTGAAGCAATGGATGCAGAAGTGCGCAAAGACTTTTACTACACTGCATTGAATTATTGTATACGCAAAATTAATCTGGGTCGTGAGGATTATTTTGATCAGGTGCTCAGTTTGTATGATCATGGTGTCAATGCGCAATGGATCCTGGATAATGGTTATATGTCGCAGGTCACCTACAAAAACATCGTCTCGCTTTGCATTCGTATGAAGGAATACGGTCTGGCGGAAGAGCTCATGCTCAAATACAAAGGCATTATACAAAAAAGGGAGCAGGAGAGCATTTTTGATTTCAATCAGGCCCGGATCTTTAAAGCCAAAGGCAATATCAGGCAAGCATTGGTTCTATTGAATTCAAATCGATACAAGGATCCACTCATCGAATTGCATGTTCGGATTGAACTGATAAAAATCTATTTTGAGGCCAGGGAAATTAATTTGTTAAATAGTCAGATTGTGTCAACAACCCGTTTTATCAACAAAGCAGGGCGCTTTGGAAATCACAAAATCTATTATCTCCATTTTATACAATATGTGCAGGCACTTCATGCAGCCAAGGCAAAAAATGGAAACCCAGGAAAATTGAATAGCCTATTATTGCAAATCAAAAAGGAACCTGATTTGATTGAACGTGCGTGGCTGGTGCAAGTAGCCAGCAATCAGTAGTCAGCTATCAATAGTCAGTAGTCAATAGTCAATGGTCAATTTCGTTTCTTATGCAAGATGTAGATTGAGAAAGGACTCGCGACGCATTACAATTGTCAGTGGTAAATAGTAAATAGTCAATTTTGCTGCTTGCGCATTTATAAGAACCAGGTAAGCCACGTTGAGCGCCTCAAAAACCTAATTAATTAGAGAATTCATACTTCATCCCGAATTTCGAAGAAATTCGGGATCTCCGATAATTCATAATTCATAATTCATAATTCATAATTCATAATTCATACTTCATAATTCAGTTCAACACCGCTCCCAGCGTAAAGCAGAATGCATTCAGACGGGTATCCGGATTTTTGAAGTATTTGTTGAAACCATATTCGTAGTGGAAGTCAAAATAAATCGGCTTAAAATCAAAGCCTAGCCCGATCATGCCACTGTAGGTGAATGGAAAATATCGATCTTCCGTAAATCCTGCGCTATTGTCTCCAACCTTGAACAAATACTGGCCGGTAACACCAGCAAAGGGCCTGATGTTAAAATGATCATTGGCGTACACTTCATAACCTACGGGTAGTAAAAGTGTCGTTGCGTAATTGGCCGGACGTCCCTGGAGGACGATGATCTGGGTGGAGGATTCCTGATCGTTGAGTCGAAAATCAAGCATCGGCTGAACATAAAGATGGCTAAAGTACCTTCGGGCCCCTAAACTGAGACGCCAGCCATTGAGGAAGTCACCATGGAGGGTCGCAGGAGCATAGGTCGTCTGCTGTTCAATCAGGCCGGCAGCCAGGGTGAAATGCCATCGGCCGGTCGTATCCTGTGAAGATACCCGGGATCCGGCTCCAATCAGTAACATCGCAATGAGCAGAACGTGTTGAAGGCTTCGCTGGTGGCTTACCATGGGGAATAATTTAGATAAAGATATATCAGATTGGTACAAATCCCGTGCCGTTTGGACCAAAGTCCTGAATTGAAGGCCAGGGGTACTGTAAATTTGCCGGAGGAAGCGGGAATTAATGTCAAAACCGCCTACCTTAGCGACTGAATCAGAGCTGTCTATGTATCCGGATTTATCGTATATTCTTCATGACCTTTTCGGGACTTCTCCGGATAATGCCTTTTCGCTGGTGAAGACTTTTGGCCTAATGCTGGGTCTGGCAATTGCCGCCAGTGGGTGGGTGCTCTCGTTTGAACTGCGCAGAAAGGAAGCATTGGGACAGATTCGCGGACGGATAGAGAATATCATCGTTTATAAGCCTATTGACTGGCAGGAAGTTGGTCTGCAGACCTTTTTCAACTTTTTTCTGGCATTCAAATTTGGGCTTTTGCTCTTTCACTATAAGGAATTTCAGCGTGACCCTGCTGAGGCAATATTTTCCCTTCAGGGCCACTGGCCATTCGGGCTTATGGCGGGAGTCATTACGGCGGTATACTGGATCTACAGGCTAAGGACGCAGACAGATCAGGAAGAACGGCGTGCAGATGTGCTGGTCAGGCCATCCGATCGTCTGATTACCATCACCATTCTCGCTGGGGTGTATGGAATCCTGGGTAGTAAACTGTTTTCTGTGCTGGAGAACTTCGGTGATTTTCTCAATGATCCGATTCGTACTTTTTTTTCAGGAAGCGGGCTGACAATCTATGGCGGGCTTATACTGGCCTTTATCATGGTGTCACGCTACATGATGGCCAAAGGGCTCTCGCTCTTGCACATGTACGATGCCATCGCACCAACGCTGATGGTTGGGTATGGCCTTGGGCGTCTGGGCTGTCATTTTTCGGGCGACGGCGACTGGGGAATCGTCAATGAGGCCGCTAAACCGGGTTGGTTTCCTTTGCCGGACTGGGTGTGGTCTTTTTCCTATCCGCACAATGTGGCGGAAGATGGCGCACTGATCGAAGGATGTACGTATAATTATTGCCATCAGTTGGTGCCGCCGGTGTATCCAACGCCTCTCTACGAATTTGTGCTGGCGATGCTGATCTTTGTCATTCTGTGGTCTTTGCGTAAAAAGATTCCTTATGCGGGCGTTTTGTTTTTTGTTTATTGTTTTCTCAATGGCGTAGAACGCTTTTTTATAGAAATGATCCGTGTCAATCCCCGCTATGATATCCTGGGATTTCACCCTTCGCTGTCGCAGGGAATAGCCTTTTTACTGATGCTGACTGGGATTGCCGGGGCATGGATCTGCTGGAATAAAAAAATCACTGTGGACTCAACACCTGAAGCTTCATGAAAGTAACGGATTATTTTAATTCTGCACAGGGGAGAACCCTTTTATCGTTTGAAGTATTGCCGCCACTTAAGGGAGGCAGCATCGATACCTTGTTTCAGCAGCTTGATCCGCTGATGGAGTTTAAGCCGCCTTTCATCGATGTGACGTATCACCGGGAGGAGTTCGTGTACAAGGAGCATCCGAGCGGTCACTTTGAAAAAATTGCGATACGCAAGCGTCCGGGTACCGTGGGTATCTGCGCCGCAATCATGAACCGTTACAAGGTAGAGGCAGTGCCTCACCTGATCTGTGGGGGATTCTCGCGTGAGGAGACGGAGAATGCTTTGATCGATCTGCATTTTTTGCAGATCAACAATGTACTGGCGCTAAGAGGTGATGCACGCAAGTTTGACGAAAAATTTATTGCTGAAAAAGATGGACATGAACATGCCGTCGATTTGGTGAAGCAGATCGCTGCACTCAAGAAGGGTATTTATCTGGACAAGGATATCGAATCCGGCACGCACATGGATTTCTGTATCGGCATCGCCGGGTATCCCGAGAAGCATTTTGAGGCAGCCAGCCTGAAATCCGATTTGAAATACACGCGGAAGAAAATTGAGGCCGGCGCAGATTACATCGTGACACAGATGTTTTTTGACAACAAAAAGTTCTTCGATTATGTGGCTCTATGCCGCGAAGAAGGTATTGAGGTGCCCATCGTGCCGGGCATTAAGCCCATCACGCGCAAGTATCAGCTCAATGCCATCCCGCGCAATTTCTTTGTCGATATGCCTGATGAATTGGTAAGGATGATCCAGAAGGCAAAGACCGATGAAGCGGTCGTTGAAGCCGGTATTGAATGGTGCATCTACCAGTCCGTCGAACTCAAGAAAGCCGGTGTGCCCTGCATACACTATTATACTATGAGCGACAGCGCTGTCGTCCGCCGCGTCGCGGAGAAAGTTGTGTAATTGAATGAGATTGAGAATGGGAATGGGAATGAGGTTTCCATTATTATACCAAGAGTTATAGTATCATAGATAAAATTGCATATAGAATAATTAGGATAAATAATCTTGATGAATTAGTGTCAGTTGCAAGGGCGTGTCCACTATATTGATATTGAATTATTTTTATAAAGTCCAAATAAATCGAATTAAGTTGTTATGGCAAATAATTTACTGAATTAGGCCTGTAAAATACGTAATAAATGCTTAACTTAGAGCAAATTATAAACAAGAAATGGAAAAAAAGTTTGATAGTTTGAGCATTTTTGAATTCCAAAAGTTATTTCCTGATGAAGA
>JAIBCI010000064.1 GCA_019694255.1 Saprospiraceae bacterium
ACAAAACTCGTTTATTAATTAAGCTTTCAACATCAGGATGTGACTTTAAATATCGATTAATTTTTATGATGCTATGAAAATATAGCTGTGACATGAAATTTATGTTGCTATTTATTGAGTCGTCCATTATTTCAAATATTTTGGTTTCGAATGCACCGTTCTTTTCAATTTTTAAATTTCTTAACTTGTCTCGCAATTCAAACAACTCAAACCTTAATTTAAATCTATAATATGGGCTTATCAGACCATCATAAAGATAATGCCAAATAGAAAGTGAAAAGAATATAATAAACAACGTACTCATAATAACTAATTTTAATGATTAGAACTTCCTAATCTGTTCTTAAATTTATTTTGTTGCAATTTTGATTTTTCATCAGTAACTCTATTCATTTCTTTTGAATATTCAGTTCTTAATTTTATATTATAAATTACAGACAATATTGCAGTAATTACGGCCAAGGCCCATCCGAGTAAATGATAATGTACCAACTCATCTATGATTTTTAAAAATAGTTCCTTGATTTCATTCACTGGAAGCCTAATAATCATAATTACAGCAATGATGAAAATAAGAAAAGCAGGTAATTGACCTTTATAAATTAATGTGACCAAAACATCGTTAAGATTTGTTGATTGTTTACCATGCTTTCTTGACATAACGCAAAAACTAATGGAATAATATTAATCCATTATCTAAGTAGTTCGTAATTTCTAATAAGGTCTTGAACTTGATTTGCTTGATATGGCGATCAACTTTATACATAGTTGAACAGTCGGAAGAACTTGGTAAAATTCTAAGCAAATATATATAGGATCCCGGATTAATGTTACTTTATTAACACCTATTTGTAATCCGTTTATAGTTTGATTTCATAGTCATTTTTTGCCACTATAACGACATTAGTTACACCATCGACCCGTTATCAAGCGGATATAAGTTGGACGTTGATCCCCTAAAATACACATTTACAGTCTATTAAAAAAATGATAATTTTTTCGTTAATGCAACGAAAAATGGTATGTGTAACATTTTTAGTTGTTATATTTGACGCATGATTGTACCGATCCTGAGTAAAAAGGAGCTGGCCGGGCTCTGGAACATGATTGATCATAAAGGCCGTGTCAAGGGACACCAGTTCCGCAAATTATTTACGGAGAATGTCCTGAAGCAATTAGGCGTCAATCGGGCGGAGTTTCAGCGGATCCGTCAGTTTGACTTTGAGCAATCCCGGAAGTTGGTCCAAATCTTTGACCTGGATGAGGATGATCTATCTCTAATCAGTGGAGCCAAAAAGAGTCATTCATGAGGCATAGCATGATAAAGGATGCAGGGCCTACAAGTTCTGCAGGATTTGATAAAATGGGAGTGGCCGGTCAATTATTCGACCCGCCGGCCAATTCCCTTTTAACCCTCGGATCTGATGATCCCAGACATAAACTCATCATGTACTCCTCAGATCGTCTAGGTCGCAAGGATCGCCACCAGCAACCACGTATCACTATCTATCCTACAGGAGTGTTCCATATAACGGCAAGCCTGGGCAAACAGCTCGGCATTGTGGACTATCATGAGGACAGACTATTGTTCTGTCTGGACAAAGAGACTAATCACTGGTACATCACTGTCCGCAATGATGGACTTCCTATATATCGCTATCCATCCCGCAGTGGTATTGGTATAGCAAGCTCAGCACTCAGATCCAATATCCTGGAATCAATATCTATGCTTACGGAGCGAATCAATCCGGAGGATAGATTCTATATGCGCGTCTCTACGGATGCCTGTGGATTCGCAGCATACGGTGATAAACGATTTTATCATGCTGAAGTAATCATGTAATCAAATCCAATTCCAATATGAGTAACAAATCAAATCAGGCAGCCGCCGCAAGTAGAAAAAGCCTACTTGCAACTCACGACAATCTTGTGACAAAACGCTCGTCCGTATTAAACAGAATCGGTAAGATCATTGAAGGAGGTGATGATACTATGCTCAAAGTACTATGGGTCGAATTCCTGGATCTCACTGATGAGATCAGCGATGAGCGCAGAAAATTAGTCAAGCCAGCAATTGAGCTATTAAAGCAATTCTGATGAGGCACCAGTGGACGAAGCTACATAGTGCCCCTGATGGATCTGGATCTCTACATGAATGTGATCAGTGTAAAGTAAGACGTCATAAGTATTTACTCAATGGTAGCTGGGAGGTCCGATACTTCCGAGATCGCAGCATGATCCGGCGCTTTGCTCCGGATTGTATTCCAAAGTCAAAAAACCAATCTCATGAGATACGCAGTACACATAGGACTCAACCAGGTTAATCCTCAGGCATACAATGGCTGGGATGGTGAGTTGACAGGAGCTGTCAACGATGCCAATATCATGGAAAAATTAATCGGTGCGGCGGCCAGAGTTAAACTACTCAATGCGAATGCGACGATTAAGAATGTCAAGAGTGCTGTGAAGGACTTCGTCACTCAGGCGATCAGGGACTACAGTATGACCGGGATAACTAATGAGTTATACATCACTTACTCTGGTCATGGCGCACAGGTTCCGGATCGCAATCACGATGAAGTCGATGGACATGATGAGACCTGGTGTCTGTATGATGGCATGATCACAGATGATGCGATCAGGTTAATGCTGACACAGTTCATCACTCATGAGAAGATTAAGATCTACATCTTCTCAGACAGTTGCCACAGTGGCACCATAGCAAAGGTTGCATTTGGTTTGGCCAGTGACCTGGAGCCATACAAACGTCCTAAGATGATGCCTGCCAATATCTCTCATGAAGGGATAACTGTCATCACCGATCGGAATGTGAGCTCAATAAGGCGTCTGACCAATAGTACCGGTGTTAACATCATGACCTTGTCCGGGTGCCAGGATGCTGAGGTGAGTTATGATCTCGGAGAGCATGGCGCATTCACTCAGGCGATCATGAAGTGTGAAAAGCCAGGTATGACTTATATGGAGCTACTGGTGGCAGTCAGGGATGCGCTCAAAGGAATGCAGACTCCCAAACTGACCTACAGTGGTGGAAGGTCTATCATCTACCGGAATATTTTTTAAGATAATAATTACGCCAGAGCAATGAAGATGGGCCGCGCAACACCTGAGGATGATAATAGTGTAGTGGCCCATCATTTTTTAATCAGTAAATCAATCATCATGAAATATTACACAGCACATTTAGGGGAGAGACTATTAACTCTTATTGGAGTAATTGTATTGCTAAGCTTGATTACATTTAGCGTCAGCACATGCACTCAGACACAAAGTGAAATTGCCGCACCGGCACAAGCATTATCCATCCGGAAGCAAGTGACTACTATGGATAACGCTCAGGCGCTCATCATTCAACCAGGAGATACGATCTATCGTCCTATTGCCTGGGGAGCTGAGTTGCGCGTAGTACCTAATGTGATCTACCAGGGCAATCACCGGAAATATGGCCGGTACTGGTTCTGTAAGACGATGGCATACAGTGTGGTCAAGCCGGCCAACTATCAGCAGGACAGCATCCGGGAGAGAGTAGCATTCGCAGATAGTACGTTGATCACCAACGCGGATACATTTTATATATGTAGAAGAGTGATTTATTAATTTTACTACTTGAAACCGTTAGGAAATGTTTACCAAAGAAGAAAAGAACTATCTATTACTAGGTGCGGCGATTTTGCTCTATAAATTACTAAGTAATAAGCAAGGAAGTGCTCATGTTACAGGAAGACCTTATGCAGAAAGAAAGGAGGTTATTCTGCATGATATGATCAATGGAGCTGATGAGAATTATTTTGTATTTCCTGATTCAAAAATCAGTTTAAAAGAACGCAAGCGACTACTTGCAGAATCCACTAAGTTTACGCATTCCAATATCGAAATGATATTTAAGTACAATACTATCAAGTCGAGTCTGTCATTGATTGACTCTTCGGAAGCGGCGTACAAGTATATTAAGAATACAATTGACAGTTCAAAGTTCGATACTCAGGAATGCTTTATAGTGCTCTATTTGAATAAAGCGAACAAAGTTATCGCACATGACATGATTCATGTTGGTGGATTAGATTCTACTATTGTAGATGGTAGAATACTACTGCAGAAGGCAATCATTTTACTCTCTACAGGGATAATCATAGCGCATAACCATCCATCTGGAGCAAACAAGCCATCTCAGGCTGATTTAAACCTGACTAAGGCTTTAAAAAATTCATTGAAAGTTCTGAACATTGATCTCATGGATCACCTGATCATTTCGGATATCAGGAATTATCAATATTATTCATTTGCCGATTATGGAGAATTGTAATTAAAGTGGAAAACTTTCCTTGCAGGTCCAGATTTACTTTGGCAACGGTATTAGCATTGTGTGCACTTTATTATTTATATTGTAAAAGGCTATTAATGCAGCGCCTGAAATACTATTAATATTCATTAAACCAATCTTAAGGAAGTCAGTATTTACTACAGAAGAATGAAGTCTATTGCCTAATAAATCAAATACGCCGATACTTCTTATGCTTGGATCAATCTCTGATATCAATAACTCATTATTGAGAATAACAATTTTAGGGCTTAAAGTATTTGCATCAATTGTTTCAGTAAGTCTTTCAGTAAATCTTACAAGGTAGTTTTGATTTGAAGCGCTAAAATTTGGCTTTGTAACTACAGCTACAAATTTATTTGAGTTGTCCTGAATTAAATTCACTAATTTACCTTCTAGCATAAATCCGCCATTGGCTTCATAATCCGGATCAAGATTGCCAGTTTTGTCAATGACAAAAAGTTTGGATTTATTTTCATTTTGATCATATCCAAAAATAAATAGTGATCCATTCGTTTGATCCAATTTAAAGTTATTATTTGAAGTCAAAGAATATAGGTAATTATTAATTACGAATCGACCTAGTGTCCCAAAATTATTATCTAAAGTCCCATCAGGCAAATAATTTTCAATTATTATTGAATTGTTGATTTTGTCATTGTAAACCACCAAAATATTTTGATTCTTTCCAAGTGCTATAAATTGTATTGCTTTTAATGAAGATGAATTAATGGATTCTTTATCCAGATAAACAAGGCCATTGGTTCCATAAGTTGAATCTGGCCACAATTTGGAATTTAATTTAAACATGACCGTAATGATTGAATCTTTACAGGTTTGCTGCACTGCAAAAAGAAATGAATTATTATTGGCGAATTCAATGTTTGTAAGAAAATGAGTAGCGTAGTCATTACAAATAAAATCAAGATTTAAATTGCTTTGACTAATACTTCCAGCTGCATTAGTTTTTATAATTTCTACATTGTTACGATTAAATTTCAAGTAATCTGATTCGATAATTGAGTAGATATCTGATTGGCTGTCAATTTTATAAGAATCACCATTCTCAAAATCCGATCCCAATTTGAGAACTCCATGGTCTCCAAATAGTGAATCTTCTAAATTATTAACATTAATTCTCCGGATGTAATAATCAAGAAAGCCATTTGTACGGGGAGGGTTGTACTTGTACTGAATAAATAAATAATTCCCACTTGATTGTGCACTACTAAATTCAGTAAATTCACTTTTGTAAGCAATGTTACCAGGATTACTAATTGGCTGCAAGTTTCTTAAAATACCATTCTCATCATAAAAAGTCAGATTGTTGTTATAAATCAATTCAATGTTATTATTGAGATCCTGCAATAAGTTAGGATTTACTAAAATACCAGTGAAATCTATCTGCCGAATTCCGTTGACTCCAAAAGTAGAATCAATTATTAATTTTTGACAAAGCAAAAATTGAACAGACACTAAGGTCAAAATCGTTAATAATTTATATTTCATATTTCAATCTTTTTATTAAAATGTAGAGAGGAAGGTTTTTCCTCTCTACTACGATAATCATCTTTCAGTCAATTGAATACATGTAGTGTTAGTCACATAAGGTGTACAGTCAGGATAAACCTGAGACTTTATGTAAATATCACCCATGGGTGTGCCAGTGCATTGGCTATCACTCCAGTCAAATCCATGAGTATTACAAGTTCCGCTAGAAATTTGCCTTGCAGTATAGGAATATCCACTTGGAAGATTAAGAGTGCAAGTTCCAGAGTTCCAAGTAAGAGTACTTCCTGAAATTGTAATTGTAATACTTGCTTGAGAACAGATTGTTCCACTTCCATCATCTACACAATTTGGCGATCCACAAGTAGGGGTAATTGAGATATTACCTACACCAATTTGTGTAATTCTAAATGTTGCATTTCCCTCACTGCATGGTCTGCATATATCCCATATGGCTGAAAATCCTGTCCTTGCTTTCAATTTGCTATCTTTTACAGGAGAAGAATTCGACTCTGAATCTGATATAGATTCACAAGAAATTAGACTGACTAGAGCAGCTAAATAAATGAATTTTTTCATAATTAGTTTGATTAAGGATATTGGTGTCTAGGCTAACCCGTTCAGACTTGGGCTGTAATCATTTTACTGAATTAGGCATTTAACTTACTCTAAGCATTTTATAATAAGCAGGTTTATGCTTTACCATTCGAATCATTAAGTTGTCGAAAATATCACCATTCATTAAATGCCTATTATATCTGTAGCT
>JAIBCI010000051.1 GCA_019694255.1 Saprospiraceae bacterium
CCGGACTTTGTACGGCCTTGGGACGCAAGATTGCTGGTAGAATATACAACACAAGCATCATCCTGCGTACAGCCGTCGGTAACCGTCACGCAATAAGTGCCTTCAGAAGGTAGCGGAAGGAAGATGCCCCCGCTCAGGGGATCTTCGGCTGCATTCGCCCAGTGATAGAAGTAGTAGCCCAGTCCTTGTGAAGCAATGGCGTGGGCAGTAACCGGAGTTGTATTCAATTCAAGTATGGCATCGGTGGTGACAGGCAGATAGCTGTTCTGCTGCAGCACATCGCACGAGTGAACGTCGATGGTGATCTGTTGGTATCCGCAATTTTCTGCATAGCCAATATTGACAGAATACCTTCCCGGTGCAAGATTGCTCACATCCTGCGTGGTGTCTCCGGTGCTCCACTGATAGTACAATGCAGTTGTGCCGGGATACAGCGACAGGTCTATGCTGCCGTCACTGCTGTTGGCTGTGCTGGCATGGGTGAGTTGGGAGATGTAGGCCTGGGAATATGAATGTTGTGATATAAATTCAATCCAGAGTAAGATAAAAAGATATTTCTTCATCTTATAATGTTTAAGGTTAATCAAATGTATTTTTAAAGCTAGTAAGAAGTAATGAATAAACTAAGTCGCGCTCCAAAAACATTCTCATTAATTGGCATAAATTAGTTTTGCTACTTTACGATATAATAATTGGAAATACAATATATCAAACTGCAGATTAAATTTTGACAACTACATATTAATCATATCTATTTATATTCTTCAATATCATTGGTGTCTTGAATAAAATATTCAATCCTAGCTTTCATTTTCCAACATAATATTTCATTGATTGAATCAATTCCAATTTGAGTATTTGAACCTTTTTCTAGAAGATAGAAAAAATCTGAGTTAGGGGGTTCAATGGAACTACTGTAATGGATAGGCTTTCCATAAGCCTCTGTCATTATTGATTTTAGCAATATATTAGGTCGGTTCATTTTCTTAATGGCCTTTATATAACTAGTGTCCAATATTTTAATTTTGAATAGAGGGGATGGAATTAAGCTATCATTGATTGAGCTTAATATTTCAAATGATTTGCTTTCTATAATTATTGTATCTCTAAATGCAATAAAAGCCAAATACATTTCTGGTAATTTTGAATTTTGGAGACCATAACGGTTGTGACAACTACTTCCTTCTATTATAATAACCAGAAGAACCAGCGTTGATACCTTTAATAAAACTTCCATAATTAACATATTTATAATATTCTTCAATTTCTGTAATTGGCAATACTTTAGGCTTATAAGGATACCCATTTTTAGTAAAACCATATCTAGTCCCATCAATACTAGTGCCATAATAAATAATTGTGTGCTGAGCAGTATTGTCCCCATATTGTGGATAGTAAAAATCCCTTCCACCAAATCGAATTATGGTCTCTCCAAATTTAGAATCAGATGGGTTTACAGATATATAGTTTTTACTAATCTGTTTGTCAATTTCAACAAAATTTTTATCGCCACCTAATTCTTTGCCCATTGATCCTAAAAACGAGCAACCATGACAATTTGATTTTTTACCATTTATTAATCCTTCTGGAGATGAATTTTTAATAGCCCTAGTATACTGATTAGCAATCTCAAGCTCCTGTCCCTCTTTAATAAAAGCGTCTCTTTCAACATAATTTTCTCTATACAACCCACCATTTCTGTTTAATACTCTATTTGCATTTTCAATTGAAACACCAAGAAATTTCGCTAGTGAAGCAGTATTGTCGCCCTTTTCAGCAATTAAGTTTCCATCTTCATCAGGCTTCCAATCCAATGCACCAGTTGGATCAATTCTGTTAATTGGATTACACTGAACAAAATTATAAGGCGTTAGCCAATATCTTTCACCAGCCATCGGATCCACCGCCAAGAACCTTCCGATCTCGCTGTCGTAATATCGCGCCAGGCGATAGTCAAGGCTGGTCTCCTTGTCTCTTTCGTGACCCGTCGATTTATACTTGGTATTGCTGCTGCCGCTGAGGATGTACTTTCGCAATACCTTACCGAAGGGATAATAATCAATGGCCTGATCCACGAAGTATCTGACCCCGTTATACAGCGGTGGCTCGCCCGCCTGAACCAGCTTGCATTCGACATGGTAGAGCATACGCGTATTGCCCAGGTGATCGTAAAGATAGTACTTTGCAAACGGAGGAAATTGACTAATTACGGGTTCAGCGATACCTGGGGCAGAAGGCGTAGCCTCCTGTATTCCCAACAACTCTTTCTTTTCTTGTGATGGATAGACATCCGAAGCCCTGTAGGGGCAAAAGTGTGAATATAAAAATTTAAGATCAGTTAGTTGCATACACCTCTGCCGCTCATTAATTTTAAAGGTCAGCTTGGCATCCATTCTCCGGTAATAGGATTCTTCCTTTCTTTTGTGCCGCCAAAAGAAAGGAAGCGAAAGAAAAACTCGTGGCTGGGCGGCTCGCTTACCCAACATCAACTCATTCCGCTGCACCAAAAAAACTCGTCCTGGGCAGAATTCTTTGCTCCGGGCTGCCTCTTCATCCTTATCATTGGCAAAGTCTCCCTTTGGACTCAAACAGTTTTTGCTGCGGTCGCTTCATTCGTTGGTTGGGTCCCAAGCTGCGCAGCCAAGGCCACAAAATCAATAGTAAGTGGTCACTGATTAATAGTCAATTGAGAAGTTCAGGGCATTCTTTCCCGCAATCACTGCTGTATAGAATGCTATTGGACTGCATGCTTTAAAGAATAACAACGAAATAAAAAATCGTCGAAAAAACCTGGATGAGGTGCTTTATACACAGTATTATTTAAATAACCCAATCGCTACTTCACCTTCATCAGCGGAAGGGCTGCGAGCAATTCCTTATCACGGTAGATATCCATCTGGTATTGTCCCGGACTTAGTTGAGCGACGGCGCTGAGCGCTGTCTGATTGGCTCCGGCAGTCCAGTGATATTGCAGATCGAGGCGCGAAGCGCCCCGGTTGTCGTAAATGTTGATGCGGTAAGAACCATTCTGCGATACCGTGGCCTGAAGATATGCGCGATCATTACCATGCTGGCGCAAGTTTTCAAACTTGTGCCAATACTGATTTCCATTTATCATCCTACAAATACATATCCAACCAGACTAGCAGGTACTTCTAATATTTCTACCTCAATCAACCCTTTAATACCTGAATAATCTCTTGCACTGCTGTAAAGATATTGCTCCACTTCATCAACTATTCCGGCATTCACTGGATTATTATGAACATATTCAAGCTTTTGACTGATTACTTTTGGGCTGTAAATTTCTATTGGATGGTTGTCTTGTTGCCAGAATTGGAAGTTTGAATTATTGGAATTATTGTATCCTGCTCCTCCAAAAATCTCCTTCATCCAATCTCTTCTACTTTCTTTTGGGTTAGACCCTATTTCTTGCAATAGCTTATAGGCAGTATATTTTTTTAGATCGCGTAATATGTCAGAATGCTTTCCACTTACTTTGCTTGAAAAAATAAGGTGCACATGATTCGTCATAAGGCACCAAGAATGTATTATCATTCCTTTATGTTGCTGACAATATCTTATACTTTCCAGAAAAATATCTTTATACTCTGTTCGCGTAAAGACATCAACCCAGCCTACAGTTGCAAAGCTTACAAAATATATTCCTTCAGGATCTACAAACTTGTATTTGGTGCTCATGTGGTGAAGTTACGAATTTTCGATTAATATAATCTTAAAAGTATTTTATTTTTTACTGCTAAAATATTTTTTAGAAAAGTTTGTAAGTACTTTGGCACAAGTCAATCCCGCCATGGCGGGACAGGAAAGACTTGCGCCAGCAAGGGAAAAGCAGTTTACATTACATTCGATAATATTAGCCTGTACATTCTTACAGAGATCCATGAAACAAAGCCGCTTACATTTTTCTTTAAAAAAATAGATACACCTCCACCGGTTACCAAAAATACTGCCTTTATGATCATGCCTTTTAAATTCCATGATCTGAATAATCTCTACAAAGTTCAAATAAAAGATTTTCTAAAACAAGAATTGAATATAGCTATCTTCAGAGCTGATGATTTCAATGGTAACGATATTATTATTGAGACCATCTATCGTCAAATTGAACAAGCTGAACTCATCATTGCTGAAATCACTCATAATAACAAAAATGTATTCTACGAGCTTGGTTATGCATCAGCATTAAAAAAAGAAATTTTAATGATTCAAAACAAAACAGTTCCTAGCGATTCCTTTTTGACAAACAACATATTAGAACACAACGCTATGATACTAACGACCTTGATCATTTTAAAGTTGAGTTAAAAGCAAATATTATTGCTATCAGAGCAAAGGCCCTGAACTAATCCTTGTTTACTTTTTAAATTTCCAATTTTTTGATAAAATAATTAGCCAGAGTACCAGAAATATAAAAAATATTATTTGAAAGTTAATATTTAATTTTATATATCCGAGTGTAAAGCCCCATTCTAATATGTAGTGATATTCTGAAATCACCACTAAATCAAATAAACCCAAAAAAATAAAAAATCCAAATGCATAAAATCCATATATCTTATTATATAAATAAGTTATCAAACAAATAAAATACAGCCCAAGCCCCAAATATAATACAGTCGGAATTGCTTTATATATAACCAATCCAGCAAATAATGTATGTCCAACGATTAAAGAAATACATGTAATTAATAGATAAAGTAGTTTCTCGAATTTCATTACATTTTCTTCTGAAAGCTATAGCCTAAATTTATTGATGAATTTTGCCTAGTATATGCATTTATTTTTTTAGAAGAAGTGCTTAAATTTAAATCCTGTCCAAGTTTTAAGTAATTGTAGCCTCCTCTGTTGTTGAAATTTTTGCCCGCTTCAGCTTTTAGTTCTGTATTGGCGAACCCGATATCAGCTTTTAGTCCAAACTCTACCCCTGTACTTAGTCCTAATTTTGAATCAAACGTATTTTTGTTTGACAATGTAATTGAAGCGGTTTTCCCTATAGATTGCTCTAATTGTGTTTTTTGCTCTCCTTTTATATTTCCAATAACCGTATTAGACTTAATTAATTCTGTGGTCTTCATATCGAAAACATCTTTAAAGTAAGTCTCATATCCAATTTTATTTTCAATTATCATTGAATTGGATTCAGAAACTGACCCTTGGCCAAAAACATTAGACACCTTAAAGTTTGCATGCATTTCAGCTTGATGATCAAAATATCCGCTAATTGCAGAGAAATACTGTCTAAATCCTTCAGCGACATAACTTAACGGATTTGAATATTGTGATGGCTTTAATGGTGGATCATCAGGTGCTTGTCCATCAGGATCAATGAGATTTATTGGATTATTAAGAGTATAATTATAAGGATTCCAATCTGGATATTTATCTGCGCGCGGATCTACAGCCAAGAACCTTCCGATCTCGCTGTCGTAATATCGCGCAAGGCGATAGTCAAGGCTGGTCTCCTTGTCTCTTTCGTGACCCGTCGATTTATACTTGGTATTGCTGCTGCCGCTGAGGATGTACTCTCTCAGTACCTTGCCGAAGGGATAATAATCAATGGCCTGATCTACGAAGTATCTGACCCCGTTGTACAGCGGCGGCTCGCCCGCCTGAACCAACTTGCATTCGACATGGTACACCATACGCGTATTGCCCAGGTGATCGTAAAGATAGTACTTTGCAAACGGAGGAATTTGACTAATTACGCAGCGATACCTGGGGCAGAAGGCGTAGCCTCCTGTATTCCCAACAACTCTTTCTTTTCTTGTGATGGATAGACATCCGAAGCCCTGTAGGGGCAAAAGTGTGAATATAAAAATTTAAGATCAGTTAGTTGCATACACCTCTGCCGCTCATTAATTTTAAAGGTCAGCTTGGCATCCATTCTCCGGTAATAGGATTCTTCCTTTCTTTTGTGCCGCCAAAAGAAAGGAAGCGAAAGAAAAACTCGTGGCTGGGCGGCTCGCTTACCCAACATCAACTCATTCCGCTGCACCAAAAAAACTCGTCCTGGGCAGAATTCTTTGCTCCGGGCTGCCTCTTCATCCTTATCATTGGCAAAGTCTCCCTTTGGACTCAAACAGTTTTTGCTGCGGTCGCTTCATTCGTTGGTTGGGTCCCAAGCTGCGCAGCCAAGGCCACAAAATCAATAGTAAGTGGTCACTGATTAATAGTCAATTGAGAAGTTCAGGGCATTCTTTCCCGCAATCACTGCTGTATAGAATGCTATTGGACTGCATGCTTTAAAGAATAACAACGAAATAAAAAATCGTCGAAAAAACCTGGATGAGGTGCTTTATGCACAGTATTATTTAAATAACCCAATCGCTACTTCACCTTCATCAGTGGCAGGGCGGCGAGCAATTCCTTATCACGGTAGATATCCATCTGATATTGTCCCGGACTTAGTTGAGCTACGGCGCTGAGCGCTGTCTGATTGGCTCCGGCAGTCCAGTGATATTGCAGATCGAGGCGCGAAGCGCCCCGGCTGTCGGTGATGATGATGCGGTACGAACCATTCTGCGATACCGTGGCCTGAAGAT
>JAIBCI010000013.1 GCA_019694255.1 Saprospiraceae bacterium
AAAGAATTAAAAAAAAAAAAAAAAAAAAAAAAGAAATTAATATATTTTTAATAAGTTGCATTGTCTATATCTACGCACTTCTCGAAACTCTCTTCTATCCTTTCGAACTATTACAATAAGTCCTGGAGGACCCTTGATAACTTATTTCGAAATCACTCTGATTTTTAGGATAAATAATTCATCATTCATCCCGGATTACTTCGAAATCCGAGGATCTTAAATAATTCATCATTCATAACTCATAATTCTTTATTCCCATTCAAATTTTTCACTCATCGACAGCACCCTGACGCTGCGTTCAGACAATGAGAATCTGTCGCCGTTCGCGAGGATATGCGTAATCAGATGACACATCGAAAGCGGTGTTCCATCCTGAAGTTCATCAATCTTATTATGCGTCAGATGGCTGGCATCAAAAAGAATCACCATACCCGAACCGATGACCTTGCACTGATTGCCTTCCTTGATGATGATGCCGGTATCTTCGGATAATCCTATACCTAGTTTTTCCGGAAACTGTGCCAGGGCTTCAGCCAGCCGACCGAATCTACCGCGCTGAATAAAATGTGAATCAATGATGGCATTGTCAATAAAAGACATCCCCTTCGACATCTTGACATTGCCTTTGCGAAAAGCTTCGCTGCTTGAACCGCCGGCGATCATTTCACGGCTCATGCACATGGCGCCCGCACTGGTGCCGGCGACGACAAACGCTCCCTCTTTTAGCCTCCGAAGAATGAGTTCATTCATCAGGGTACCTTTAATGTGTTTGACGATTTCACTCTGGTCTCCGCCCGAAAACATCAGGCAGTCACAGTCATCCACCAAACGCAGATTATACGGGTCATTGGCTTCGTAATAGGAACGAATGTCCATGATGTGAATATCACGGCATCCAAGCGCGCTGAATGCCTCCAGGTAGTTTTGTCCGACCTCCTTGGGAATTCGTGATGCGGTGGTAATGACGACAACTTTGGTCTCACTTCCCCTGGCTTCACGCAGGACGGATGACAGAATACCTTCTTCGACAAATTGAAGGGTATACATTTCATTGGGACCACTGCCCTTATCTTCATTGCCCCCGATCGGTATGAGCGTGCCCTTGAAAAACTGATCCATAAACGAATTACGCCGCAAAGCTAAAAAATCCAAAGCATAGCGCCTTATTCACTGCATATTATGGCAATCTGTGCATAATCCTCATCTTTGTATCGTATGGACAAAATTCTGCATTTCATCGATGGACAATATAGTCCTTCTGCCTCGGATCGCTGGATGGATAAGATCAACCCGGCTACCGGCGAAAAAACAGCCGATATCGCACTGGGAGACCAGACAGATATTCAACGCGCCGTCGACGCATCTGCAAAAGCATTGACCTCCTGGTCATCGACTTCTGCGCAGCAGCGATTCGAAATTCTCAACAGCATCTCCGAGCTCATCAATGAACGCGCCGAACTGCTCGCCATGGCCGAAACCAACGATACGGGCAAGCCTTTAAGATTGTCGCGTGAAGTGGAAATACCGAGGGCCAGCAGCAATTTCAGGTTTTTTGCGACGGCCGCGCTTCAGTTTTCTTCAGAGAGTCACGCGATGCATTCAGCAATCAATTACACCCTAAGGCAGCCCGTTGGCATTGTGGGATGTATCAGCCCGTGGAACCTTCCGCTCTACCTGTTTACCTGGAAAATAGCCCCGGCGCTCGCCGCTGGGAACTGCGTGGTCTCCAAACCATCCGAACTTAGCCCGACGACCGCAAGCATGCTGGGCCAGATCTGTCTGGATGCAGGCCTGCCTCCTGGTGTGTTGAATATCGTCCAGGGTTTAGGTGCACAGGCGGGAGATGCCATTGTCAGGCATCCACATATTAAGGCCGTGTCCTTTACCGGGGGAACGAAAACAGGTCAATTGATTAGTTCAGTCGCAGGCCCCATGTTCAAAAAACTGAGCCTGGAGCTAGGTGGCAAAAACCCTTGTCTTGTATTCGCCGATTGCCATATGGAGAGCACCGTCAGTGAGGTGGCGCGGCTTGCATTCTCCAATCAGGGCCAGATCTGTCTTTGTGGATCGCGCATTCTTATTGAACGGCGCATTTACACTGAATTCAAAGACAGACTCCTTGCCAGAATTTCAAAATTGCGGATCGGCGATCCGTTAGACCCGGAGACACAGTTTGGTTCACTCATCAGCGCAGAACATCAGCAAAAAGTCCTCGGTTATATAGCGCTTGCTCAGCATGAAGGCGGGCGAATTCTGACCGGTGGCCATGCCCTGCAATTGGAGGGTCGATGCAGTAATGGCTACTTTGTTGCACCAACGGTATTTGAAGGACTGGGTCCCGCGTGCCGCACCAATATGGAAGAGATCTTTGGGCCGGTTATTACGTTACAACCTTTCGATACGGAGGAAGAAGCGCTTCAGCTGGCCAATGCGAGTGACTATGGATTGGCAGCCACTTTGTGGACATCTGATGTCGACCGGGTACAACGATTTTCATCGCGCATCAACGCGGGAATTGTATGGGTGAACTGTTGGTTGGTCCGCGATCTGCGGACGCCTTTCGGAGGCGTCAATGCCAGCGGTGTTGGACGGGAAGGTGGCTGGGAGGTCATGCGCTTCTTTACCGAAGCCAAGAACGTCTGTATTCAGTTTGACAATAACCTTCTCTGATCCAATGCTTCAGAATATCGTATTTGACTTCGGCGGCGTACTGCTCAATCTGGATGAATCCAGAACCATCAAAGGACTTCAGGCAGTACTGGACCCTGCACTTTCTGTAGATTTAATGGAACAGGTGATCCATCCTTACGAACGGGGTGAAATTTCGGAAGAAGCTTTTTTTAATCGGCTGCAACGCCGGTCCGTCAAAGTGCTCAATGGTGACGCGTACTTCTATATCTGGAATGCCATGCTCCTGGATATGCCGGAGCAGCGCCTCAACATGCTTCGGGATTTGAGAAAACAATACAAACTGTATTTGCTAAGCAATACCAATATTACCCATGTTAGAAATGTTTTTCGCTATTTGCACAACACGCACGGTGTAATGGATTTCGGATCGTACTTTGATGAGGTGTTTCTCTCCCATGACATACACCTGCGCAAACCCGATTCTGCGATTTATCAATACGTGATCCATCGTGCCGGCATAGATCCTGCGACGAGTCTTTTCATCGATGATAAATCCGAAAATACGGAAGCAGCAGCGGCATGCGGATTCAAGGTTTGGACTCATGATCCGGAGCAGGAAATTGCAGAGGTGATCAGCCACATTCTTCAGCGCAACAATGTCTGATCCGTATTCCGGCAAAGCCGTTTTTCTTGAGAAAATGCGTCGGTATTGCGCTTACCAGGAACGTTGTCAGTCAGAAGTCATCCAAAAGATGAAAGAGTTGAAAATTGACTTCGAATGGCAGGATGATATTATCGTCAGCCTGATCGAAGAACAGTATCTCAACGAGGAGCGTTATACCCGTGCGATTGTCCATGGAAAGTTTTCAATGAAATCGTGGGGTCGGATCAGAATCAGACAATTTCTGCTGTTGCGAAATATTCATGAAAGGATGATTGACGAGATGCTGAAAGAGATCGATCCGGATCTATACCTGGAGAAAGCAAAACAAGTCGCAGAAAAAAAATGGCGTACGATGGACCAAAAGACGGAACCTTTTCTGCAGAAAAAACAATTGATGCAATATTTATACCAGAAAGGTTATGAGTCTGCTGTTGCTTCAATAGCTATTGATGATATTTTTCCTCGCTAAGCGCAAGCTCCGGCCTGCATTTTTTATAAAATAATTGCAACTTTTACAGCGCTCCCATCGCCTTGTCCAGTTCAACCCTGGCCTGAATTAAAGCAGATTGGGCATCCAGCACATTCGCCTGGGCCGAATAAAGATCTCTCTCTGAAGCTGAAACCTCAAGAGAACTGCCAACACCTTCCTTAAATTTAACTTGGCTCGTTTTGTAAATTTTTTCAGCCAGTGCAAGCGTTTTCTTCCTCGCCTCATAAGTATTGAGCGCATTCAGATATTGTGTTTTGGCATTTTCGAAAGCCAGCGAAATCCCGCGTTCAAATTCACTCATTTGCTTATTGGTCCTTTCCAATAAGGTTTTGGCTTTACTGATTTTGGCTTTGCGATCAAGACCATCAAAAATCGGCACATTGAGATTCAATCCAACCAGCGTGGTCGGAAACCACTTGTTTTCATTGCCGTTAAAAAGGTCATTGCGCTGCAGGATGCGTTGCGCTGAAGCAAATCCACTAAGGCTCGGATAATAACTCATTTGGTATCGTTTGATATTGATCTCTGCGAGCTTTCTTCCCTGATCCATGACACTATACTCAGGTCTTTTGCTAATGTCCAGCCGAATGGACGGATCGAGCGTCTGTATATAATAAGCCCTGGACAATTCGTCAAATGTCTGGGATAAGGTAATCGAATCCTTCAGCGGATAAGACATTTGATATTTGAGCACATTCTTGGTAATCTCATATAGTCGCACCAGTTTTTCGCGTTCCACATCGAGATTCTGCCTTGACAACTCCAATCTTTCCACATCGAGATTTTCTGTGAGTCCGGCTTTGTATATGGCTGAAACCTCCCGAGTAAGCTTGCTGAGGTTTTCGATATTTTTGTCAATCATCTGAAGGCTGGCTTCCACCGCACTGGCCGCCAGATAGGATTTGGTCACCTGATAGCGCACATCGGCCGCAGACTGATTGATTTGTTTTTCAATCAGTTCTTTGTACATCTTCTGGGCCTTGAGCCCTACAAAAAAACTTCCGTCAAACAATAGCGTGGAGAAATCCAGTTTGGCGGTTAGATTATTTTTTGTTCCAAATTGTGCCGGAATTCCCTTGCCGTAATCAATATCGCGGCGTTGTAGTAAATTCTCCTTGAAAAGAACTTCGTACACCGATGGGGATATAAAATCAGGCAGGATGCTTGTGGGAATGTCCACAAAATGCGTGTATCCCACGCCGCCCGTTAATTTGGGCATACCGATGGAGCGGTATTCGGTCATGAGGTCATTGGCATCCTGTATATCCAGCCTTTGAAGGTCGAGTGACTTGCTGTTGGATTCTGCGTACCGAACAGCTTCCGCAAGGCTAAAACTCTTTTGAGCAGACACAACCGTACCAATCAGAAAAAGTCCGAAGCCGAGGAAGATTACATTTTTCATGGAAAATAAGATATCGTCTTAAAGATCAGGTCGAAACATAAACTTAAATGAGGTTAAAAAGTTTTTAAACGAATAATGAATCATCAACTTTGTGGTATGAAAGCAATTCACGTGGCAGTTCCGGCTTTTCTCCTCTGCTGGTCCTGCGCTGGTGAAGCGCCAAAACAGGCCGCTGACGCAAAAAGACTTTTTTACCAGAACTGTGTTTTTTGTCATGGTATCAAGGGTGACCTGATGACCAATGGAGCACATAATCTGAGGCTTTCACAGATGTCAAAGGAGGAACGGATCCTCGTCATTACCCGGGGACGAAATGCCATGACGGGTTTTGAAGGTAAACTGAGTACTCAGGATATCGAAAAAATTGCAGAATACACAATCTCCCTCGCACAATCTACCAGTGAATAAGGCTTCTCATATCCTCATTACCGGAGCCTCCGGATTCGTCGGCCGGCACCTCATTCAGGCACTGAAGGAACGTGGATTTAGCAATCTGACGGGACTCTACCACAGCACATGTCCGGAATCCTTGGATATCCGATGGCATAAAGTAGATCTAAGAGATCCTGATTCGCTGGAAGAAGTTATTCTGAATGCAGATACGGTTATCCATCTTGCAGCTTTGGTGAGCTATGATCGCAAGGATACCGCTGCGTTGCGAAAGGTCAATTATTACGGCACCAGGGATCTTGTGAATATCTGCCTTCAACACGGTGTACGTAGACTCATTTACCTGAGCAGCGCCTCGACCTTAACAAGAAGTGCAAACCCTTTGCTGGTAGGCAATCTATTGCCGGGAAGACCCATCTTTCACAGCCATTATGCCAGGTCCAAATATCTCGGCGAACTGGAAGTCATACGGGGATCAGTAGAAGGACTGTCGACCTGTATTCTTAATCCAACGCTGATATTGGGGGCGGATAACTGGATGCATGGCTCTAACCGTGTCATTCGGGAAATTGCCGCCGGAATGCCCTATTATCCGACTGGAAACCTGGCTGTGACATCACTGGATACCGTCATTGCAGCGTTGATTCGTGCGATTCTTGAGGATATCGTTTGCGGACCGCAACTGATCTATGATCGTACCATGAGTTATCGTCAATTGTTTGAGATGACCTGCCGGCAGGCCGGGATCCGGATGCCGCAAAGATCGCTAACACCCTTATTGACCCTGGCACATCATATCATCCAGACACTCAAAGCAACGATTTCCGGAAAGCGCTCATTTGTAACTCCCGAGGCAGCGAAAATTGCCTCTCTGCCGTTTACCTATGTACGATCTGTACAAGATCTTTTTAATCCTGCCCCGAACCTTGATCCAGAACTTCTCATCAGGGAGGTTTTGAATTATAATAATTAAATTAATTA
>JAIBCI010000111.1 GCA_019694255.1 Saprospiraceae bacterium
TTCTAAGCATTGGATCAATAAATGCCCAGTATGCCAGTGAGAAATCTATAATCAGTGTTGCTCAAAAATCGATGGCAAGCAAAAATTATTATGACGCCCTGAGCAAGTTTAAGGAGCTGCTTGAATTTGATGAAAATAATGCAATGTATCTGTATCAGGCTGCGGAAGCTGCACGTTTTCACGGTGCCTATGGACTCGCCGCAAGCTATTATGGAAAAGTACTGTCAGGGTCACAAAACCAATCTTACCCTCAGGCAGCCTTCAGGCTTGCACAGGTACAACAGTTAATGGGAGACTATAACAATTCAAAAAATAATTATCAGCTGTATATTTCTACACATTCAGGCGAGGAACAGTCACTCAGCGAACAGGCACAAATGCAAATCCAAGCGTGTGAATGGGCTATCACACAAAAAGATAACGAGAATAAGGAAGTAAAGATCAAGCGATTGGGTGATGAAATTAATTCGCAATACTCAGATTTTGCGGCTACGGGTAATGACAAACAAATTTTTTATAGTTCTAACCGATTTATTAATGAGGTCAATAAACTGTTTCCTCAGAGGACAATCAGTCGATTCTTAGTTTCACGTGACGGAGGGCCGGGAATAAAAAAAGATTATCCATCTTCCCAATATGCAGGCCTGTATGTAGCCAACGCGAGTTTTAGCCAGGTCAGCAATAGGGTAGTGTTTACCTTATGCGAAGAAATAAATGATTTTGATAAAAGATGCAAATTATATCTCGCACGAATTGATGAAAAAGGAAATTGGTCTGAGCCTCAGGCTCTGCCGGATAATATTAACCTCCCTGACTTTAATCATACTCAACCTTCTCTAAGTTTTGATTCAAGTCAAATGCTTGAGCGATTGTATTACTGCTCTGACCGGCCAGGTGGAAAAGGGATGCTTGATTTGTGGACCTGTAGCATTAGCGCGGACGGAGCATTTTCAGAACCAGTTAATTTGACTGAGATTAATACAGCTTTTGACGAGGCGACTCCTTATTTTGATACAAAGACGAAGCTTTTGTATTTTAGTTCAAGGGGCTACCTCAGTATGGGCGGTTATGATATTTACTATTCGCGGAATAAGGGTGGCTTATGGACTAATCCGGTCAATCTTGGTGTTCCGGTTAATACCAGTTATGATGAACTCTATTTTTATAGAGGGGATGACAGGAAAGTATTTTTTTCATCCAACAGAACAGAATCCAAACTTATTGATGATATCAATAATGCCTGTTGCCTTGATATTTACAGGGCAATAGTTCCGGATTGTGATGTTCACCTCAAAACGCTGGTTTATGATGCCAATACAAAGGAGGATCTTATAGGTGCCACAATTAACATCGTTGAAATTAGTGCACCTAGAAACACAGGTATCATTCAAACAAATGAAAAGGGAAATGATTTTATTGTCCCGTTAGATTGCGATAAAGAGTATAAACTAATAGTTAGTAAGCAGGGATACGAACCAGATTCTGTGACTTTTCTGAGTGGCAAACCCGGCGAATTTGCAGAAATCTTGAAAAAGATATATTTAAGACCTGAGAAGATTAACCTGGATGTGCTGACTTTTGATAAACAAACAGGAGCTGACCTGCCCGATGTGACTTTGCAACTTATTGACCTGGATGACCCGTTAATTCCTCCCGTAACCGTTCGGGAATCTGATGCCAATATTAGTCACTTTATCAAAATTGAAAAATGCCATAGATACCGTATTGTTGCCAATAAGGATAAATATGCCGAAACTAGTAAGGAAATAAAAATTGACTGTAAACAAACGGGGCTTGTGACGGAGAAAATATATCTCGATAAGTTCCTCTACAGTATGTTGCCGCTAACACTTTATTTTGATAATGACAGACCAAGGCCTAATGGTAAACCATCTTATACCAATCTAAGTTACAGCCAGACATTTAGTACATATTACCATAGAAAGTCAATCTTTAAGAAAAAATATGCCTTATTATTTGGCAGGGATGAATCGGTCTCTCGCGAACAGGAAATGGAGTCTTTTTTTGAAATTGATGTGAAAGGCGGAAAAGAAAAACTTGATTTGTTTGTATCTAAAATGGCAACTGAGTTGGCGGAGGGTAAAAAGTACATTGTTTACATCAAAGGTTATGCCAGCCCTCTTGCTTCTGATGACTATAATAAAATTCTTGGTCAGCGCAGAATTCAGTCAGTCAGGAATGAGTTTGCAAGATATCACAAGGGTATTCTAATGAAATATATCAATTCGGGGTTAATTGAGATCCGTGAAAAGACTTTCGGAGAAGAGACTTCACCCAAGGGAATTGCATCAGAACCTAAGGACCCGGGTTCAATTTATCATATTAACGCATCCAGGGAGCGACGCGTTGAAATTATTGAGATTAAAGAATAATCAAAATGTTCAATCAGGTCAAAAATTTTAATTTCTATAACAGGCAAGCACTGAATATTGCTTGGCTGATTATTATTTGTGTGTCCGGTTTTGGGATTCATCCAGCTTTTGCTACCCATATTGTAGGTGGACAACTTAGTTATACTTGCCTTGGCAATAATAAGTATGCAATTACCTTAACCGTCAGGAGAGATTGCATCAATGGTGCGGATACAGTTTATTTTGACAATCCTGCGGAAGTAGGTATATTTAATGCTATTGATAAATCGCTTGCCTGGCGAGTTGAAGATAATGGGAAGGTGAATCTTGAATTTTTTAAAGATGACACCTTGCCGGAAAAACCCGCCGAAATATGTCTTCAGGGTAACCTGGTATGTGTACACCAAGCGACATACAGAAAAATCATCACGTTGCCATACAGCGAGCAAGGTTACATTATTGCTTATCAAAGATGTTGTCGTAATGTAACGCTGTCAAACATTGAAATGCCACTTGAGACCGGGACAACCTATGCGCTTTATATTTCGCCGTCCGATCTTGTAAACTGCAATTCAGGGCCTCAGTACGGACCTTTTCCACCAATTTATACCTGTGTCGACAAGCCATTCGTGTTTGATCATAGTGCCATAGATCTTGATGGTGACAGCCTGGTCTATAGCCTTTGTCTGCCAAATATTGGTAGAACCAGGCTGGATCCAAAAGGTATTCCTACCTTTCCGCCTTATGACAGTGTGGTTCTCAAATCGGTTTATAGCCTAAATAGTCTTTTGAACCCTAATGGTACCGGCACGCCATTAAAAATCAATCCTGTTACTGGAGTCATGACCGCTGTTCCTAATACCATTGGCCAGTTTCTAGTTGGCGTTTGCATTACTGAATACAGACACGGAATTAAAATGTCCTCCCAGGTCAGAGACTTTGAATTGAATGTTGTTCCCTGTGGGGTTCAACCCATGGCATCCTTTGAGGTGTTGACCGGTATCTGTGATGGCTGGAACCAAAAATTCAGAAATCTCAGTAAAGATGCTACACGATACACATGGTATTTTGATTTTCCCAATAATCTGAATGCGAATTCCTCTGATGTTGATCCAATTTACAATTATTCACGAAATGGCATTTATAATGTCGTACTTGTTGCAAGAAATGGGTCCTGCACAGATACTTTTAAAAGAATCCTGAATGTGATCAACGGAGGATTAAAAGCGGATTTTAAAACAAAGGCTGATTGTTATCCTGATATTCGAGTTCATACTCAGAACCATTCCACTACGCTTACAAAAATTGTAAGTTATGACTGGAGCCTTTTTAATAATAATGTAAACCTTACTTCATCTGAATTTGAACCAACATTTAATGTATCGGGTTACGGAAAATATAAAATTCGTCTTATCGTTACGGACTCTCTAGGCTGTCGTGACACGCTTGAAGAGCCACTTGATTTAAGCGGAATTAATGTCGATTTGATTGATGGTGGGTCTATCTGTCGAGGTGATTCCATACATCTTGTTCTGAACCGAAATTCAACATACTTCTATACATGGATACCTGCTGGCTCTCTTAATTTAAAAGACCCATCTGATCCTGTTGCTCATCCGGATACGACGACGACATACAAAGTGACCATAACTGATAATACATGCACATTAACAGACAGTGTAAAGATTAACGTTCGTCAAAAAATTGCGTATCAAATTATGGGAGACAGTTCTTCGTGCGACGGACATTTTGAATTTATGGCGATGTCTGATTCAACCAGGATGTTTGAATGGTCATTTAACGAATTATTTAACCCTGTTGAATTTATTGGAGAAAAATTTATTTTTAACAGTAAGGATAACAAGGTCCTCTATGTGCGGGCTGGAAAAACAGGTCAGTGTGCGGATGTCACAAAAATTCAATTGAGGTATAATGGCATTGATCTTAATTATAGCAGAAAATTTAGTCTGTGCAGTGATGAGCCATTTGATTTGACGCTTATTAATCTTGATCCAAAAGATACTTTGAAAATTAATTGGAAACCCGATTCAGTCATTGTTGGTGGGCAAGGCACGCTGTCACCTAAAGTCAATATAATGCGACCTGGGGAAACCAAATTGTATTTGATGGTTACAAACCAGTTTGGATGCATGCTTTCAGACACAATTGAAATCGAAGCTATTCCGATTATCGTTCCGGATATAATGATTGAATCGACATGTGGTAGTCGTTCAATTGTAGTAAGAACAAATTACTCCGGAAAAATAAGGTGGGATTTCGGCGATGGTAAAGGAACTAGTACCCGTGCCGTAGATAATTATACCTATTCCACTGACGGCAAATTCAAGGTTACCCTGAAAGCAGATACGCTATGTGGTCGAGAAGTTATGCAAACCATTGAGATTGTATTCAATGATGTACACCTGAATGATTCAATAGTGGCATGTGATTATGATACAGTGTATTTAAATCCTTCCGGCAATCCAATGTTCAAATACAAATGGTATCCGGATTCAATTCTGATAGATCCAGGTTCACCCAATCCACATCCAAGATATAACAGGGATGCAAAGTATTATGTTGAATTCTTTAATCCTGCAAATCCAGGATGTGTGTTCAAGGATACAGTATGCGTTTTTTATATTCGTAATTATTTTCTAAATCCGCTGGTAAGCGACACCAGTCTTTGTTTACCTGGAACAGTAACATTGCGTGTCTTGACAAATATGGACATTGCCTGGTGTGATATTCAAGGCAAGCTCGTAGGATCGGGAGACAGCTTAAAAGTTAATCTGGATAGGGATTCGGCATTTGTCATCAAAGGACTTTATAAAGGCTGTCGCGATATTGACACGGTAAATCTAAACCTAGTTGAATTTAATTCTGAAATTAGTGGTCCTGACATCCTCTGCCCAGGTGATACTGCAGTCTTAAAGGTAGTTCCTTCTGATACAGATTGGATGTTTAGCTGGACACCTGTTATGAGCATTATTGGGTCTGAACATCTTGATTCAGTGAGGTTTTCTGTTAAAGAAAAAACCACATTCGGGGTGGAGGTAAAGGATAGTTTTGGATGTTTGAGAAACCTTAGTCACACCGTTGATGTATCCCAACTTTCAAAGATAATTTTTGCTACAGCAGAGCCCTCAATAGTGACAGCCGGCGAAAAGGTTCAGTTGAAGACAATATTTGGTGCCGGTTATAAATATCAATGGGCTCCGAATGACGGTAGCCTGAATGCTATAGATGTCTACAATCCAATCGCCATGCCTACCAAAACCACAAGCTATACTGTAACGGTAACTGATGAAAACGGTTGCACTGCCACAGCTTCGGTGTTGGTCACGGTCATACCATGCGACGAATCGGTATTTATTCCCAATGCTTTTTCTCCAAATAATGACAAGGTTAACGATACCTTTTACGTTCGTTCTGCCTCACTGACTCAAATAGACCTTATAATTTATAATCGATGGGGTGAGCAGGTATTTCATACGGATAAACTCAACGAAGGATGGGATGGGATATTCAAGGGTGCATTAGCAGGACCGGATGTATTTGCCTATTACGTGAAATTTCAATGTCTCGATGCAAAGGAATATTCCAAAAAAGGAAATGTGACTTTGCTTAAATAGCGCTGTTTCTGAACTTTTTATTCAAATTTTACATTACGTAATTGTAAATAATATTTAATATGGTTCTGGTAGTAATAGGCGTTGTAATGCTGATTGCATTATCGATTATGGCTTCCCGCAACAGCGGATTTCTAATGACGGGAATGACCGGAAGGCTAAGAATTGCTGCGCTCATTCTGATCGGGATTGGGTTGTTCTCCCAGTGTATTGTTCAGATAGAAGCAGGTTATATAGGTGTTAAATCCCTCTTCGGGAAAGTCCAACCTGATGTACTTTACCCGGGGCTGCATGTTCTTAATCCTCTTTTGAGAATTTATGAAATTGAAAGCAGGGTACAGAATTATACGATGAGTGGGGTGCATGATGAAGGACAAAAATCAGGAGATGACGCGATCAGGGCTTTGACAAAGGATGGCTTAGAGGTTATTATAGATCTTACAGTACTGTACAGGGTTAATCCTGAATCAGCACCGAAATTAATCAATGAACTGGGTATCGATTATCAAGATAAAATCGTAAGGCCAATAACAAGAACAAGAATCAGGGATAATGGCGTGTATTATGAAGCTGTAGATCTTTATTCACACAAACGTGAAGAGTTTCAGAACAATATTAATAAAAGTATCGATACTGATTTTAAGAACCGGGGCCTGGTACTGGAACAAATACTGATTCGAAATATCAGCTTACCTTTAAATGTCAAATCCGCTATTGAGGAAAAGATAAAAGCAGAGCAGGAGTCCCAGAAAATGCAATTTATTCTTCAAAAGGAAAAGCAGGAAGCGGATCGGAAACGGATAGAAGCACAGGGTATTGCCGATTATCAGAAAATAATTAATACAGGGCTTACGGATAAGCAATTGGAATATGAACGCATTAAAGCATTAAAGGAACTTAGCTTATCACAAAATGCAAAAGTAGTTATTACTCAGAGTAAGAATACGCCATTTATAGTTAATGGTAATTAATATAATTGGACATGTCAGCAGATAGAAAAAGTATAGTCTTAAAAGGTGGGGAGTTTCTGATTAAAGACACGTCAGTTGATGCTAATTTTATTCCTGAAGATATTACAGAGGATCAGTCGATGATTCGAACTGCGGTAAGGCAGTTCGTAGAGCGTGAAATCTGGCTCAAAGGCCATAAAATGGAGTTTCAGGTTGAATTACTTGAAATGGCAGCAGAAATGGGTCTTCTCGGGGCGCATATTTCTGAAGAATATGGTGGCAGCCCCCTTGATATGCATTCGAATACAATTATTTCAGAGGAGCTGGGAAGGGGCGACGCCTCTTTTAATACTACGATTGCGGCTCATACCGGAATCGGGATGCTTCCGATTTACTATTTCGGAACTGAGGAGTTAAAGAAAAAATATTTGCCAGGGTTATGCAGCGGTCATCTGAAAGCTTCATATTGTCTTACTGAACCCGGATCAGGATCTGACGCACTGAGTGCTAAATCCATCGCTGTATTTGATCCCGTGACGGATGAGTATATTATTAACGGGCAAAAAATGTGGATTACCAATGCAGGCTTTGCTGATATTTTCATCGTTTTTGCTCAAGTCGATGGAAATAAATTTACGGGGTTTGTGGTCGAAGGCCAAAATGCTGGTTTGAAGCTTGGTGAAGAGGAGCATAAACTTGGAATCAAGGGCTCATCTACAAGACAAGTATTTCTTGATAATGCTCGGGTAAGTGCACAGAATGTCCTTGGAGAAATTGGAAAAGGTCATCTGATTGCATTCAATGTGTTGAATATAGGCAGATTTAAGCTGGGTATAATGGCAATGGGGGGGTGTAAGCACAGCATTGATATTGCCGTCAAATATGCCAGTGAAAGGGTACAGTTCGAGCATCCTATTTCTGCCTACGGCGCAATTCAGTATAAGCTGGCTGAAATGGCCATTAAGACATTTGCCAGTGAATCTAATGTTTACAGGGTGAGTGACCTAATGGATGACAGGTACCAGGAAGAAATTAATTCTGGTCAGCCGGGATTTAAGGCAATGCTGGAGTCAGCAGAGGAATACGCAATTGAATGTGCCATTATAAAAATTTACAGTTCTGAGGTTCTGGACTATGTCATCGACGAACTGCTGCAGATTCACGGGGGCTATGGCTTTAGCGAAGAATATTTGCCGTCGCGTCTTTATCGCGATGCCAGAATCAACCGAATCTATGAAGGTACCAATGAGATCAACAGAATGCTCATCGTCAATATGCTGATTCGGCGAACGATGAAAGGAGAACTTGATTTGGTTGGCCCGGCTTGGGAGGTTCAGAAAGAACTAACCGGTCTTCCTTCGCAGACTGTTCCAGAAGGGAGGCTCGGGTTGGAGACCCGTACAGTCAGGGAATTTAAAAAATTAACGCTGATGGTTGCTGGTGCTGCCGTTAAATATCAAATGGATGGAAAGCACGATCTCAAAGAACAGCAGGAAATTTTAATGAATGTGGCTGATATGATTATCTATATATTCACCTGCGAGTCAGTACTTCTTCGTGTTCATAAACTCTCTCAACGAATGAATGAAGATGAAATCAAGCCATATCAAGCAATGCTTAAAACCCTGATTTGGGATACGCAAGCACTGATTTCAAAAATTGCAAGTGACGCATTGGCATCCTTTGCTCAAGGTGATGAACTAAAAATAATGCTTTTGGGTGTCAAACGGTTTACAAGATATGATGCACAGAATGTGCGGAACGCCCGTCGACTCATCGCTTCAGGAATCATATCAGCCAACAAATATTGTTATTAAAAATCAGCTGTGGTAAAGAAGATCGATCTGATGCTGATTAAGGGATTTATATCCCCATTTTTAGTGTCGTTTTCCATAGCCTTGTTCGTTCTTGTCATGCAGACTCTTTGGCTGTATATCGATGACATCATGGGCAAGGGTGCTGGAATCTTAGTCATTATGGAATTCCTGGTTTATTTATCGATCTCATTGATTCCGCTCGCTTTACCGATTGGTGTTTTGCTGGCTGGAGTTTTTCTCTTTGGAAATCTTGGTGAGAATTATGAGCTGTCCAGTATCAAGTCTGCAGGTATTTCGCTGCTGAGGATTATGCGTCCTATCATTATAATTGGGGCAATGGTTGGATTGGTTAGTTGGTTTTGCTCGGATTATTTAATTCCGCGCTCAAATCTTAAATTTATGAGCAGATTGCATGACCTCAAAAGGCAAAAGCCAACCTTGAGTCTTGCAGAAGGGGTCTTTAATGAAGATTTTTATGGATATGTGATCAGAATAGAGAAGAAATCTGCTGACGGTATGCATATCGAAGGGGTAGAGGTCAACGATCACAGCAACCCCAACAGCCAGACCATGATCCTTGCTAAAAAGGGTGTCATGTATGTCACCACCGGGGAACAGTTTCTAGTAATGCAGCTGAACAATGGTGAAATGCTTCAATTGCCTGACAAGAGAAGTATTTCCAGAGCCAAATACCCCCTGGTCAGAAGCCGTTTTGATACAATGACTAAGGTATTTAGTCTTAAGGAATTTGATCTTGAGAGAACCGATGAAGATCTTTTCAAAGGTAATCAGCGTATGAAGAACTCCAAACAGCTTCGATTGGATATAGACAGTCTGGAGATTGAAAAATCAAAACTTGTGGTACCGATAATTTCCAATACGGACCTAAAAATTGGTACGATAAAATCTTATCCAGACAGACCCAAAGATAAGTCCAGCGTTGAGGAAATGGCAAGACCATCTTTCAGAAGTATGCTTAATCAACGGGATTCGCAAACGATCGCTGAATTGGTACTGCGTTATGTAAATCCAGACACTGTTCAACGTCTCTCTAATTGGCGTCAGGCCTATGGATTTTATCAAAGTGATCAGAATTCAAAAGTGTCTTATACAGAAGCACTTCGTTCAATCAGTGTTCGAAAAAATAAATTTGTTTATGAGTTGCTGATAAAGTATTCGTATGCAGTCATTTGTCTGATATTTATTTTTGTAGGTGCTCCATTAGGGGCTATTGTTCGAAAAGGTGGTTATGGATATCCATTATTATTGTGTATCCTAGTATTTGTAAGTTATATACTTCTGAACACTTTTTTTAAGAGATTATCCGAAAGTCTTACGGTCAGTGCCCTGGTTGGTGCGTGGCTTCCTTGCCTTATTGTTGCCATACCCGGCATTTTTCTGAGTTGGAGTGCATTGCGGGACCGGAATTTCATTCATGATTTGCGGCTCATTATTTCATTTCTGAATCGGTCTAAGGCTCATCATTGAATTCAGTAAGTTTGTCTTGAACATTTCGCAGCGAGTCTTCACAAAATTTAATGAGCTCGCGGGCTTCCTGCAATACCTGCGTTAATTCCGACATGGTTGTCTGATCTTTTTGAATCTGGTCAATAATTTGTTCAAGGCGCTGCATCGACTCTTCATAGGTCATTTTTTGCTTTTTCATTGCCATTTTTTTTAGACTACATTGAATATGCTATATCGGTGCGAGGTTATTATGACTTCGATGTCTTTTCAATGTTGCTTATTACCATTCCGTCTCGAAGGACAGTCGTCAGATCCTTTTGAAAGTCAATGTCTTCAATTGATTTAATTCTCCTGTTATTTTGAAAATTCATAGAGTAGCCTTTTTCAAGGATCAGAAGCGGGTTATTGCTTTTCAATAAATGGGATGTATTGATAAGTTGTAAATTCTTCGATTGAATCCATTTTTGAGCGGACATTTGAATTCTGTGGGTCAAATTTTTTAACCTGGTCATTTTATTTTGTTGCCATGCTATAGAGCTCATGACCAGATTCTTACGTGTGTTGGCCAATAAAACCATATTTCGGTGAATCCTTGCATTACATAGGTGAAGAGCCTTTTGATATAATTCTGTCATTTGAGATTCAAATAACAGATTGTGTTGAATAATATAATCTGCAACGGCAGTAGGTGTTTTGAGCTGCTTGTACGCACAAAGGTCAGTGACGGATTCATCCTGATCATGTCCAATCCCCGTTAAGACGGGTAGATCAGTAAATGCTAATTTTTTGGCAATGTCATAGCTATCAAAGTCTATTAGATCCATCTTTGCACCTCCTCCTCGAATGATCGCGACGCAGTCGAATTCATCTTGTCTTTGACTGATCAAGCTTAAAGACCGGACAATTTCAGGAGCGGTCTTGTTTCCCTGCATTGTAGCCTTAAAATAAGTTATGTTGAATGTATAACTGTATTCATTCTCCAAAAGATGCGTCTCAAAATCCCTTTTGCCAGCAGCGGTAAGACTTGTAATAACTGCAACTCTTTTGACAACAAGCGGAATCCTCGTTTCTTTATTTCGTTGCCATAATTTTTCAGTAATAAGCTTTGAGATAATTTCTTGTCTTTGTCTGACAATATCGCCTAATGTAAAGGATTCGTCAATGTCAATTACATTGAGCTTTAGTCCATATCTTATGTGATAATCAACATGTACTTTGAGTCTTAGTTTGTTTCCCTCACGTAGGATTTCTGGGCTAATTCTTGCTTTTAAATTATTCCATGTGGTTTTCCAAATAACAGCAACACTCTGGGCTAATATTTCGGAAGTTGATTCATCTCTTTCGGCAAGTTCAATGTAATAATTCCCTTTATTTAAATTACATTGAACCAACTCTGCATTGATCCATAATGGCTCACTAAAATTGAGTGTGATTACTCTCCTGAGATACTCATTGAGGCGACTGAGTGATAAGGTTTCCACTATGGATTAGCGCAGAACTTCACTGACCAGATCAGCTGCTTCCTGCAAGCGAATTGCTGAATGAACCTTCAGTCCAGAGCCATCAATAATTTCTTTGGCAGCTTCGGCATTCGTTCCCTGCAATCTCACGATGATCGGCACTTTGATCTGTCCGATATTTTTGTACGCATCAACAACTCCTTGAGCAACCCTGTCGCATCGCACAATTCCACCAAAAATATTAACCAGAATAGCCTTGACATTCGAATCTTTCAGAATAATTCTAAATGCCTGTTCTACTCGATGAGCATCGGCAGTACCACCTACATCGAGAAAATTGGCTGGATTCCCTCCGGCCATTTTAATGATGTCCATAGTAGCCATCGCAAGACCTGCACCATTGACCATGCAGCCAACATTGCCATCGAGTTTGACGTAATTGAGATTATGCTGCCGTGCTTCAACTTCTGTGGGGTCTTCCTCGCTTTCGTCTCGCATGGCTTCATAATCAGGATGACGGTACAAAGCATTGTCATCAATACTTACTTTACAATCTACTGCAATAAACTGATCATCAGGTTTGCGAAGCAGTGGATTGATTTCGAAAAGAGTTGCATCAGCATTAACGAAAGCCTTGTAAATTTTAGGCAGGAAGGAATTCATTTCTTTAAAAGCCTTGCCGGTTAAACCCAGATTAAAAGCAATTCTGCGACACTGGAATCCCTGAATCCCCAGAGCAGGATCAATGTACTCCTTATGTACTAATTCCGGTGTTTCTTCCGCCACCTTTTCAATATCCATGCCACCTTGAGTAGAGTAGATGATAACATTTTTTTGGCTCGTCCGGTCTGTAAGAATCGAAAGATAATATTCTTTGCATGCAGCAAAATCTGGTGCATAAGAATCTTCTGCAATTAGAATTTTCTGAACAAGTTTGCCAGGGCCATCAATTCCTCCTGGTGTCTGTGGAGTCTTGAGCATCATGCCAAGGATAGAAGATGCATAATGATTAAATTCTTCTTTGCTTTTAGCAAGTTTGACGCCTCCACCTTTTCCTCTGCCTCCAGCGTGAATTTGTGCTTTAACAACTACAAATTCGGTACCTGTCTGCGTCCTGATCTCATCATAAGCTTTTTGCGCTTCATCAATTGTCAAGGCAACAATTCCTCGCTGTATTGGGATTCCGTTGGCTGCCAGGATCTGCTTACCCTGGAATTCATGTAAGTTCATTAATGTGTTAAAATTATTTTTGCAAATTTTTGGTTGATCTGAATAAAGTACACTCCTGGTTGAAGTGCTTCTGTTTGGATGTAGGTATTGATTAAGTTTGTATTCTTTACAGTAACCTCAGTAAGGTCTTTTCCAAATTCGCTGAAAAAACGGATATTGCTTTTTTCGGTGTCATTAATTCTGTCCAAATAAATGTTTTGACCAATTCTTGCCGGGTTGGGGAATATGTTGACATCCTTGCTTCCTGTGACATTTCCAACTGAGGTAAAACTGTTGACTTCAAATGTAAAAGAGGCTGATCCTTGTGTGCAAAAGTCCATTTTACTAAATGGGATGACTCTCCAGAAATATCTTTTGCCTTCAACCAGTGAATCAACCTCAATTGAAGAATTGACGGTTGCCAGATTTCTTATCAATACTGTAAATGGTTGATTGCGGGATAGCTGGAAAATATAACCATCAGCATTTGCCACTGGATTCCAGGAAAAGCGAACTTTGGAATTTGTTATTGAAGAATCTGAGGGATTTATCAAGGCATTGTCAAATGTGCTGATTGAGCGAAGCGTGACTGCGCGATCAAGGTCTGTCCGGAGATTTGTAAGGTTATTCTGCATAGCAAATTTCTGTTCATCAGAGAACCTGCTCATGCAATTATCAATCGCATAAGACATGAATAATGATCCATCCGATCGGAAGGTTTGGCCATTCACATCCTTTTGTACCAGTGAACTGCTATCGCTGTCATTGCAGGACCATCGGTTGCTAATGTAATCCGGTGGGGTATCACAAAAGTTGTCTGCTTGCGAGAGGCAATTTCTGCGATCTGTGTTTTCAATTTGAGTAAATACCTGATTCTGATAATCGGCCGTAGGTTTTCCGGCATTATAGTCAATACCTTCCCAGCCAAAGAAAGTGTGTGGTAAGGAAAAATAATGACCGAATTCATGCGCCCAGGTATGGGAATTCTTGCCGAGACAGGATTTACTTAATGCTAACGCGTCGCCTTGATAGGTAAAATAACCACAATTGCCTGCAGGGCTGCCAACAATGTATACATTGATCACTTTCGGTACATTGTACTTTCTCATCATCTCAAGTCCATCATCATAGTTGTGCTCGTTGTATTTGCTGCTTTTGATATAATTTATTTCATCTTCCATGTAAAACTGGAATCCTGTGCTTTCAAAATCCTGATTAAGCGTGCAAATGGATTCGCGAAGTTTAAGTAATCCAAGGTCTCCGCCACCATTGTCATTGAGCACCATATGAATTTGGACTGGTATGTTATGAATGCCTCGAAAACCGAAATGATGTATTCCTATCATGTTTTGAAGGGAGGCTTCCTGAGTCTTCAGTGAGGTGCCACAGAATGAAGAAACTTCCTGTGAATAAAGGCAGTGCAGGTTGCCCAAAATCAGCAAGAGTAAAAATACTCTCGATTGCAGAGAATGCATCATGATACGCTTAAGAGGATTGGCTGATGAATTAATATGCAAATAACTTACCGGAGTAGGATTGATCCTTGTTACGTAACCTGTAGGTGTAAATTCCATTTTGATCCATTGACCGTATAAATTGATTGAATCCCGCGCTCAGCTGAAGATCCTCTTCATGAACTAATCTTCCATCAAGGTTGAATACTTCAAAGCGAAGAATCTGACTGCTGCTGGCAGATACATCTATCAAGTAATATGTATTTCCAAGTGATGTTACACTTGCTCCAGAAATATTGTTTTCATGGTCCTGAGTTGCTACGCCAAAGTTGCTATTGGTGAATGTAATAGGATTGGTAGATTTTGGACACAGACTCGTTGCATTGAAAGCGGTTACTCTCCATGCGTATTTAATTCCTTTGTTCAGGTTGGTCAAGGTTGTATCAGTTCTCTTAAGCAGAAATGTTTTATAAGTGGCCGCATTGCTCAGACTTACCTGGGCATACTCCAGAATATAATATGTTGCATTCGGCACAGCGTCCCATTTAAATGTCACAGAATTAAAACCGTCTGAAACGATGGTGGCATTTTTAGGCGCTTCAGTAACCTCAGGCAAAGCAGTCTGCACTGGGGTTTTAAGATAATTTCTTTTTGAACTAGCATAGTCCCGTGCAATAGCATCTTTCTGCTCCTGGCTAAAATATTTCAGACAATTGAGAAAATAACTCATGATGTTGGCTTCATCAGGGTCGAGCGGGACATCATCAGGATCTTTAGCGCAACCAGAATATTTGCAACCATTAAATCCAAAACCAAGATTGTAATCTGCCGGCGTATCACAGAATCCATCTGCGGCAACATTGCAATGAAGTTTGTTGCTTGAATATTGCTTGGCGCGGTCGACATATTCAACCAATACCCTCTGACCATTGAGGAAGTGTTCAAGTGGTGTCGGAACTGTGCAGTCATAGGTATCAGCTTCCCATCCGAAGAATGTATGGGCCAGGCTGAAATAATGACCTATTTCATGACCGAGGGTGGTGCCATTTGAATTAACGTAATTCAGGTCACTGACAATGTAATCATCGTTAGGAGAATAAAAAGCAAGCACTCCCGGGCTTGATCCGTTGGCCTTGCTGGCAACAAATATGTTAATTGCATTCAAGTTTTTCTTGTGAATGTTGATGATTGCTGCGGCTCCAAACTGGCTACTTGGGTCATCATAGATAAAGCTATTGTTAAGATCATTGATTGATTTGATATAAAATTGAATCCCCTGATCTTTGTATAACTCATTAATCGCACATAGGTTAATTAGGCAATTGATATATCTGGCTCTTCCGGTACCGTCATTTTTGGCAGAAAGCCAGTAAGTTACCGGCACATATATTGTTCCACCGGAACGATAGACTGATAGTTGTGGGTCTTCTCTGTTTGCCATCATCCGATTTCTGATATCGAGGTTGGCAGCGGCATCTGTTCCGCAACTTCCAATGATCTGAGCATAGAGTGAATTCCAAGATAGGAAAACTAAGATCAAGAAAGTCAAAGTTTTATTCATTTTAATAATATTTAATGTTTAAGATGTGGATTCGCAAAAATACGCAATTCGCATCATTATGTTAACGTTAATTTTTGCGTTTTGTACTCCATTTTTATCGAATTATTTGTCAAAATCCCTTGTCTGCTTTCGAAGAAAATTGTGAACATTAATTATGATTAAGTGTTATATGACAGATTTTAAATTGAGGATCTAGACGTATTTATTTAATTCACAAAATTTATTCAAACTTATATGTCAAAAGTTACCGTTGTTGGAGCAGGAAATGTCGGTGCTACCGTAGCCAATGTATTGGCCCACCGCGATTTTGTTAAAGAGATCGTTTTGGTGGATATCAAAGCAGAAATGGCGCAAGGTAAGGCGCTGGATACATGGCAACAAGCACCTATTGACGGCTATTCTACTCGCCTGATGGGCACGGACGATTATAAATACACAGATGGTTCGGATATTGTTGTTATAACGGCCGGACTTCCACGCAAGCCCGGGATGACGCGCGATGATCTGATCACGACCAATGCTGGTATCGTCAATGCTGTGACGGACGCAATCATGTCTCATTCCAAGAACCCAATTATAATCGTCGTTTCGAATCCACTTGATGTGATGACTTACGCTGCCTTCAAAAAAAGCGGACTCAGTGGCCAGCGTGTCTTTGGGATGGCTGGTGTGCTGGATACCGCTCGTTACAGGGCTTTTCTCGCTGCTGAGCTGAATGTATCTCCCAAAGACATTCAAGCACTTCTGATGGGTGGACATGGCGATTCTATGGTGCCAATGCCAAGATATACAACGGTGTCGGGGATACCTGTTACGGAACTCCTCGCACAGGATAAACTTCAGGCAATTATTGAACGGACCAAATACGGTGGAGGTGAACTTGTAAAATTAATGGGTACCTCAGCCTGGTATGCGCCGGGTGCGGCGGCAGCTCAAATGGTTGAAGCAATTTTGAAAGATGAACAAAGAATCTTTCCTTGTTGTGTTCATCTTGAAGGTCAATATGGCCTAGACAATGTTTTCGTTGGCGTGCCTGTCAAATTGGGTAAAAATGGAATTGAACAAGTGCTTGAACTGAAACTAGAAGAAACTGAACAGAACTTGTTGAATCAATCTGCAACAGAAGTCAGAAGTATGATGGAAGTTTACGATAAGTTAGCGTGATGCTAAACACTTCTGCAGGCTGGTTGTTCAAGCAGTTATGACACAGGCCATATCCACACTCGAAGAATTCAGGACCTATACCGGACAGAATGTGTTGGAAGTATCCAATCACAAGAAAGTTTTACTGGTGTTTTTGAGACACTTCGGCTGTAGTTTTTGCCGGGAGGCCATGTATGATATTTATAAGCTGCAATCTGAAAAATCCCTACGCAACCTGGAAATCATCCTTGTCCATATGGCTGCGCCTGAAGTGGGTTTTGAGTATCTGCGGAAGTATAAGATCTCCCATCTTGACCACATTTCAGATCCGGAATGCAGACTTTATTCGGCATTCGGACTTACAAAGGCCAACTTTAACCAACTATTTGGATTTAGATCATGGGTTAGAGGAATAGAGGCCGGCCTGATCAAAGGCCATGGATGGGGTCTTCAGCTTGGTGATGGTTTTCAAATGCCCGGAATATTCGTTATAAGCAAAAGAATCATTATCGCCGAATTCAGACATACCCTTCCTTCCGATAAGCCTGATTATGAGAGGCTGGTCAACTGTCGTCTGACCCATACTAAGCAACATAATACTGCGTTATAAGCCTGATGATCAGACATTTTCTTTGGGTTGTCCTTTGTGGAATATGCACCACTGCCGGCCTTAGTCAGAAAATAATTTCTCCAAATGACAGTCTGACTTTTTGGTCTGATGTGATGTTTAATGTTCACGATCCATCAAATAGAGAGCTTGCTGCAGTACATACAGACGATCTGATGTATAGACTTCTGAGGGATGGCCAACTGGATATGTCTAGACTAAACCCTAACATTATCAGGCTCGAATTGCCTCACTACAATAGCCATTTATTCACCTGGCAATGTGAAAAAAATAATCAGTATGATTACTTTGGCTATTATGTGGACAGCCTGAGGAATATTGTTCGATTTCACAGGGAGCCACGGCAATATGATCGTATACGAAATGAGCAATTTGATACAGATCACTGGTATGGCGCGGTATATTATCACGTGCTTCCATACACATTCGGCGAGGAATCTTATTGCGTGTTGTTTGGTTTTGCACAGAATGAACTAAAAGAGAAATTCCGGATAATTGAAATCATGGATCTTCACAAAGGAATTGTTCGATTTGGGATACCTGTGCTAAAATTGAAAGATGAAGAAGGGGAGGAGTTTACTGCGCAGCGGCAGGTTGTTCGCTATAGTTCTTCGGCTAACTGTGTATTGAGGTTTGAGCCCGATGATCATATGATCGTTTATGACCATATCATAACATTTGAGGACCCTATGGCTCCTGGCGTGAGTAATATGCTTCCAGATGGTTCCTACGAGGCTTTTCAGTATCAAAATGGAAAATGGAATTATATCAGTAAATTACAAACTGAAATTCAAAATTCAGCACCCCGGGAAAAACCGATCCTAAATCAAAAAAAAGATCTTTTCGGAAGGGATAAAAAGGGCTGATCACCTGTTGGTTGCAATGTACACCACTCTTAAATTATACAATTTTCTTGTCCATTTCTTTTCTTCCGTACAGACTGCAAATAGGACAGACGAGCGGATCATGTCCACGGGCTGGGCAGTATTTTCTTCCAAAATAGATAATTTGTAGATGAATTTTATTCCATTTGTTAATTGGAAATAGTTTTTTAAGATCTTTCTCTGTGATGACCACATTTTTCCCTGTGCTCAGACCCCATCGGTTAGCTAAACGGTGAATATGTGTGTCAACAGGAAAGGCAGGTGTACCAAAGGCCTGTGACATTACAACCGAAGCCGTCTTGTGACCGACACCGGGCAGTGATTCTAGGTCTTCAAAATAGGGTGGAACCTTGGAATTATATTTCTCGATAAGTATTTGGGATGTATGAAATAGTGCCTTGGATTTAGAAGGCGCCAACCCGCAGGGTTTAATGATCTCTTTTATTTTATCCATCCCGAGGAGCATCATTTTTTCAGGCGTGTCAGCCAGTTTAAAAAGTTCACTTGTCACCGTATTCACCCTTTCATCTGTACACTGTGCCGAAAGAATGACTGCAATGAGCAATGTGTAAGGATCTTTGTGGTTTAGTGGCACCGGTACGACAGGAAACAGATCTTCCAGTATTGCCTCGATAGCACTTGCCTTTTGTTGCTTCGTGGGTGGCTTGGGCTTCATCTTAGAGGCTTAACAAAAATTCCATTGTGTCGACGTTGTCTGCATAATCATTGAGTCCAGGAGATTGTGATCTTCCAGGGAAAATGGATTTGGTATTCACTAGAGGCTTAGTGGATACAACGCATTGAATTTTATCTTCATTTGAATGAACAAAAGATTCCGCTTCATCTATTTTGCTGTAGTATTCATAATGCAATGTTGCGATTCTGGATGAAAGTGATCTGTCCTGGATGATAAGCACTGAATCGCCTTGTAAAAAAATAGACCCGTTGAGAATTAGCAAAGCCAGGTTGTATTCGTAGTTATTTCTGTATTTCGTATGTCGAATCACGTGGCTAAAATGATGATCCCAGATCCCAAGTAGCCTTGTGAAATCATATGAATCAGGTACATAAAGTTTGCTTATATTGCGACACCCAAGACCGTAAAAGTCAAACACATCATGGCCAAGGGCAATCAGATCATCTTCAGTTTCATCGCCATGCAGAATGCCGACTCCGTTGCGATGAGATCTAATCAAGCCGGGGCATCTAAGAAGATAAGGCTTAAAATAATTCTGTGCAAGATCTGAGCCGGTAGCAATCAAAGCGTCATAGGATGCAATTTTATCCGTGAATGTTATTGATTGATCTGACGCAGAGTTAATTTCCATCCAAATATTCAAGGCCCAGGGAATCAATACATTGTCTTTTTCTGATGTTTTAATCTGCAAGTTATAACCGCAGGCTAGTATGCAAAGTATGTCATGAAATGATACCATGGGGATATTACCAGCGCAAATCAGCGCGATGTTCATTTTTTCATAGGAAGTCTTGGGTTCATAGCTGTTCAGCCATTGATACAGAGAGTCATAATTTAGATAGACAGAAGTTATAATGTCTATCATTCGCTGGGATTCTACAAGGGTGAACCAACTGTTTTGTGATTGTGCCTGCTGAAGAATTGAAGGATTATTATCCAAGTCATTCTGCATAATTTGGCCCCAATGCGCCAGGCGAGAACAAATGTTATTCCAATGTGTCGGGTTCACTCTGCTGTTCTTCATCTTCTATTGCTTTTTCAATCTGGTCTCTTCTGTGGAAAGCATAATTTCTCCATTTGTTAATCAGTTCCATGAAGTCTTCAGGGGGCTCAACTTCAAAGTACATTTGCTTTTTTGTAGAAGGGTGTATAAAACCTAGGCTTCTTGCATGCAATGGAAACCGTGGAACCATTTTAAAACAATTTTGAACAAATTGTTTGTACTTGGTAAAAACAGTTCCTTTAACTATTCGGTCGCCGTCATAACGCTCATCATTGAACAAAGGATGTCCGATTGATTTCAAATGTACGCGGATCTGATGTGTTCTTCCGGTCTCAAGATGACATCGAATCAAACTCGTATAATAAAATGATTCTAACACTTCATAATGCGTTACGGCATGTTTGCCTTGTAACTCGTCTTCATGCACAAACATCCTTTGGCGATTGCGCGGGTCACGGCCGATGTTGCCCGTAATTGTTCCTTTAGCAGGCTGGGGTTCTCCCCACACAAGTGCATAATACTCTCTTTGAATACTATGGTCAAAGAATTGTCTCGCAAGATGGGCAATGGCCTCATCCGTCTTACCAACCACCAAAAGTCCGGAGGTTTCCTTGTCGATTCGGTGCACCAAACCATAACGATCGCTGGTTGCTGGAACGGGCGTATTTCTGAGATACCAGGCCAGTGCATTGACCAGTGTGCCTTCATAATTGCCAACAGCAGGATGTACGACCATGCCTGCTGGCTTGTAAATTATAAGAATTTGCTCATCTTCATAGATGATATTTAATGGAATGTTTTGTGGAACTACTTCTTCACTATGCCGTGACTTTGGGAAGACAATTTGAATTTCATCTGCCGGTCTGATTTTGTAACTCGAACGGGTGATTTTATTGTTAACTTTAATTAAGCCTGCTTCAATTGCATTTTGAATTTTATTGCGAGAGACTTGTGATAGTCTGTCAAAGACAAACTGATCCAGTCTTACGGGACTTTGTCCGGGGTCAGCCTGAATTAACAAATGTTCAAATTCAGGTTCTTCTGAAGTAATTAAATTTTGATCGGTCGAGTTCAATGATGTATTATTTTTACCACTGCTAAGATTTAGCAGCTGCAAAGCTAAAAAAGGTCCTGCCAACTTCAGCAGCCTGCTTTCGTATTTTGTAAAAGAATGTTTTAAAATTAGAATTTAATATTGCCACATCATAAACAGAAATTTAGATGAAAAAGCTATCCACCATTTGTGCTGGTTCAAGCAAGGATCTACGTACCAGTGCCCCCCACCAGTTACCGATTTATGCTACTGCTGCTTTTACATTTTGTGACCTTGAAGAAGGAATGCGCATTTTTGAAAATCAGCCTGGTGCACATGTTTATAGCCGATATGGCAATCCTACTGTCGAAGCTGTGGCACAAAAAATTGCCGACCTGGAAGCTTTCGGATTGGGTGAAAAGGCTTTTGGTCTTATGACAAGCTCTGGTATGGCTGCCATTCATCTTGCCCTCGAATCCTGTCTTTCGAGCGGTGATACATTGCTGACGCAAAAAATTTTATACGGTGGTACAACCGAGTTGATCGAAAAGCTATTCAAGAAAAACGGTATCAAAGTCATCTATGATGATTTAGAGGATCGCAGGTTGGTGGAGAAGCTGGTTAATGATAACCAAGTTAAGGCAATCTTTGCCGAGACGCCGGTCAATCCAACACTGCAATGTGTTGATTTGAAAATGCTCGTATCAATTGCTAAAAAAAGCAATGCAAGGCTGATAGTCGATAATACTTTTGCCACACCAATTTTATGTCGTCCGTTGACAATCGGGGCTCATTTAGTCGTTCACTCGACCACCAAATATCTGCACGGTCATGGTTATTCTACCGGAGGTGCGGTCGTATGTTCCGAAGAACATTTTTTCAAGACCAAACTGTGGACGTTGTATAAACTTATTGGTTCAAATGCCAGCCCTTTTGAGGCTTGGCTTGTCGATATGGGAATGAAAACACTTCACTTGCGAATGGAGCGTCACTGCCAGAATGCAATGAAGCTTGCTCAATGGTTCGAAAAACAACCTTTGGTCAAGAAAGTCAATTATCCGGGATTGAAAAAGCATCATTCACACCTAATCGCAAAAAAGCAAATGTCGGATTTCGGGGCCATGATGAGCATTGAGATTAATAGACCGCTCAAGACAGTCCAGAAATTTGTTAATCGATTAAAATTATGTACGATCACACCAACATTGGGTGAGACTGACACTATTGTGCTACATCCGGCAAGTATGTCACATCTTAAGGTGCCCAGAGATGTTCGGCTTCAACAGGGTGTTACAGATGGTCTGGTACGAATCTCTGTTGGCCTTGAGGATGTACAAGATATCATTGCGGACTGGAAGCAGGCCATGGTGATGGAAAGCAGGTCAAGATAGAATATCGGATTTATCTAAAGAATCATAAGCCGAATAAAAATATTTAATTGGAGTAATAATTGAAAAATGATTATTTTGGCACGGTCTAAACATGTTGGATTATGAAATCCATGCTGAACCTTTTGATGTTTGACAAAAATTGTAAAACAAAATCAATTTTATATGGAACCAATTAAAATTAACATCATTGCAATTCTCATTGCAGTTGTAGTCAATTTCATTCTCGGCTGGTTATGGTATACCCCTTTATTTGGAAAGTTATGGGGTCGCGAAATGGGATATGATATGAATGAAAAGCCCGCCTCTTCCGAATTAATGAAAGGCATGGTATTTATGATCATTGGTAATTTTCTTTTTGCATGGGTGCTGGCTCACAATATGGCGGCATGGTCGTTTGTGCCTGGTACGAATGAAAACATAGCTACTACCAATGCGATTATGGCAGCGGTTTTTACCTGGCTGGGCTTTTATTTTCCAGGTGACCTTGGATCCACCTCGTGGGAAAAGAAATCTTGGACACTGTTTTTTATTAATACAGGTTATCACCTTGTTTCGCTACTGGTTGTTGCATTAATAATTTCGTATTGGCCAGCATAATCAGGGCTCATTCTAAAAATATTATTTAATAGCAAGAGGTTGAAGCATATCTGCTTTGACCTCTTTTAATGATTTATCGCATGAAACAACAACATCAGACTCTTGAGCAGATAAAGCATCATTTTCCACCATTGCATAATGTGAATCAAACACACCGTCAGGGACTTTCCTCAATGGACAAACTGGCATTGTGGATTACTGAACATGTTGGTACAATGGCCTTTTTTATGTTAATTTTTTTTTGGACATTGATCTGGTTGAGCTGGAATACGCTTGCCCCATCGCAGCTTCGCTTTGATCCATTTCCGGCATTTGTACTGTGGCTATTCATATCAAATATGATACAGATATTTCTCATGCCATTGATTATGATTGGTCAGAATCTCCAGTCGCGACATTCCGAATTAAGAGCGGAGCAGGATTTTACAATCAATTTGAAGGCAGAGGCAGAGGTCGAAGAAATACTTAGGCATCTTGAGAATCAAAGTGAGAAGATTCTGATCATATTGAGCAAATTAGAAGCACTGGAAAATAAGCATGTATAGTCAGCCATGATTGGTCTTCTTCGTCACTGATAATATGTATATAAGCAGCTAGTGAGATGACAGCTGCAATACGAACAGGGTAAGCCAATATTTAATGAAGCGCTGCGCGAATAGGTAATGATTGAATCACTTCGGCTTCCCTGTCCATCCACCAATCCATTCGTTCATAGACTTGTTTTTCCGGAAAATATGTCAGTCCCATATTAATATAAATATGCCCATGACGGGCTTCGGAAGTCCATAGCATTTTATAAAATTTCTTATAACCAGGGTCTATCAGATTTTCTTCTATCAGTCTGAATCGTTCTGCTCCCCGTGTTTCGAAGAGCGAGCCTATGAGTAAATAATCCAAGAACCTTTTTTCTCCACTGCTATGCATTTGTTTGATAAGTAATTTGATATAAGGGTCTTCATTTATTGCTGGAGAAAAATTGATTTTCCGTTCCTGCATCAATTCGAAGACAAGTTTGAAATGCTCCAATTCCTCTATCGCAGTGTCGATCAATTCACGATGAATGGCACTTCTTTCTGGGTATTTAGCAACCAGGCTTAAAGCCATTGCGGAAGCTTTTCGTTCACAATCAGCGTGATCTTGAAGGAAAGTATCAAAATCTGAAATTACGGCGTCAATCCAAGCTTGCGGACTGGCAGCTCTGAGGTCAAGCGTCTTTTTCAATGTAAGGGTATCAGGATCTGAATGCCAGGTACATTAAAAGCATCAGGACCACAGCAATCCCGACCATTATCAGCAATATCCGTTGGCCTTCTGTTCTTTCCTTTTTCTGATCTATTTTAGACATTTCTTTTTTTGTCAAAATTATTATAGGTATTTCAATCGAGTGTAAAATTCTAACGGTATTTTTCAAGAAATTCCGTTACACGGTTATCGGTACGTATATCCCGCCAGGTCAAATTTTGTTTTAAGAAGACGCCTTCAAAGCTGCGTGCGCGGCTGAGGGCGACATAAGCCTGTCCGTTCTCAAAAGCTCCTCTTCCAAGATCAATTATGATTCGGTCAAAGCTTTTGCCCTGACTCTTATGAACTGTAACAGCCCAAGCTAATTTTAATGGAAACTGGGTAAAAGTGCCCATAACTTCTTTGTGAAGCTCTTCTCCTGCTACACGGTATCTGATAATGTCCCAGTCCTCCCTGTTGATCCTAACCGGGTCACCGTCATGGTTAAACAAGACCGTAATCTCATCATCAGCCAGCTCAAGTACTTGACCTATGCTTCCATTGACATATTTTTTATCCGGGCTATTTCGGATCGCCATGACCTGAGCTCCTTTTTTCAGTATCAGTTGCTGATCATTGGGATATTGGCTCTGGCTAACAATACCATTAACGCGTGCCTCATATATCCTAGGACTGTCCGCTAAGGTTTGTAGGGCAATATTGTTGATATTCTGAGCAATGACGTTGGTGCTGGTTAGTGTAATTATTGGCGTTTCTTCCGTGTGGATTATTTCAAGTTTTCTAGAGTTTAGTTCATGGAGATCATCTTCATCAATACTATTGGTTCTGATCCTGTTGAGGAGCCTTATGAACCTTTGGTCCTGCTGGCGGAAGACCTGACCTAATTCGATAACTTCAAAATCCTTGATTTCTGACATAACATGCGCAGAAAAAAAATATGGGGAGGTGTATTGTGTTTCAAAATATTCTTTTTCAAAAGAAGTACTCACTACTGGCGGCAGTTGATATAGATCTCCGATCCACAGCATTGGGATGCCGCCGAAAGCTTGATCTATACCAATTGATAACCTGAGGATTTGATCGATGTGGTCCAGGATGTCTGCCCGCACCATGCTAATCTCGTCAATGACGATCATTTCGATTTTTTTTACCAACGATTTGGATAAAGCCCTGTAATCTTCACGCTTTACAAATCCTGGAGGTAGCCTGAAAAATGAATGAATGGTCTGGCCGCCAACATTTACAGCTGCAATTCCCGTTGGGGCGAGAACTATTGATCGCCTGGTTGAAATTTTTTCAAATAGTTTGAACAACGTTGTTTTGCCTGTTCCTGCTTTTCCGGTAACAAAAATGACACCCTTGAAATCATTGAGACGATCAAGAACATAATGTTGTTCATCATGAAGTATAAGTACTTCCGGGCCTTTTTCGTCAGGAAAGTTATTCATACTGGTTTATTTTTTCCTAAGTAGGTAGACCAAAGCTGGAAAATGATCACTGAAGCCATGATTCCATACATCTCCGCTAAATGATCTTTTAGGGTAATTTTTGAAATGACCTTCCGTCTCCATCATAAATTGCTTGTGGTAAATCTGGCAACTTTTATATTTGAATTCATGTGTACTTCCCTTAATCAATCGATGTGATAGTATAATCTGATCAAATAAGGACCAGGAGTCTTCATGTGCAAGGCTACCATAGCCATTTTTATAGACCTGCCAAAAAGGATTGAATAGTTCTTCTGGTGAAGTGTCGTCAATTTTTTTTTCAGCCTTTAAAAAAGTATGAATACTAGGGTCATCAGGGTTGTCATTCAGATCACCCATGACAATAAACGCGGGGTGTGGATCAATGGTGCGGATTGAGTCGAATATTTGATAATTAAGTCGAGCAAGCTGAATTCTGAAAGGCATACTAAAGGCCGTTCCTCCACGGCGAGAAGGCCAGTGATTGACAGCGATATAAAGTGTTTGTCCAGCTAAATCACCTTTTACAAGGAGCACATTGCGCGTATATTTCCTCCCGTCACTGGTGTCTTGCAAAAGAACTGGGATAGATTTTGACTCCAGTACCTTGAAGTATTTTGATTTGTATAATAAGGCCACATCAATTCCGCGTGAATCCTTCGAATCATAATGTACAATCTGATAACCCGCATCTGCCAGTTTGGGTGTATTGATAAGATCTCTGAGAACACGCCTGTTTTCTACTTCCGCCACACCCAGAATAACTGCCCCCTCCTTGGCCAATGGCTTGCCCAGATCGGCAATCACAGTGGAAAGATTATTTAACTTTTCTAAGTATTTCTCTTCAGTCCAGGATTTGGCACCAGAAGGGGTGAATTCTTCATCGAGAATTGTAGAATCCCGATAAGGATCAAATAAATTTTCTAAGTTGTAAAAACCAATACATGCGATTTGACCTTGTTGATTTTGGCCGTAAATGGTTTTATAATTTATAAGGCTTGTCAGACCCAGAAGAAAGAGGTATTTCATTCTTAATTAATATGATAAAGTACCAAATAAGTTAGCTTTGTGCACGAAAGCTCAAATCATGTGGCAAGTTAAGCATATATTAGGGATTCTGTTAATGTCTCTTCTTGCGATACATTTCCTTCCGGCTCAAACGATCGTTGGTCAATTAGTATCAGCTGGTAGTCAACAGGGTATAGCGGATGCGCTGATCAGGGAGAAGATTTCCGGGGTTCAGACCTACTCTGGGCAGGATGGAAGCTTTGTTCTGAATCTTTCGGAAGGACAGGAAGAAATTGAGATTGAAGTTAATCACCCTGACTTTGAAAAGCTTGAAATTAGCACAAGCAGAACCAATTGGCTCCAGCAGCCACCGATATTACAAATGAAGGGTAGTGGTACAGGAGGTGTAGATCTTTCATCTGTTCAGGTTGAAGCCTCTGATGATGTCAATCAGTCTGAGACTGAAGTGTATACCTTGCTTGGTAGTTCGGATGAGCCGATGTTGCGGGCAGCAGCTTTTGAATTTAGTGCGATGCGATTCAGAAACCGTGGGGTGGAATTCAGATATGACCAGCTTGGTTTTAACGGATTTGTCCTTAACGAGGCAGGAAATCAAATTGTTCCTTACTATCTGCTCAGTGGACTAAATCAGCTGACAAGGTACACGGATAGTCATTTTGCTTATCCTGAGCAGGATTTTGATTTTGGTACAGCCGGAAATAATCAATGGACAGATGTCAGAGCAGAAACATATCGAAAAGGACTTATGGCAACATTCTCCTACAGCAACAGGTCATACAGACAACGAGTTGGTTTGCATTATGCTGGTAAATCAAGGAATGGTGCTGTTCACTACATTGTAGGAGCTAATCGGCGCTGGGCGCAGGAAGGTGCCTTTGAAGGCACCTTTTATGACGCCTTTGGTGTCTATGGCGCATTAACAAAGATCAACAAAGACAATTCTACTATACGACTGACCGCCTTCTATGCGCCAGTTGACCGAGGAAAATCAGGACCAGTGACCAAAGAAGTTGTAGATCTGCGGAGCGATCCATTATACAATCCATACTGGGGTTACCAGGAAGGTGAAAAACGAAATGCGAGAGTAGCATCTTCTAAAGTGCCGACAGTAATGCTTAATTTTGACAAAATCCTTACAAGTCATTTGAATTTATATACCGGTATGATGTTTGCTTCCGGAAAAAGATATAACTCAACTACGGATTGGTTTAATGTCGCGGATCCGCGCCCTGATTATTATCAGTACCTTCCTTCCTATGCTGCGACCGAAGAAGAAAAGGCAAGAAGAATCGCTTTATGGGCAAATGATCCATCCGTCTACCAGATTGATTGGAATGAGTTATATCAGACCAATTACCAAAATAAAGAATTAATACGGAATATCAATGGTGGAAGCGATTCTGTATTTGGCAGACGTTCACTGTACACATTGATCAATAACCATATTGATCCGCAAGATGCAGAATTATTTGTCCGTTTGGCCTGTAAACTGGGCGGGAATCATTTTTTTAATTTTATTGCCAGGTCAGAATATGAACGCATTCATTCTTATAATGAAATGGCAGATCTTTTGGGCGGAGACTTCTATGTAGATTATGGTAAATTCGTCGATCCCAAATACAACCAGAACCCGAATGTTGACAAAATTAATCACATCGTCCGCGAGGGGGACAAATTTGGTTACGATTATACTGTTTCAACTGCGAAATTTACTTTGCAGCAGATGTACAAATATCAGCACAGAAGAGTCGATATAAATCTTGGATTTTCGGAAGGCCTGGTACGCCTTGGCTTAAAACGTGCGTTTGAAAATCAGATTTTTGAAGAGCCAAAGTCTGAAGCACAGGGAGTGCTTCCTAAAATTAATCTTAATGCCAAGTTAAAGGCGGTATATAAAATCAGTGGACGTCAATATGTCTTCAGTAGCCTTGCAGCACAATACCTTAATCCATCTGCTGATCAGGTATTTATTAATCCAGCCTGGCGATACGGCAAACTTCCGGTTTTTGATCAGACAAAAATTTATAAAGCTGATTTGTCCTATCGGTATGCTGCGCCAGGTTTCAGATTTGAAGTGACCGGATTTTACAATGTTTTCAAAGATCAGATTCGCGCACGTAACTTTTATCTTGATGCGAATGCAGAAGAAAATCCGTCCAGTGACCTGGTTGATGGAGGGTTTATCAATGGTTTCTATACCGGTCTCAATGAAAGCCATATTGGTGTAGAGCTGACCGCTTCAATCGATTTGAGCCCTAGTCTCGAATTCAATCTCGTAGCACAAAAGGGTGAATATCTATATACCAGCAGACCCCAGTATTACTTTTATGATCAGTTCAGTCCTTCTGCAGGAGATAAAACAATTTATTTAAAAAATTTCTATGTCCCGGGAACTCCTCAGCTAGTGGCGTCTGGTGGCCTCAAATATGCTTATTCTCGAAATGGCTTCGCTACCGTGACGCTTAACTATCTTGATGATGCTTACGTGGAGATTAACCCATTGCGGAGGATTCCTGAAGCCGTTGACGGCGTTGATCGGAACTCATCGTTGTTCCGGCAAATAAACGATCAGGAAAAAATACCATCAGCTTTATTACTCAATGCTTCGGTATTCAAGGGTTTTTATATCTATAAAAAATATGTCTCGCTAAGTCTCAATGTCAATAATTTGCTGAATAAGAAAAATCTTTACAGTGGAGGATTTGAGCAAAGCAGATTTGATTACACGGATAAAAACCCCGATAAATTTCCAAATAAGTATTTTCATATACAGGGAATCAATTATTTTATAAACCTGAATCTTTCATTAAACTAAAGAAAATGAAAAAATTATTATTATTCCTTTCTTTGCCTTTGACATTTTTTGGATGTGTGGACAGAACATTTGATGAGCCTCCAGTCAAAGAGTTGGTTATTCCTTTTCAGGCTAACGCGAGTATTGATCAAATTAAACAGTTTTATGTTGCGGGTAAAGTGACTGATATTAATCAGGATCTTTACATCATTGGAACAATAATAGCAGATGACAAAAGTGGTAATTTCTACAAGCAAATCATCGTGCAAGACAGTACAGGCGGCGTCGTAATTAAGATAGACCGTATTGGGTTGTATGCTAAATTTCCACAAGGCTCTAAAGTTGGAATAAAATGCAAAGGTCTGTCCATCAGCGACTATGGTGGATTAATTCAAATCGGCAAAGGTAGTGCCGTTGTAAACGGAAAAACCCAGCTGGCTTTTATTCCAGATAGTGAAGCGGATGGTTTTGTATTTCCAGGGGCAAGAAATCAGGTTGTAGTACCTAAAGTTGTCAGTATTAATTCGCTGAAGACTTCGGATTTGAGCACACTCGTACAGCTGGATCAGGTTGAGTTCGATCGTTCAGATGTTGGAAAAACCATTGCAACGCCAGGGGGTGGCAGTTTTATTGATTTAAACTTAACAGATTGTAATAAGGCAAAAATACTTTTGCACACAAGTGATTTTGCAGATTTTGCAGCATATAGGACGCCAACTTTCAACGGAACAATTGTTGCTGTGCTCGGCAAGTTCAATTCAAATATTCAGCTTTATTTGCGAGACACCAGTGAGATTAAGTTCACTCAGGCTCCATGTAATGGCGGAGGAGGTAGTGCTGAATTGGCGACTATTAGCACGATTCGTAAATTATACAGCGGCACTACAACGACCGTTGATAAAAATTACTACATCAGGGGTGTGGTTATTTCTGACAAGATGGCGGGTAATGTGAACGCCCAGAACCTTGTATTGCAGGATGCTACAGGTGGCATTACGCTGCGTTTTACCGCTACACATTCTTATTCTCTGGGTGCAGAAATAGAGGTCAACGTATTTAACCAGGAATTGTCAGAATTTCGTGGTCTGCTTCAAGTAAATAACGTGCCTGTTAGCAATGCCACGTTATCTTCAACAGGTATATCCGTGACACCCAAAGTGATCAATATCAATGAGATCACCAACAATTTTGATCAATATGAAAGTACACTTGTCAGAATTAATGGCGTAAATCTTACTAAATCAGGAGACGCCACTTATGCATCAAATGTACTTGCGACAGATAATAGCGGATCAATTAATCTTTTCACCAATACAAAGGCAACCTTTGCAGGGGATAACTTTCCGGTTGCAGTTTGTGATCTCATCGTAATTGTTTCAGAATTTGACACCAAGCAAATTTTATTAAGAAATCTGAATGATGTTATTACAATGGCGTCCAATCCGGAACTTAGACCGTTATCCGACATAAGAAAAATTTATAAAGACAGCATTACAAAAATATCAGCAGATTATTACGTTCGTGCTACGGTAATCTCAGATCGCAGCGCTTCGAATGTGCCTGCTGCTAATATGGTTATCCAGGATGGCAGTGCGGGCATTACGGTACGTTTTACTGCAACCCATGCTTATAATCTAGGTGATCAGGTCGAAATTAATGTTCGGGGTCTTGAGCTTTCAACATTTAATGGTTTGTTGCAACTTAACAACGTTCCTGCTGGGGCAGCACATTTTATAAGCTCCGGAAATACAATTACTCCCCGTGTATTAACTGCTGCGGAAATCGTAGGCAATCTGAGTCAGTATGAAGGACAGCTTGTTCTAATACAAAATGCGACCATTACCAAGTCAGCTGGTAATACATATTCCAGTGCCTGTATAGTTACTGATGCTTCCGGTACTATAGAATTATTTACCAGAACGCAGGCAAGTTTTGCGTCAGCAGTCATTCCGACAACAGCCGTAAATATAACCGCTATTGTAACACAGTTTAATAAACCACAGATTATGATCCGCAATACGGATGATGTCAAGCCTTAGTCAAAGACTTAATCAATATTCCAGTTTTTTTGAGATCTTAGGGTTAAGTATTGCCCATAAGGGTTCCCAGATGAAAGTAAGTACTGATTCCAGGTTGCTTACTGCATTTGCTGCACAATTCAGTTATAATAATGTGCTGGATATTGGCTGTGGTATTGGGACGATATCCTTACTGTTGGCAAAGTACCGCAGTTCATCATTTGTTACAGCAATCGATATGGACTTTGAAGCAGTGGAGGTTACACGATTTAATATTGAATATAACGGATTAGAAAATTTAGTTGTATTACATGTGGACGCAAGGGATTATTATTCGGATACAAAATTTGATCTGATCGTAAGCAATCCACCATATTTCATCGGGCAAATGACCAGCAACAACATGGGGAGAATGAAATTCAGGCATTCAACCGCTGATTTCCCCGATACAGTAGCCGCATTGTGTTGGAGGCAGCTGAGCGTTACAGGTGTTGTTTGTTTTGTTATATTTCCCGGCACTGAACCAGCCTGGACTTATAGCATGGCGAAAAAGGGCTTTGTTCTGATAAAATATTTTGATATAAAAAACAGGGAATCTTTGCCCTCTTCATGTGCACTGGTTGCTTATTCTTTAACATCACATAACTTCAAATCAGGACAAATCATCATGACGGATGAGGATGGTATTCCGTTGGATGCTTTTACGCATTGGATGATGGGCTTTTGAGTGATTTCAATTTCAATGTTATAAATGATTCCATCGCAGAAGATACTTTCCGATAATATCATATTCGACATTGACTACATCATCTTTTTTTAGAGTCTTTAGGTTAGTGTTGTCAAAAGTATAGGGTATGATGCTTACCTTGAATCTTGTTTTTTTAATATCGGCAACGGTGAGGCTGATTCCATTGATACAAATGGATCCTCTAGGGATAATAAGAGGGGCATTACTTCGGTTTATGGATAACCAGATATCTGTAGTGTCTTCCTGTAGTTTTATTTTTCTGACTTTGCAGCATCCATCCACATGCCCCTGAACCAAATGACCTGAGAGCATTTCTCCTATTTTGAGAGAAGGTTCAATATTTACTAAATCTCCGGGTTTTAGAATTCCAAGGTTTGTCTTACTGAGCGTTTCGGGGATAACCTGGACAGTATGTGTTTTATTGTTTTTTGCGATGATTGTAAGACACACGCCATTATGTGAAATGCTTTCGTCAATCTTAAAAGTGTGACTAAGGGGGGATTCAATAGTTAGCTGAAGTAACTTTCCTTTTCTTTCGGCGCGCATTACTTTTCCGATAGACTTGATAATTCCTGTAAACATTAGTTTCCCTTAAGTAATTCAATAAATCCGGTTAATTCTCGTGAATCAGCATCATTGAGAAAATGAAGTCTGCAGCTGTAATAATATGTACCGTCCGACAATGGAGTGCCGGTAAGATCTCTGCCATCCCAATTAAGTTCAGGGTCACTTGTTGCAAAGACCATGTTTCCCCATTTATTGATCACCTTGAATTCGACGCTGGTAACCTGACGATTGATAATCGGTCTGAATAAATCATTGTGGTTATCCCCGTTAGGGGTAAACGTATTAGGCAGTACGTAGTCCGGACATTGGGGAATGCACATTAGATCAGTGGTACAGCTGATATTTTTCGCATTATATGCTGTGACAAGAAAGCAACTTTTGACCAGACTTGACGGCTTAATTTGAATTTCTCTCGATGTTGTTGGAAGACTATCTGCGATAATTCTTATTACATCAAAATTTTTTTCGAATACCGTAAATTTTCTGATGTCTCTGGAGCTGCAACTATCTTCGTTAAATGAAAGTCTTAATCGGACTATATCACTCTTGTCGTTTGTTTCACATGGTCCTTCTATGCTTAACATGGGGCAACACGGTGGGGTGGAATCTGCTGCAATGATGCAATGAAGATTGGAATGGTTAAGCAGAGGGTATTCAATTCTACTGTCGAAATATCTACCGTTACCCAGTACATAATAGCAATATGAGGAGTCAAATTGTATGGAATTGTCGATAAATTGATTTGTATTGACAGTCCCTATCGAATCAAAATTTACTTTGTCGGAGCTTCGATAGATTGAATATTTTTCATTATTCCAGGGCGTTGCTGCATACCATTTTAGTCTGATTGATTTGTTGAAATTGTCTGCCTCAAGTCGAATCTGACTTGCCTGTTCAGTAGTGACTGTTCCAGCCGAAGTTGAAATTTCGATCTTGTAATTATAAAAATTATTCTTTGTATTGATGTTGTCATGTATTAATGTGGTATCCCAAAATTCGGAGAAGCTCGAATATACTCTGGAACCCGATGGGATAATATTGTAATTTCCCTGGTTCTCTTTTGAGAAAACATTTACCGTGTACGGCCCTTGATAAAAGGATGTGTCGTATCCAGGCACAAAGGGTTTTTGAAATTTTACACTGATCGACCCTTTCTGGATATCAGTTGTAGCAACATCGACATTTAATATCAAAGGTTCATTGGTCAAAAATTCAGAACATACCTCATCAGAAGGCATGGAGGATGTGAAGTTATACAGAAATCCAGATGATGTAATGTTCGCAAATTCAGCTTGTATACGGTAGCAATATGTATGGGATTTTAACGCTGATGTATCCCTGAAAAAGTACCTATTGTTCGCCATTTCCTTAGTGAGATATACCAGTCTTGAATATCCGTAATTTTCCAGTCCAGTAAGGCAAGTGTCAATTTTTGGTCCGGGTGTTTCTCGTCTCCACACTGAGAATCCTCTGAATTCAGAGCCGGAGCTGTCACAGGAGTAGGGATGTTGCCAACTGACTTCTATTGCGCCATTGCTTAACAATGATTGGGGGTTAAGTGGCGGAGGTCCAATTACTTTGATTTTATAAATAAATGTATTGCTCAGACCACTGGTATCATAGAAATTGTCAGTAGATTTGATTATAAGGTTGTAATCATCTTTTCGAATATGTGAGCAGTCAGTATGCCAGTTAAAATTGAAATTGTAGGGCACCTGTTCAAAATCCTGCGTTGCATTTGTTGTAGCAGTGGGTGCGATGACAAAAGGTGCGCCAAATGCCTGAGTTTTGACTCGTCCGCCTTTGCGTCCAGCATCCAGGTCTGTAATTCCAAAGTTCAAATCGAGTATTGTGCCAGCGATTATACAAGTATCAGCAGGACCTTCGATGCTGGGCGGTGAATCCTGTTGACATCCGCTGAGTACCAGGATTTGCATGTCCCGAATGACGGTGCCGATCAATTGACCTCTTCGATATTCTCGTAATTCAATTGCAATATTGTATTCACCTTCCAATTGGGGGCTTTTCCATGTAAATGTCCCGGTCTTAGGATCCATAGAAATTAGATTATTAAGCCCTGGTCTTATCTGGTTAGGAAATAAGTAGTTGGGCACCGGTGTATTAATATCCATTAATGGCTGCGTCAGCGAAAAACTTAGACTATCTCCGTCAGGGTCAGTGGCGCCAGGGTTATGAATAAATATCTGCCCGAGGCAAGCAATGTCAATCGGTGGATTCGTCAGAATCGGTGACTGGTTCAATCCCTGGAAGTTGCTGTTAAATAATTTGATTGTTGTCTGAATAAAAAATGGAATATTGACGGAATTTGGAGGATCTACATTGAGAATGTTTTCAATCCGGTTTGGATCAAACATACTGATCAAATATTCGCCCCTGCCAGGATACGTATGCTGCATCTCGTAAATATTCATCTTGATGTCGTTGGCAAGTATAAATCCTTTACCGTTTTCTCTGGGAACAGAACTTGAAGTTCCATCTCCCCACATGATAAAAATTGTATCGCGGTCTGCTGAAATACTAGATGTCTTGGTGTAGGTTACCAATTCTGCTATAATGGTGAGATCATTGATCTGGCGAAAACGAATTTCGCCCGCCCTGTTATGTGTAGCCGATAGCTGGTTACATGCTATCAAAATTATCATGGAGATCAGTTGTCTATGCATGGCGACGAATTTGATCTAGACATACTGCAAGACTGTCTTGCCAAGAAGGAATGTGAATATTAAGTTTGTTCCTGATTTTATCGCAATTGAGGACGCTATAGGCGGGTCTTGGTGCAGCAGCGCCATATTCGAATGTTGATACCGGGGTGATTTCGATCGCTGTAATATTGCTTTGTAGGAATATTTCATTTGCAAACTCAAACCAGGTAGTTGCGCCTGTATTACAATAATGAAATATTCCGGTAAGACGGTCTCCAGTTAGTTGTTCGTGCTGAATAATTTCTAGAACAAGTTCAGCTAAATTGGCAGCATACGTAGGACTGCCTGTCTGATCATTGACAATTCGCAAATGTTTATGTTGTTGGGCAAGTTTTAGCATAGTTTTTACAAAGTTGTGCCCAAAGGAGGAATATACCCAGGATGTTCTGATGATCACGGCGCTTGGGTTTATACTCAAAATCTTATCTTCAGCAATAGCTTTGGATTGTGCATACACGCCTAGCGGTGATTTAATTGCGTCTTCCTGTACAGGGATTCGGAGCGGCCTGTTGCAGAAGACATAATCTGAGGAGAAATGAACCATTCTGATTCCCCTGTTGGCGCATATCGATGCTAATAGCGCCGGTGCTTCAATATTGGTTTTGTAACAAAGTTCTTCTTCTTTTTCCGCAAGGTCAACTTTGGTATATGCAGCGGTATGGATTAAATAATCCGGATTATATGTATCTATGATTAATTGGCTTTGTTTCGAATTGCAAATGTCCCATTCATAGCGGCCAACAAAGTCAAATTTTAGCCAAGGAAGGTCAATGCTTTTGCTCAAAACCAGAAGCTCATTGCCTAATTGACCAGTAGACCCGTTGACAAGAACCCGTATCATGATTAGAAATTGGGCCAGTTTTGATCCTTAGTAGATATGATCATATCATTCGGGTCGATTTTCCAGTCAATGTTAAGTTTTGGGTCCATTGGATTTATTCCTGCTTCCATGCCAGCAAAATAATAGTTATCGCATTTGTATGCAAAAACCGCAGTATTTGAAAGTACGGAATAGCCGTGGGCTATTCCGCGGGGAATAAAAATCTGTTTGCGGTTGGTTGAACTCAGAATCACACTAATACACATACCATAGCTGTTGCTACCCTTGCGAAGGTCGACGAGTACATCCAACACGCGGCCCTGGGTTACACGCACCAGTTTGGCCTGGGCAGCCTCGTCTTTCTGATAGTGAAGTCCTCTTACAACGCCATAGGTTGATTTAGCTTCGTTATCCTGAACAAAATCCGCAATAATTCCAAGGTTTTCATATGTCTTGCGATTGTAACTTTCAAAAAAGTAACCGCGTTCATCTTCAAAAATTCTTGGCGTAAGAATATATGCGCCATCAATTTTTGTTTTTTTGATCTCCATATTATTTTTCTTTAAAAAGCATCCTTATCGGAGAGCCTGTAAACCTGAAATTGGCACGTAACTGATTCTCGAGGTAATGCTTGTAATTACCTTTGATTTCATCCGGGTAATTCGAAAAAAATGCAAACAACGGATACTCTTTTTCGATCTGGGTAATATATTTAATTTTAATCAGATGGTTTCGGTAAGAGGGTGGGGGTATTTTATTAATGGCCTCGAGCATGATGTCATTCAGTTTGGAGGTGGTGATTTTTCTGTTTCTGTTTTCAAAAACCTGAAGTCCTGTTTCTATTGCCTGGAAAACACGTTGTTTTTCTAAGGCAGAGATAAATAATATTGGAACATCGGTAAAAGGGGCAATCTTCTCTTTAATCTGTTTTTCAAATTGTACCGCAGTGTTGGTTTCCTTTTTTATCAGGTCCCATTTATTGACCAGAAAAACCAAACCTTTGTTTCGCTTAATAATCAGTGAGAATAGTTCCATGTCCTGCATTTCAAGGCCGAGTGTGGCATCAATGACCAGAAAACAGACATCTGCCTCTTCAATGCTTTTAATTGCTCTCATGACGGAATAGAACTCCAGGTCCTCAGACACCCGGGCCTTTTTGCGGATTCCGGCCGTGTCAATCAGCATAAATCTTTTGCCGAATTTATTATATTCTGAATGGATTGGATCCCTGGTCGTACCTGCTATCTCCGTGACCATATTTCTCTCTTCTCCCAATAATGCGTTGATAAGAGAAGACTTTCCAACATTTGGCTGGCCCACGATGGCAAACTTGGGGAGATCTTCGGGAATAATTTCTTCTGGTGGAATCAGGGTAGCCAGATCATCAAGTAATTCGCCTGTTCCACTACCGGTAATTGCTGAGACCGGATACAATTGATCAAATCCAAGACTCCAGAATTCCTGAGCCATTAAGAGACGTTCGTGATTATCTACTTTATTGACTACAAGGAACTTCTTTTTATTGACCTTTCTGAGAAGGCCGGCAACGAATTCATCCAGATCAGTAATACCAGTCAAAACATCTACCATATATACAATAGCGCTGGATTCCTCGATGGCAAGTTCTACCTGTCTTCTTATTTCTTTTTCAAATACATCTTGTGAATGCGCCACAAAACCGCCGGTATCGATGACATAAAATTGTTTGCCGTTCCATTCGGCAATATCATAAATTCTGTCTCTGGTCACTCCGCTGATGTCATCAACAATAGATTTGCGATGCCCTATCAGGCGGTTAAAAAATGTTGATTTGCCCACATTAGGGCGACCCACTATCGCTACTGTAAATCTCATCTTAATATTCCTTTCCCTTCAATAATTTTTTGATCATCACGCCAGTTTTCTTTGAGTTTCACACTTAGGCCTAAATATACTCTCTGGCCAAGGTATTTCTCGATTTCAATCCTGGATTTTGTACCCAGCTCCTTGATTTTAGCTCCGTTTTTTCCCAACATAATAGGAATTTGACTTTTTCGGTTGACATACATGGTGGCTTCAATTCTCGCAAGTTCGGCTTCATCATCCACTCCCGTACATTGTTCCACTTCCACAAACACAGAGTATGGTATTTCTTCCTCGTAGCACAGCAAGACTTGTTCCCTGATTAGCTCAGCAATAAAGAACCTTACTGGCTTATCGCTTAGATAGTCCTTGGGATAGAAAGCTTCATGTGCCGGGATGCGGCCTATAATGGCAGATTTTAATTCTTCAACACCTGTGCCGACAAGTGCTGAAACTACAAAAATTTCTGACTTGTCGAAAAGCAATTCAAGGTCCTGCCGGTGTTTGATGATGGCCTCAGGCTTGAGTTTATCTGCTTTGTTAAGAACTATTAATTTTGGAAGGTTGCTTTGATTGATAATATCAATCAATCTTCCCGAGAAAGCCGACTTTTGACTGGGGTCGTAAATGACCATAAGCAGATCGGTATCTTCTTCAGTGTCGCGTATCAAGCGATTCATCATATGGTGCATAGTATATTTCTCCTCGTCAATCCAGCCAGGCAAATCAGAAAAGACAATTTGAAATTTCTCATCATTCCATATTGAAAAAATTCTCTGACGTGTTGTTTGAGGTTTTGGACTGACAATTGACATTTTCAGACCCATCATGGCATTAACCAGCGTTGATTTACCGCTGTTGGGCATTCCGATAAGGCTCACAAATCCTGCTTGATGACGATTATCAGACATAATTTGAGATGTTTTCATAAAGAATCATTGGATTCATCTTTCGCCAATTGATATCATTGAATTTACTGCCAAATGATACAGCGTATTGCAGCTGGCATCTTCTCATTTCTTCTTCAACATGCGGAAGACAATTGATCATACAAATCCACCCGCCATCATCACAAATATCGTCTTTCCACTCTTCATAATAGTCATTGTCCTGACCATGAAAATTAAATACATATTCATTCAATAGAATGAATTTACGAATGCCTTGTTTGATCAGGTGGTCGACCACTTCGCGTTTTAGATACATGATGTCATTTTCAATAATATCATTCCATTCTCCAATCATCTCCATAATACAATATCCTTCATCATAATCCACAAAAAGCAATTTCATATAAAGTGTTGTCGAATCAAAGGCATCCCATTGCGGATGTATATAGAAATTATAGACCTTGTTGGAGTAGGAAAATTCATTATTTACGGTTCCGTAGAACGGGCTTCTTTCATCTTCAGCGGTTATGTATAGATCCCTCCATAAAAAGTAGGGCTCAATGTCATGCATAATGTATCTTTAATTCTGATAATTTTGTGTGATGAGAATCGTACTGACTGGACCTGAATCCACTGGCAAAACGACAATGGCGGAACAGCTGAGTATATGGTACAAAGGTAGGATGATTCCCGAATTTGCCCGAGAATATTTAACAAATAGAGAAGGCACATACAACATCCAGGACGTTTATAATATCAGCGCACGACAACTCCAAATTTCTAAAAACGAGTACCGTGGTAGTTTACAAATCGAAGACACGGATCTTTTGACTTGTTACATATGGCTGGAGGATAAATTTGGCATCCGAGATAAACAAATTTGGAGCTCACTGGAACAATGGCGCCCAGATCTATATCTCCTTTGTGCTACAGACCTGCCATGGCAAAAGGATCCGCTTCGGGAGGACCAATGGAGACGAAATATTATTGCACAAAAATATTTTAAAAATCTTGAGCGCTTGAAAGTAAGGTTTTGCGTTGTTGAGGGATCGGGCAGACAAAGATTTAACAAGGCGAGGTTTTTTATTGAGTCGATGTAATTATTTTATACCTTTGGACCGCAGGGGTGCCGTGGCGCATTGCGCGGCTGAGATCAGACCCGTTGAACCTGGGCAAGTCATGTTGCCAAGGGAGAATGGCGCGGACCTTCTAAACACTTATTTAGTCATATGAAGAAGGTTTTATCAATAATAATTTTTTTTTGGTCGCTTTTGCCTTATGTCACATCTCAATCGATGTTACAAGGATTTGTGAAGGATCAGCAAGGTCAGCCATATGTTCAACTTGAAGTAAGGCTTGAGCAAACAGGAGAATCAGTGGTCACTGATGCGTCTGGATTTTATCAATTTAACAATGTCCCGGCTGGAGATTATGCCATATCATTTGATTATAAGTATGACAAGGAATATCGTAAAGTTACAGTGCGTGAGGGAGTTTCGAATGTTTTTTCAGTGGAACTTACGCGTAGAATTGATTTTGAAGAAGTAACAATAGTATCTAGTCTGAATTCAACGCAGCAATCAGTTAACGATCAAAAATTGTCTCAAAGCCAAATCCGTTCATTACAAACAGAAAAGGACATTCCGGATATTTTACAACGGTGGGCCTCTGTACAAATCCAATCAGATGCAGGCAATGGGGTGGGATATTCCGATATCCGTGTTAGAGGTATAGATCCACAACATATACAATATAATCTCAATGGGATACCTGTTAATGATGCGGAATCATCCAGGTGTTACCTTGTGGATTTGCCGGATATCCTTAGCAGTACTTCTGCAATATCCCTGCATGAAGGCTATGTACCGGGAAGAAGTGGCCCTGGAGCCTTTGGCGCAGCTGTTGATCTTTTCACCAACGAATTACAATTTAAATCTCAGGCCCGGATGGCTTACAGGATTGGCTCCTACAATACCCGTGCTTTGACGCTTCAGGCCAATTCCGGACTTTTTGAGGATGCATACAATCTCGAAATCCGTTTCAGCAGGATGGCGTCTGATGGTTTTATTGATCGTTCATCATCAAAGTTGGGAAGTCTCGCATTAAGTGCTGTTAAAATCAAACCAAATTACAGTATAAGATTTAATTTATTCACTGGAAATGAGTTAACAGGACAAGCCTGGAATGGTCTTCCTTATCAATATTTTAAGATCGATAGCCTCTATCGTTATAACCCGGCTGGCACATCAAAACCCGGTGCGCCCTATGCCAATGAAGTGGATGACTACCGTCAGACGCATGCGCAGTTTTTTTATAAACACACTTTGAACAATTTCCTTTTTCACTTTAGTTCTAACTACACCAGAGGATTAGGCTATTATGAAAATTATCTGGCTCAACAGACACTTACACAATTCAATCTACATCATAAGGATACCGCAATATCGGACTTGATCCGGAGGAAATGGCTGAATAATCACTTTCTGTTTGGCAGTGTAGGAATCGATCGGGAATGGCGCAACGGAGGGCAGTTCTCCTTTTCAAGTTCATGGTCATATTACCAGGGGGGGCATTATGGAGAGATTATCTGGTCAGCATTGCGTAATGTAGATGGATTGTTCCTACGATATTATGACAATACCGGTAAAAAGTCAGAGTGGTGTAATATTTTTAGGACCTACCGGCCTTGGACAAAACATACCGGAACCGGATTTGACGTCCATGTGCGTCGAGTCAGCTATCAGATTCGCGGAACCGATGATGTCTATGATTCCGTTAATGTACTTGCCAAACGATGGCTTTTCAATCCTAAAATTATACAGCGGTTTCAATGGAAGAATTTAATAGCCAGCGCTGCTTTGTCATGGTATGAGCGCGAGCCATATCGTGACGATCTGCTATCCGATGCCAATTTAAAGAAAGAAAAATTATTGTGTTCTGATCTTTCGCTTCGTTACAGCATTCAACACTGTATTGCAGGTCTTAGTCTTTATCGTATGGATTACCGTGATTATCTTGCATTAAGTGGAAAGCTTTCAGTAACAGGTGATCCTTTGCACGTAAATGTTCCTGGTGCCGTCAGACAGGGAGTTCAGTTTTCATTTAAATATGATTGGCGTAATAAAGTATTGTTCCACTGGAATGCAAATCTAGCACGCAATACAGTTAAGGATTTTGAAAGGAACTGGCCCATATATAATGATCAATACGAAATAACTGGATTTGGTTCGAGCAAATTGAAAAGCGTTCCTCTGGCATATTCTCCGCAATTATTAATGGCCGCGGGGAGTGAAATTTGGCTCATTGGCAAGAATGGTTCAAAATCCGGACAGGAACTCAACTTGAGCATATTCTGCAAATACACAGGATCCCAATATCTAGACATCTCAGGTGCATCATCTTCACTGCTACCGCAATTTACAACCGTTCAGCTTAGACTTCAGTATACGATATCGAGAAGATTGTTTGGTGTCATGGCATATCTTCAAGTCAATAATGTCTTCAATTACCGATATGCCGCGTACGGTTGGTACATACCTTATGCGGTTAATGGTCGCACCGATGTCAGTGGAGATCCTTATGAAGGAAAAGAATCCTCCGAACTGTTCTTCGCCAAAGGCTTGTTTCCTCAGGCGCCCAGGCACTGGAGTAGTGGTCTGGAGATTAGATTTTAAAAGTTATAAGTAATGCCTGCCCGGTATTGTATTGGAAGCGCAGTACTGTTTTTGTCTGCATTAAAATCATACAATAAATAGATTTCGTAAGACCAGCTTGAAGAAGGATTATAGCCAAGGCCCAGATAGGTATGATTGATATATTTTCTTTCTGTTACCAACCTGTTATTGGGGGTAATGGCACCCGTGAGGTACAATGAGGAAATGGTTGAGTTTTCGATATGGGCAAAGAGTAAATGGGCAAATTTCAATCTTGTGAAAGCTCCGAATCCGAAGTTGAAACCGTTAAGTTTGAGTACTTCAGGTGAATAACTAAATCGGCCACCTAGATATCCTACTTCCAGGCGAGGGCCGACGGACCACCAGCTTGTGATCTTATATCCTGCAAGTGGCGATAGGCCAATATAGACAAGGTTGCCTGGATAGCTTGTGCCGGTTAAATAAGTTGAAGTAAAATTCAAGTTAAAACCACCTCCATACCACATTTGGTCTTTCCAAAAATTTTTCTCAACTTTTGGTTTCTTTTTTTGGATGGTGCGCTTCGTCGACTGCGCATGCAGCTGGTAGTGCGCAAGAGCAAAGAAACAGATCAGAATAAATGTAATGCGAAATACTTTCATAAGACTGCGTTGATATGAGTTAGTCCATGCATCAAAACGAAATATTCATCAAAATGATCTACAAAGATTGAGATTTGTATCTTATTTAAGAGAATTATGTTGGTTGAGATGGTTTGCCAGAAATCAATAGAACCAAACCTAATTTAATATAATGTTAATGCATAAAGAACTATGAGTCTGTCTTTTGTCATTTTTTGCCGTATAAAAATTAAGCTTTCTGAATTGCAAGAATTTCTGCCCACAATGGGAGTGCTTGTAATATTTTAATTATTTTTACAGCAAATTCTAAAAAAAGTAGGATATGATAAAAAAAATTTGTGCAGTACTTGCATTCGTATTTTCACAATTGCTTTATTCTCAAGAGTTTATAGCAAAAAATATTCCGGCAAGTTCATTCCCGCAATTATCACAAAAGTTTAAAGCTTTCGAGGTTATCGAATTGGATGTTGCCTCCATACAAGCTTCCTTGAACGCTCGTTCATCTCAGCAGCATTTGGTCATCAAAAATGAATCATTTACCTGGGATCTCAGTTTAACAGAAGTTGCCCTCTTCTCAAGGAATTTTTACCTGAGCGTGGGAACAGATCATGGTGTCCAGAAACTTAATGATAGAGGACGTATCAGGACCTTCAAGGCTTTGTCTAATGCCAAAAGGGCCGGATTATCCTCTCTCACGCTGGCTGATCACTTTCTTTTTGGATTTATTGAAGAAGCTGGTGTAAAACATCATATTGAACCGCTTAGATATTTAGATCCAGCTGCTGGACCGGATCAGTTTATAGTGTACAATGAGCAAGATGTTATTCCAATACCTGGTCTAAAATGCGGCGCGGAAGAATTTCAGGATGCCATGCATTTGGGAGATGAAGAAATTCACAATAAGCTTAATACTGAAAGGGCACCATGTATTTTGGTTGACATCGCGATTGCCTGTGACAAGACAATTTATGACAATAAAGGCGGGGTCAATCAGTCGGAGGCTTTTGTTACGGGTGTTCTGAATGATGTTCAGACCAACTATGACAATGAATTTACCACAGACATTGAGTTTGCCATTTCCACGATTTTTGTGGCCACCACAACCGGATCTGATCCCTGGAATGGAGTCAATAATATCAATACACATCTGGATATTCACCGTACCTGGGCAAATTCGGGGGGATATGGGGGTGCTTCCTATGCCGTAGCAACCGCATGGACAAGAAAGTATACCAGCGGGGCCATTGGTTTGGCCTGGGTTGGTGCGCTCTGCGGAAGTTACCGTTATAATGTTTGTTCCGATTTTGGTGGCAGTGCGGGTTTATTACGTTGTCTCCAGGCCCATGAGTTGGGACACAATTTTAATGCAATCCACGACGGGGCTGGATCAGGATTTATCATGGCGCCTGCAGTTAGTAACTCGACCACCTGGTCATCGGCTTCACAAAGCGCCATCAATTCGTATGTGAAGACAGTAGGTTGCGTTGGCATATGCAATGGTGGGACACCACCGATTGCGGAGTTTTCCGGGTCGCCAACGACAGTTTGTCCAAATGGAAGTGTGAATTTTACAGATCAGTCTTCAGGACTTCCGACTTCCTGGCAATGGACCTTCCCTGGTGGTACACCGTCTACATCCACGTTGCAGAACCCTGTGGTGGTTTATAAAACCACAGGCGTATATGATGTAACACTCAAAGCTACCAACAACTTCGGAAGTAATACCATCACCCTACAGAAGTATATCGAAGTGCTTCCCCTGGTTATTAATGCTTTCACCACTTACACCATCGATCGGGATCTGTCTACGTACAACAATTGTCAGAATGCCGATTCTTATTTGTGGAAATTCGGAGACGGCACTACTTCGACTGAAGATGAACCTATGCATACTTATACAAAGGATGGCACCTATATCGTCGAACTCTGTGCTACCAATACTTGTGGTACTGTTTGCAAAAAACAGAATATTGTTATTGTAACACCGGTAGAGGCTAATTTTATAGCCGAAATTTCGGATGGCTGCGCCCCGCTAAAGGTAAAATACAAGAACCTGTCGTCTGTCAATTCAACGTCTTTCAAATGGGAGTTCCCTGGCGGAGTGCCCAGTGTTTCGGTGGAGAAAGAACCAACCATAACCTACAATAACAAAGGAATATTTGATGTCAAACTGACTGCTTCAAATTCAAAGTATAGCAATGTAAAATATGAGAAAGCTTTTATTCGCGTAGACGGAAAACCTGAGGCAGATTATGATTCAAAAGCACCACTCGGTAACAGCATAGAATTTGAAAACAAAACCATAGACTCCATCCGTCCATGGAAATACAATTGGCTATGGACTTTCGGTGATGGTAAAACGAGTACCGAAAAAAATCCTACGCATGTCTTTCCAGGTTCTGGTAAATACAATGTTTGCTTGATTGTTAATAATGAATGCGCAAAAGACACGTTGTGCAAAATAGCCGAAATTTCAGCCAATCTAACAGCCGCTTTCAGCGTCAATTCTACAAAGGGCTGTACACCATTTACAGTAAATTTTAAAAATACTTCGAGCGGTGCTACGAGATATAAATGGGAATTTCAGGGTGGAACGCCAGCTACCAGCGAATTATCAGATCCGGTGGTACTTTACAATTCGAATGGATCCTTTGATGTGAAGCTGACCGCGTATAACACAACGGACAGCATTGTTAGTAATCAGAAGGCTTTTATTAGTGTTAATAGTAAGCCAGAAGGAACATTCAGCCATGATGTAAGCAAACTTGTTGTCAAATTTCACGATCAGACCCGTTACGGTTCGACCTATCTCTGGAACTTCGGTGATAATACGACCAGTACGGAGCAAAATCCAGAACATACTTATAAAATAGAAGGAGAGTTCGATGTTGTGCTGACAGTGACCAATGAGTGCGGGGAGACTAAAATAAAGCAGCATATTGCTGTTTATCTGATTCCAAAAGTGAATTTTGCAGCAACTAAAACAATCATTTGCGCCGGGGATTATACGCAGCTGAATGACTTATCATCCGTCGACGTAAAGGAATGGCAATGGCAAATACAGGGAGGTTCACCTGCTATTTCAACTGAAAAAAATCCTAGGGTACTATTTGAAAAGCAGGGCACGTATTCTGTAAAGCTTTCTGTAAAAAATTCAAACGGTGAAAATTCTCTGATCAGACAGGGTTACATTGTAGTTAAGTCACCGGTTTTCTGTCCAAAGCATGGAGGGAAGAATAACCAGGTACAAGAAGGCGATATTGAAAATAACTTCAACCTTAGCAAGCGTTTTGCAGAGGAGCAGGAACAACAGTGGATCATCAGTCCGAATCCGGTATCTGATGTGCTGACCGTGCAAATACCTGCAGGTTTTGATTTTACAAGCCAAAATCTCACGATCTTGGATTCAAGAGGTCCTTCACTGAATAACCTTATAAATGTTCAAAGTAATGACAACAATTTGGCCATCAACATGTCTGGATTGTCCAATGGGGTATACTTCCTGCAATTTAAGTTGGATGATTTTTCAGTAATCCATAAGATTGCTGTAGTGCACTAATATTTTTAAATAAAATGTTAATAGGAATGCCCGGGCAACCGGGCATTTTTTTTGCTCTATAGACAACATTTTTTCTGTTCGGACCGTCTTTTAATTAGTATTTTTATAACGGGTTGCAAAGGCGCCATATTTATTTCCGGATGCAATGATATTGGGTTGATTAGAATACAATGGGTTTAGGATCAGAGGCAAGAAGACTTTCAGGATATTGGGTTGCGACCATGATCTTTTTTATGGTACTTGGCGTTGTCAGGGCTCAATGGTGTTGTATTGATACTAACTTGATTATACCGGATCTAAGCACCCAAAACCTCAGATTTCAGATTCAGGGGGCTGTGATCAATGATTTGTCTAATCCGAACCAGGGCATTTGTGGTGTGCGGCTCAAATTCGAGCATGAGTTTATAGGAGATTTGACAGCCGATTTGATTTCTCCTTCTGGTCAAAGTATTCAGCTTATAGGCTCAGTAGGGAAGTCCGGTTTGACTAAATTCAGTAAATGGAACGTAACGTATGTTCGCTGCAAACAAACCGCAGTACCTGATCCGGGTTTCAAGCAGAAGTGGGACAACATTCAGCCCTGGGGCATTCTGGGAAGTTATTTTAACGGGACATATTATCCCTTTGGTAACTGCCTTGAAAGTTTTAATTCAGGACCTGTGAATGGAACATGGACACTGGTCTTGAAAGACAATGATATTTTTTATGCCGGTAAATTGGAGCAGTTTTGTCTTTTATTTTGTGACAACTCAGGAATTAACTGCAATACCTGTAATGCGAACGGAGGTTATTTTAATGAAACGGATCTCGAATTATGTTATGGTGATCCGGCGCTGAATTTAGGAACCAGAATCATACAACCAAATTTTATTCCCGATCCGGCAGAATATGGTTATCGGTATTTTGTGACCTCTTCTGATGTAGTTATCGATATATTACCGGACCTGGACCTGCGAACACTACCATCTGGTCAATATACAATTTGTGGTGTATCCTATCTTTTACAGGATAGCCTTAAGCTGCCAGTCAAGGGTGACCAAAGATTTAATGAATTTAGAAATAATTTAATTTCTGGAAAAACCGGTGTATGTGGTGAGCTCAGTAAGAACTGTATTAACCTGATCATTAATCCGGAAATACCCGTAACGAAACTCGATATCAAAGTCTGCTCAAAAGACACTTTTAGGATTGGTGGGACTTCATATACAAAGTCAGGTAATTACCGCATAATTCTGGCTTCAAAGAGTGGATGTGATTCTGTGATTCAATTAAATCTGGAAGTGACCGGCATGCAGGCGATGATCGCTATGCCTGATGATCTTAATTGCGCGCGTTCCAATGTAGTATTGGATGCCTCAGGCTCAAGTTATCCATCCAATGCAACCATACGATGGTTTACGCAAAATGGCAATATTATTGATCAGACAGACCTTCTTCGGGTGAAGGTTAATCAACAAGGCACTTATAAAGTTGTCATCGGGAATGCCAATTGCATTGATAGTGCCGAGGTAATTGTAGTTAATACAACCAATATACCTGAGCTCATTATCGTATCAGATACAATTACATGCAGGGATTCAGTTGTTCGTATTGCTGGTTTGACTAACATAAGTCCTGCAACCTGGGCGTGGAAAAATTCTTCACTGGTGACTCTGTCCAGTGATGATCATGTTTTTATAAGCGATACGGGCAGATATCAGGTTGTGGTGAGTGATGTCTCAGGTTGTTCCAATCAGATTTATTTTACCGTAACGGAAGATAAAAGATTGCCAGAATTTGAATTGACCTCCACTGCTATAACATGTACAGTTGATTCAGCTTTAATTGAACTAACCCCATTAGAGCGAGTAACAGTTTTTCAATGGACTGGTCCTGGAGGCTACACTTCGGATCAACTAAAGACATATGTTTATTCACCTGGAATTTATACCCTGACGGCTTATGCCGACAACGGTTGCGCTTCTTCCAAGGCAATCAACGTGCAGTCACTCATCAAAAAACCAGACTTTATTTATCGTGTTGGGGTATTGAGTTGCAAAGACACTTTGGTCAGAATTAGACCAACGATTCAGGCTAAACTAAAATCGATAAATTACGCAGGACCTGGTGGTTTTATATCCAATGAATTTGATCCATTGGTCAGTTTGCCAGGAAGGTATTTTGTGCAAATTGTTGATACTGCTGAATGTGTCCTCGATACATTTGTTGATGTAGAAGCAGACTATGCCAGAGCAAATTTTGAGCTTACTACAGATATTATTGGATGCGGAACAGATTCCGTGCAAATTAAAGTTCGGTTGTTGTCAGATCCCGGTTTAAACTATTCTTATCGGTGGTTCGGTCCAGTAGGATTTTCATCAACAGTAAAGGATGCATGGGCCAGACAACGCGGAATTTATTACCTTGCTGTAACCCTGCCCAACGGATGTATTGCCTTGGATTCAATAGAAGTTAAGGAAGATACACTCCGGCCAACTATCATTTTAAGCAGTGATTCATTAAGCTGTTCAAAGAAGTTGGCATCAATTGGGGTCCAGGTAAAGGATGGAGTAAGTTTTGAATGGACCGGTCCCGATGGCTATGCGAGCGTAGCTAAAAACATAAGTGTCGACAAGGCAGGATTTTATGAGCTCACGGTCACATCTTCTAATGGATGTACTTCTATGAAAACAATAGAAGTTATCATAGACACAACCCAACCACTTACAGGTATTAAAGGTGATACACTCAACTGCTTAAAATCTTCAGTTAAGCTAACACCGTTTCTGGGGACAAGCTTAAATATGATTCAATGGTTCAAAAATGGATTGCCATTCTCAACAGATACTTTTCCACTTGTGTTTGAGCCTGGATTGTACCTCGCAGTAGCTACCGGATCAAATGGTTGTAATGCGACTGACAGTGTAATGATCGTCATTGACACGATCAGAAGTAAGGTTACAGTTGTTTCGGATTCAATAACTTGTATCAAACAATCAGGATTGCTGAATGCTTTTCCAGATGCTACCGATGTTAATTATCAGTGGCAAAGTCCGAAAGGTGCTATCACAAACGGAAATGTATTGAAAATTACTCAAGGAGGTCTTTATATCCTTACAGCCACTGATCGAAACGGATGTACCGGAACTTATGCTGTCAATGTCGAAGAGCACCTTAACCCTACCAAAGTGAGTTGGACTACAGATACCCTGACTTGCAAAAATGATACTGTAGCAATCTTTAGTTCAACCAGGGATTCATTCTTGAGATTTCAGTGGATTCTTCCAAATGGCATAATAAGCCGGGACAGCATAATCCAAACGTCCATACCAGGTACTTTTTTAGTTACTGTTACCAATGAATATGGCTGTAATTCTTACGATACAATACAAGTTGTATCTAACTTCAAGGGGCCACAAATTGTTTTTTCAGATTCTATCTTCAATTGCAAAAACAAGGATGGATCATGGATTGAATTTACTACTTCTGATCAGTTGGTAAACTTTAAGTGGACAGATCCTGGAGGTAACATCGTTTACACTCAACGGGTGAATCAACCAATGAGTGGCATTTATAAATTTGAAGCAACATCCACCAACGATTGCGAATTTGTTGCATTTATCAATGTGCGTTATGATACACTTGCTCCCGCTTTTTTAAGGTTGAGCCCGGATACCATTAACTGTGCGCATACAGATGTGAAGCCCAATCTGACACTCAGCGATTCCAGCGGAATGTTTCTGTGGACTGGACCGGCGGGATTTAAATCTTCGATATTAAATCCAACCATATCCACTCCCGGCCAGTATAATTTACATATTGACGCCAGGAATTTTTGTAATGCGGATACATCTTTAATAATTGTGTTAGATACCGTTTATCCTGTTTTTACAATCACGGGTGATACGATCAATTGTCTTAATCCTCGTGGCAGTGCTATAGTGCAAAGCAACGATACGGGTCTCATAGTAAAATGGTCATCAGTAAACGGCCCCACTTTCGTCGGAAATCCTTTGAAAACAACTTTGGGAGGTCTCTATCAGGTTGAAGTAAGGTCTTCAAGAAACAATTGCCTCGTTAATACGGCTTTTAATATCTTGGTGGATACCACCGCACCCAATATTCAGGTCTTTGATCATTCTATTTTCTGCCAGATGGATTCAGTGCAGCTCAAACTTTCAAAGAATTGCACAGACTCGCGGGTGATCTGGATCACTCCATCAGGGCAAATACTGAATGGTGATATGCCTTATACCAAAGACACCGGAACATTTCACGTTTCAGTCATTTGTAGTAATTTCTGTAGTGCTTCGGCTACCTTTAATGTCAATCGCGTGACCCAACGTCCTCTGTTTACGGTGACAAATCCTGACTTGCTAACCTGCAAAAAGGATTCAATCCAATTAGAAATGAGTTCTTTGGTTAATGATACATTATGCATTTGGACAGGACCTGGCAATTTTAATTCACAGTTGAAAAGTCCTGTTGTACGATTGCCTGGTGACTATTTACTGACCGTTCGTAATTCCCTGGGATGTTCTGTAGATACCGTGATCAGAGTAAGTGCAGATACTAGCCATCCTTATTTTGATTATCAAATCAGCGATACATTTAACTGTAGCCGTGATACCGTCAACATCAAAATAAAAACTACTTTTAATAGTAATACACTATTTTCATGCACTACATCCGACGGAAGGATTAGTAACTTTGACAGAAATGGAGTGAGAATTCTGTCAAGGGGAAACTACCTATTGACTGCGGTGGACACCTCCAACGGTTGCTCTGTTGACCTTGCGGTATCAGTCAACGACAGTTTGACAGGAATAGCTCAGGTTGATTTTTTCAAAAGCGATGTTTCCTGTAAGGGGGCTATGGATGGTCAACTGGAAATCACGCAAATTACGGGAGGGCAATCGAGTTATCTTTTTAGCCTTGATGGTGGTGTAGGCACTGGATCGCAAAAATTTTCTGGCTTGGCCGCCGGACAGCATATACTAAAGGTTACAGATCAAAACTTATGTTTCCTTGACACAACGTTTGTGATTGATGACAAACCGGCTTTATACCTTGAAATTAAATCAGATACGACCATTAATTTAGGGCAATCAGTCGACCTTTCAATTGTTACCAATATGAATAATGTGGTTCAATATGAGTGGACTCCTGATTACAACCTGTCCTGCAGCGATTGCCGGGCTCCTAATGCAAAGCCCGATAGCACCACGAGGTACTTACTCTCAATCATAGATAGCCTGGGTTGCAAAGCAAGTGATGATGTATTAATTAAAGTTTTGATCAACTCCCAAATTTTTGTTCCCAATGTTTTTAGTCCGAATGGGGATAATGTGAATGACTTATTTACGGTTAGCAAGACAGAGTTTATTACAAAAATTATGTATTTTGTAGTTTATGACCGTTGGGGTAACCGTGTCTTTGAAGTAGATCATGTTGAACCCGGAACCATCGGTTCGGGTTGGGATGGCAATTATAAAGGAAAGCCTGTTGCGCCGGGTGTTTATTCATATTACATTGAATGTCAAGATATTGTGGGTAATCTTATTCGAAAATTTGGTGACCTTACCGTCGTTCGTTAAAATAGCCGTTAAGATTGGCAAAGAAAATTTGTTTAAATCGGCGAATTGACCGATTTTGTAACCAATTTTAGAATATATTATATTAAATATAATATATAACAGTAGTAAGTAACGATGAAAGTCATAAAACTTTTAAGTGTCTTCTTTTTGTTGGCAGGCAATATCAGTCGGGTTAACGGACAGTGTGATCCGCCAGCTGCCAACTCCTGTGATTCAGCTAACGTACTTTGTTCACTGGATGATGTGGATGGCTATACTTGTAAGAATACCGATATTCCCAATGATGCTGGATGTCGACCATTGTGTCCTACAGGAGGAATCCCAAATAATACAAGCTGGTGGGGGTTTGTAACCAATGGCGGCAATATTTGTATTACGATCGAATTTTCCAACTGTTCAGTAGTCGGAACAGGCGTTCAGATGGGAGTCTACGGTGATTGCAGCTGCCGTGATACCATTGCCTGTTTTTCAGATTGTCAGGGACCTGGTAAATATCAGATTTGTGGGAATCTGGAGCCGTGTAAAACCTATTATCTTTTTGTAGACGGTTGTTCAGGAGATGTTTGTGATTTCACATTAAGGACCTCCGGCGGAAGCACGCCTAAACTTAAGCCACTGATTGATCTTGAAGGGCCACGCGAATTGTGTGCCGGTGCATGTGGCGTAAAATATAAGGTTATCCAAGATTCTTCAAAGTGTATTCCATATTACACCTGGACCCTGGATGGTGTAGTAATAAAGCAGGATACCGCACATGATTTGCCGATTGATTTTCCTGGCGAAGGGGATTTCGTATTATGTGTTTCTGCTGTCATAGGTAACAGTAATTCAATTGCAGTATGTGATCAGGTGGGACCGCTTTGTGCCAATATTAAAGTATCGCAGGCACCTGTTCGCAGAGATACAATTTATGTTTGTTCTGAAGATACACCATACGACTGGCACGGCGTAAAGATTGATACTACGGGTAACAGGACACTACGATTCATTGAAAATTGTTGTGGAATTGACTCTACCGTGTTGTTCGTCATTATTCCGAGACCTGCAATTGTTCGAATTGATCAATTGCTCTGTAAAGGTGACCAGTATAAAGACACCACAACCGGCGAATCTTTTAATTCTTGTGAAGACGGTCGCCTGGTAACGATACCAAAGTCTTCTGCGGATTTTCACTGCGATTCCTCTTATCTTCTTTATGTAACTTTTCTCAATGTCGGAGCAAACCTGAAAGAATATTGCTCCAACGGTAAAATCTTGCTAGAAGCTGAGGTTACAGACAGCACTTGTTCAGTGGATGGTTATGCCACTCAAAATACAATTTACAACTGGTATGTCAAAAGTGATCCATTGAAGACTTCAATCGGCAATTCCAAAGTTATTGAGCTGGGAAGCAAAGGGGATTATTGTATTGACATCACAATCTCGGGAATACTAAACAATGAACAAAAGAGCTGTACTTTCACATTTTGTGAAAATATCAACGAAGACCAGTTTAGACAAAACATGGTTTGTCCTAAGGGAGACCAGATGCTCTGTTATAATGAGACAGGTACTTATTCTACTGACACCATATTTCCGCCTAATGTAAGGCATATCTGGACCGTTACCAATGGTACTATATTGTCACCTAATCCGATTACTAAGTCCACTATCGACGTGAAGTGGGATTTCAATGCGGGTGGAGGCTTACCTTACATTGGAAGATTGTGTTATCACTATGAAAGCGATTGTCCACCTAGTCCTGAATGCTGCATTGAAGTTAATGTTCAACCTTTCCCAAAGCCAGATGCCGGACCAGATCAAACAACTTGCGGCAATTCAGAAACACTTAAAGGTACTTTCAGTACAGGTAGTGGAACCTGGACACAGATTTCAGGAACAACGGCAATGTTATCTTCTACTATTGTCGCCAGTCCTACAGTTTCAGTTAATAATTATGGTACATTCGGTTTTGTGCTAACAGAGACCAGAGCCGGGTGTACTTCGTATGATACGGCATACCTGACTTTTAATGAAATACCTAAAAAATCGACGACAACTTATATCTGTGAACCAGACCAACAGTCTTATAAAATTGTTTTCAGAGTAAGTGGCGGCACACCGCCTTATCAGGTCATCAAAGGAAATGGATCTTTTAATGCCAACAATGACTATACTTCCGGGCTGTTGCCCAATACTTTGAATGATACCGTGATCATTCAGGATAGCAAGGGTTGTTTCTTTACCTACATCCAATCTCACGAATGTCAGTGTTCCAATGAAATCGGAATCATTTCAAACAAGCTGCAGGAAGTTTGTGAAGATGGGCAAATAAATCTCATTTACGACAAAAGTACTGAAGTGCTGGACCAGGGTCCAAATCGTGATACCGTCGTATTCTTTATATACAGTAATCCTGCAGATCCATTAGGGTCTATCATTGCACTGGTCAAAGGGAATGCCATTGGATATTCTGCCTTGTTCAATTTTGGAACTCAGTATTATATTGGGGCACGTCTTGGTCGTGCGGATGGGAAAGGAGGAATTGATCTGTCCAAAGGCTGCCTTAAATACGCTTATGCAACACCATTTATTTTTTACCAGAATCCTAAACCACAGGCAGGGATTGACACTTCTGTTTGTGCGGACAATTTTACTTTCAGAGGAACCCAATCTGTTACAGGTAGTGTGATTACATGGCGTGAGAAAAACAATAAATCGGTCAGTTTTACCAATGCTGGTTCAGTCAATGCTCAAGTAAGCATTAGAGGCGGATATGGTAACTATACCTTTGTTTTACATGAAGACAATCACAACGGACTATGTATCGCCGAAGATGAAATAACCATTACATTTAATCCTGATCCGGAGATAAAAAATGTTGACCCGGTGTGTACAGACCTCGGAACGGGAACCGGAAATGTTGGAAGATTTATCGTTATGGCTGATCTTACAACAGGCAAGCCTCCATTTATGCTCATTACCCCGCCATCAACAAACAATGGAAAAGTCGTTGGGAATAAATGGGTTTCCGATACACTCAAGAGTCTGGATAATTATACTATTCAGATCAAGGATGCCAATGGATGTGTCTCAACGATTATTTCAGATTCCTATAATTGCAATTGTGGACCAATCAATGCAGGTATTCTAGATTCTGCCATTACAAGGTCATGCATGGATACCTGTGTACTGATCAGGGATCTGGTGCCTGAGATTATAGATCCGGCAGAAGATGTGGTGATGTATATTTTGCACAAGGGATCTTATAATAACCCGTTGACTGTAATAGATACATTTTATTCAAAAAATGATAAAATATGTTTTGATCCAAAGTCAATGAAGCTTGGGTCCCTTAACCCAGTTTATATTACCCGTGTTGTTGGAGATGATGTTAGCCCCAAGGATGGTATAGTGGATTTTAACGATAGATGTCGCAGGGCTTCTAACAATATGACGATTGTGTTTGAAGAATACCCTGTGCCTAATGCCGGCATTGACAGAAAGATTTGTGGATTAAAAGCCAACTTTGACGGATCGCTTAATTTCGGAAATCCGCAATGGACGTTGTTGAGTTCGCCTGCCGGTTCTGGAGTACAGATAGCAGATAACACAAATCTTAAAAGTCAGTTGACCGTAAGCCAAATAGGCGTTTATAAATTTATTTTAAGTGGTAAAAACTATACTTGTGTTGGATATGATACCGTGAATCTGGAGTTTTTTGATTCACCGGTATTTATTGATCCTTCCGTGCAGTTTATTTGTGATAGCGTTGCGGAAAATTATAAAGTTGTTGTAGATGCCAAAGACGGCACCCGTACAAGCTGGGTGGTAGGAAGTAAATATGACAACAGCACCAAAAACCTGAATGGTGTACTTGCAGCTAATAGTAATACCTGGTCCTCGGACTGGATTCCAAATGGAAAAAATTTTAGTCTGACAATAAAAGATGCCAATAATTGCGGCACCGATTTTCTTGACAGTATAAATATCTGTGCTTGTCTAACCCGCATTGGGAAGATGGATACAACACCGCTGATACTGTGTAGCGATAAACAGGCTATTGTAAATTATGATCCTTCATTTGGATTTTTAGATCCAAACGATGCAAGCCGTTATATACTTTATGACGGAAATCCGGCAAATCCCAAGGCTGGTACCATCATTGCAAGCAATACAACTGGAGTTTTTTCATTTTTGCCCGGATCAATGACTTATGGTAAAACTTATTACATCGTTGTTTTTGCTGGAAACAGAGATAATAATACTGGTGTGAACTTTAATGATCGTTGCTTAGTAAATTCTGCAGTGATGCCGGTGACCTGGTTTCAATATCCGATTGCAAAAATCAATGGTCAGAATTTGCTGACTTGTACAATAACGAAAATAATCCTGGATGCGGGTGCGTCAACCAGCGGATCAGGTAAGGGTCTAAGATATTTATGGAGCAACGGGGATTCGACTTCAACAACCAATATCAATATAAACGGAAATTACACAGTAACCGTCATCGATCAATTATCCGGATGTACCGCGAATGCAAATTTTACAGTCAATAGAATGGTGGATCTTCCGAAAGTTAAAATTGATGTGCCACTAAAGCTGACATGTACCCGTACACAAGTTTCTCTCGATGGAAATCAATCTGACAAAGGTGCCAATTTTCAGGCATTTTGGAAAGGCGGATGCATTTTAGCTGGCGGCAATACTTATCAGTCAACAGTTAATTGTCCTGGAAAATACACCCTGGTCGTAGAAAACAGGTTGACCAATTGTAGAGACAGTGTTGACGTCACTGTGCTCATCGACACAACTCCTCCCACAGCACGTATTACTCAAATAGGCAAGCTGGGTTGTGTGGTAAAAGAAATATCACTTAATGGCTTGTCTTCTACAGGTAGCTCAGGGACAATAGATCAGTATCAGTGGTCTGGAAATAATATCAACGGACAGACGGCAAGTACAGTCAAAGTCCAGTCACCAGGAGGGCAATTTGTTCTGCAGGTAAGGGATTCGCAAAATGGTTGTATAGATTTTGATACAATTATCGTGACTGAAGATGGTAATCCACTTGGCTTAATAGAATTGAATCTACAAAATCCTAAATGTGCTGGAGACAACTCAGGTAATATCAGTGTGTTTAGAGTTCTTGATAAAAATGGAGCGGTGTTGGATAATCTGACTTACTCCATAAATTCAGGTCCATTTAGCGTTAATCCGGACTTTGGGAGCCTTCCACAGGGAACTTACACTATTACAGTGAAGGACAAAGATGGTTGTATCCTGGCTAAGACTGATATTATCCAGGCTCCTCCGCCGTTGACGATCAATGGAAAGTCTGTTACGGTGGACCAGGGTACTATCGTGGATATTGACTCGCTTTTATTGACGGTTGGCGGGGGATCGCCAGACCAATTTGGTAATTACGCGGATACGATATGGTACAGTATTTATGATTCTACAGAGCTTATAAATCTCATTTATCAGGCGGATACCAACAAGGAAATTTTGATCACAGCAGTTGATCAGAACGGATGTATCACTTCAACAATAGTTAAAATAACCGTACGCATTATCAAGGATGTATGGTGGCCAACCGCTATTAATCCGAACAGTGGACTTTCTGAAAATGCATTTTTCAATTTATATGGTAAAAGGGTTAGAAATATTCGATTGTTGAATATATACAGTCGCTGGGGCGAACTGGTCTATTCGGCTGAGAATTTTCCAGATGCCAATAAGTCAAAAGGGTATGGATGGAACGGTCTGTTCAGAGGTCAGAAAGCACTGCCCGGAGTTTATGCATTTTACGCTGAAGTCGAATTTGAAAATTCTACAGGGGTTGACAAAGTTAAGGGGGAATTTACGCTGCTTCGCTAGCAGTAGATTCACCTTGCATAATTACAACGCTATATCAATTGCTTGTAGAGCAAAGTAACTTTTCTGAAATTCAATTGTCAAGGAATCAGCGCAACAATATTATCTGTTGATAGGCCCTGTCCTAAAATTAAATTTTTAAAAACGAAATAGTCTTTTTCCCGACTGTTGGATGCTTGATCTGAAGGAAATAAAAACCGGGATTCAAAAACTCAATATCAATATTGTTTTCTTCCCCGCGGTTTAGAAATCCATTTTTCATTAAACGGCCGGATAGATCGAGAATCTAGAAATAATATCTATCTTGTAAGTTTCCGATTATTTTGAGTTGACTATTGGCAGGATTAGGGTTTATTTGAATAGCATTAAAAACTGATGTCGTCACATTAATCGTTTCGCACAATCCTTTATTACTGTTTAACCTGGCAAAAAAAACCGCGAGTTCATTTTCTCTTAAGCCTATATTGTCATATGCATGACATGGATTATTGACCTGATCCAAACAACTTGACTTACCAAAAACAAAATTATACGGAAAATTAACATTTGTAAAGTGATCTTCAATGGCATAGCCATATTGGTTGATGGTATTCCACTGACTGATTGTCCTGCTTCCGAAGATGATTGGTGTATTCTTAATGGCATAACAATTGTAGCCGTTTGTCATGCACCATGAGAGCCCCCAGAATATTCTATCACGGTCTATTGGTACAACAATATCGCAAGGCTGATGAAAAGAATAAATTGAAGGTTTAACCGATAAACTTTTATGTAATCTGAGTAGATCCGATGTCATGGCTCCATACATATTGCCAATTCCCTTGACGATAAAGTGAATAGCGGTGGGTTCTATTTCGCCGTCGATCTCTCCAAGGTCTGGACGAGGAATGGTCAGAGGCAGCGGTTTATTGATCAAATAAGGACAAGCCGTAGTAGTGGTAGCTGGTCTTGGTAATGTGGCGAGTGTGTAGGTTGCTGGTGGTCTCTCTAAAATTGTATCCATCAAACCTATACCCAGAGCCACAAATGCACCGGCGCTTTCACCAGCAACAAAGACATTGGCGGTGTCAATATTGTATTCCTGATACCGGTTGATGAGGAATCTCAGTGCTCCCTTGCCATCTTGTATTGCACGATACAAAGCTCTGTGCCATTCAGAAGTATCTGCTGCAAAAACACATGGATAATTTGGATAATTGCAGGACCAGGTGTTCGTATCACCGACGAAGCCAAGGCGGTAATTTATTGTTGCTGTAACATAACCCCTTCTTGCAAATTGTTTGCACAAATAATCAATGTTGACATCATTTTTGGTGCCTGCCAGAAGAGCCCCGCCATGAATCCAAAGCATCAATGGCCTGGGAAGTGATTTACCTGTAGTGCAGGACGGGAGATAAATATCCATGTCAAGTAACTCGGATTTTCCCAGAAAATTTTCAGATGAACCGTATGTAATATTAAGCAAGCTATCGTAGCTGAATTTCTTATCAACCCAGATTTGAGCATTGGCAGATAGTGCAATCGATAAAAATAAACTGAACAACTGAAATTTGGACTTTATCATTGTAAAATGCTTCTATTGATATCATCTGATATGAGATTGATTAAGCCACTTCTGATAACTTCTGGCATTCTGAGCGTGTTGCTGGAGTGTACTGGCAAATGAATGTCTACCATCGCTTCCTTCTTTGGCGCAAAAGAATATATAATCGTGTTTCTCAGCATTGAGCACTGCATCAATGCTGTTTATACTTGGCATATATATTGGACCGGGAGGCAAACCTTCATGCTGGTATGTGTTGTAAGGGGAAGGGTTACTCAAATGTTCAAGTAAAACGCGTTGAAGTCCACTTACACCCAAGGCATATACAACCGTAGGGTCAGCCTGAAGTTTCATATTAATTTTGAGACGATTTAGGTAGACGCCTGCTATGGTTGGGCGTTCTTGTTCAAAGTTGGACTCCTTCTCAACAATGGATGCCAATGTGTAGACATCTGCGGGTTTTAGCGGAATTGCATTTGCTTTACTTAGACGGTCATTTTCGTTCCAAAATTTTTCATTTTCACGGATCATTTTTTGCACAAATTTCTCCGGACTGATGTTCCAGTACATATCATAGGTATTTGGAATAAACAATGAGAGAAAATTCTCACGCGTGTATCCCTGTTTCTGGTATACTGTACTGTCCGTTAGATAGGTTACCAGGCTCAATGAATCCAATGCAAGATACCTGCTCATTTTGCCACTCAACTCCTCAATGTCTCGTACGTTGTTGATCGTAACCCGAATGGCATCCTGGGCTCCGGAACGAAGCTTGGTAATCAGCTTGTAATTACTCATACCTGCCTTTAGCACATAATGACCTTCCTTAATCTGTTCATCGTTGAATCCCATCAGGCGACAGGCCGCAATGAAACTTGTTTGATTGATTAGTATGTGTTTGGATTTAAGGGAATCAAAAACAATGCTCACTTTGCTTCCGCGTGGGATGAATAATTCATAGGACTTATTGGCGGGGTTGATATTATTGGCAAATGCACCTAAATATGCGAATCCACAAGCGATGATCGAAATAATAGCAGCGGCTCCAAGTAGGGGAGCATACCATTTTTTATTGTTCATCAATATTGCTCTTTCTCGTTTGGAAAATCAAGCGATTTGACATCACCCGAATATTTGCGGGTTGCTTCAAGAATCTGGTCATGAAGGTTGAGGTATCTTCGCAGAAAACGTGGAGAAAATTCTTTGTTTAACCCGAGAAAATCATGGGTTACAAGTACCTGTCCATCAACACCAGAACCGGCCCCAATTCCAATCGTGGGGATCTCCAGGGATTGGCTGACTTCCATAGCAAGTTTTGCCGGTATTTTTTCGAGCACGATCGCAAAACATCCGGCTTGCTCAAGTTTTCTTGCATCAATTCGTAATTTCTCAGCTTCATCATCATCCTTGGCCCTTACTGTATAAGTGCCAAACTTATAAATGGACTGTGGTGTCAGTCCGAGGTGTCCCATCACAGGAATGCCTGCTGAAGTTATTCTTCTGACCGATTCGGAGACTTCAGAACCTCCTTCCAGCTTGACCGCATGTGCGCCACTTTCCTTCATGATCCGGATTGAAGACTCCAATGCGCGCTTGGAATTTCCCTGGTAAGAGCCAAACGGTAGATCAACTACAACAAGACAATGGTTTATCCCCCTGACCACTGATTGGGCATGATAGATCATCTGATCGAGCGTAATCGGAAGAGTGGTTTCATGGCCTGCCATTACGTTGCTTGCGGAATCCCCAACCAGCAAAACATCGATGCCAGCCTCATCCAGGATACTGGCAAATGTAAAATCATAGGCAGTCAGCATAGCAATTTTCTCCCCCCGCTGTTTCATATCCAGGAGAGTGCGTGTGGTTATTTTCTTTAATTCCTTTTGTACTGACATCGCGTAAAATTAGGATAATCATCTCATCCTGAGGTTATATTATCCTAATATTCGTTCTTCTTGGGATCTATTAATACCTTTGCGATATGAGGAGTGGAATAGTCTATACTATAATTGGATTAGCATTAGTATCTGTTGTTTGGAACAGCTGTTCAGAAGATTTTCAGCTGACGGAGCCTCGTCGTGATATTCCGGTGGTCTATGGATTTATTAACAGAACGGATTCGGCCCAATATATCAGGGTGGAACGGCTTTTTGTTGATGAGAATATTCCCGCGGTTGATTTGGCAAAGAGAGTCGATTCAGTCTATTATGCTAATGCAATAGTCAAATTGAGAAATATCAGTACCGGTAAAGAATATACCCTTGAGAAGAGAGATGTATCACTGGACGGATATCAACGCAGCGCCGGGCCTTTTGCTCAAGTGCCCAACTATATGTACAAGATTCTCACTAAAAATATTGGATTTGGCAGTGGAGACAGTATCATGTTGATTATTGACCGGGGCGATAACCTGCCTCTGGTCAAGAGCAGAATTAAACTGATCCGGGATTTTAGTTTTACAACACCCAAGAGCGATATCAGGGTACTATCTTTCAATCCAGGCCAGGCGCAGGTTTTTTCATGGACAAAGAGCGGTGAAGCAGGGTTGTTTAATTTCGACATTGTCTTCGATATCGACGAGTTCAATGCCGAGACCGGTCTGACGACGAATAAAAAACTAACCTGGAATCTTCTTGCAAGCGACTTTAAGAATAGTGTCACAGTCTATAATGATGAATTCTACCGTTTTCTGAACGTCAACCTTGAGGCTGCAATCAAGTATCAAAGGACACTTAATTCGGTGAGTCTTTTTGTAAAAGCCGGAGGTTCGGAAATAAAATCATTTAATCTGCTGGTAAATGCCAATCTGGGAATTACGGCATCTCAGGAAATACCACGATATTCCAATCTATCAGAGGGTTTTGGTATTTTCAGTTCAATCCACTCACTCACCGGAACTTACGGAATTTCAGCCGAAACCAGGGGTGCCATTGACACCTCGAGCTTAACAAGAGCCCTCAATTTCAAATAGTTTTAGACAATATGTCAGTCTAAAGTCCTGCTTTTTAGACTTTTTGACAAGGTTTAGGCGATTCGAATGCAGAAATGTCATGTATTTGCCAATGGCACAAGGATTGATATGACATTTTTATAATTTATAATTAATCATATGGGAAAAATTATAGGAATAGACTTAGGAACAACCAATTCTTGCGTTGCGGTAATGGAGGGAAATGAACCTTCTGTTATTGCGAATGATGAAGGCAGAAGAACGACGCCTTCAATTGTAGCATTTCTTAACAATGGCGAAATCAAAGTGGGGGATCCTGCCAAAAGGCAAGCCATTACAAATCCTAAAAATACGGTGTACTCCATCAAAAGATTCATGGGGCATCGTTTTGACGAAGCTTCGAATGAGGTATCTCGCGTGCCTTATAGTGTCAAAAAAGGAGACAATAATACCTGCCGTGTAGACATCAACGGAAGGATGTATACCCCTCAGGAAATATCTGCCATGGTCCTTCAGAAAATGAAAAAGACCGCTGAGGACTTTCTTGGGCATGAGGTAACTGAAGCTGTAATTACAGTTCCGGCTTATTTCAATGATTCGCAGCGCCAGGCTACCAAGGAGGCCGGAGAAATTGCAGGTCTCTCGGTCAAGAGAATAATCAATGAACCAACAGCCGCTGCACTGGCCTATGGGTTGGATAAAAAGCACAAGGACAGTACGATTGCTGTATTTGACCTGGGGGGTGGAACTTTTGACATTTCAATCCTGGAGTTAGGTGATGGTGTTTTTGAAGTCAAATCAACCAATGGAGATACACATTTGGGTGGTGACGATTTTGATCAGGTACTCATTGATCACCTTGCAGATCACTTTAAGTCTCAGGAGAATATTGACCTGCGCAAAGATCCTATGGCGCTTCAGAGACTTAAGGAAGCTTCCGAAAAAGCAAAGATTGAACTGTCGTCCTCTAACGAAACAGAGATCAACCTGCCTTACATCACCGCTGTCGATGGGGTTCCAAAACACCTGGTTCTTAAAGTCACAAGATCAAAGTTTGAACAACTTGCAGATAAATTGGTGCAGGCTACACTACGTCCTTGTGAGGCTGCCTTAAAGGACGCCGGAATATCAAAGAATGAAATCGATGAAGTCATTCTTGTTGGTGGCTCAACACGTATCCCAAAAATCCAGCAGGTTGTTGAAGAATTTTTTGGAAAAAAACCTAACAAGGGTGTGAATCCAGATGAAGTTGTCGCAATTGGTGCCGCCATTCAGGGAGGTGTTCTTACCGGAGAAGTTAAAGATGTATTGCTGTTGGATGTGACACCACTTTCGATGGGAATTGAAACTATGGGTGGAGTATATGATGTAGTCATTGAAGCTAACTCAACAATACCTACCAAAAAGTCAAAAATATACTCGACAGCTGCTGATCAACAGCCATCTGTTGAAATACATATTCTTCAAGGCGAGAGGCCAATGGCAAAAGATAATCGATCTGTCGGCAGATTTATACTTGATGGTATTCCTCCTGCGCCACGTGGCGTTCCGCAGGTTGAAGTTACATTTGATATTGATGCAAACGGAATATTAAACGTTAGTGCGCTGGATAAAGGCACAGGCAAAAAGCAAAATGTCCGAATAGAAGCTTCAACCGGATTGTCCAAGGATGAGATTGAAAGGATGAAAAATGAAGCGGCAGCCAATGCTGATGCGGACAAAGCTGCCAGAGAACGTGTTGACAAATTAAATGAAGCAGATTCTTTGATATTCCAAACAGAAAAGCAATTAAAGGAATTTGGTGAGAAGATTCCTGCCGAGAAAAAAAATGTAATTGAATCGCACCTGAATAGTCTCAAGAGTGCTCATCAGAGTCAGGATCTGGATGGAATTAGCAAGGGAATTGAGGCTCTTAATGCCGCCTGGATGGCTGCCTCACAAGATATGTATAATGCATCTCAGTCAGCCGAGAGTACTGGAGGACCTCAGGGAAATCAAGGGAATTCAGGTTCTACAGAGAATGTTACCGATGTAGAATTTGAAGAAGTAAATAAAAATTAGTCGCCTTGGTTGTTGCAGCCTTAATCTAAGGTTGCGCCTAACAAGAATTAATTTTTAGGCAATTGAAATAGGAATTTTTATA
>JAIBCI010000026.1 GCA_019694255.1 Saprospiraceae bacterium
AGCGGGATATATGATTAAGAATATTTACTCAATTAGAACAAATCCTGCCCGAAACACAGAGTGAGAAACAGAGCGGGAGCGGGATATATGAATAAGAATATTTACTCAATTAGAACAAATCCTGCCCGAAACACAGAGTGAGAAACAGAGCGGGAGCGGGATATATGATTAAGAATATTTACTCAATTAGAACAAATCCTGCCCGAAACACAGAGTGAGAAACAGAGCGGGAGCGGGATATATGAATAAGAATATTTACTCAATTAGAACAAATCCTGCCCATTGATATGGATCCAGGCCAATGTCACGTAATTCTTTTTGTGCCGCATGAAATGCTTCTGGGATACTCAACTTATCTTCCATCCACTTCTTATAAAATGTGGTCATCAACATACTTGTTTGCTTGTCAGGAACCTGCCAAAGACTCATAATAATGTACTTCACTCCTGCAATTTTGAATGCGCGTTGCAGGCCGTATACGCCCTCACTTCCTTCAATATCTCCTAAGCCAGTCTCACATGAAGACAACACTGCCAGTTGCGTTCCGGAAAGATCCATTTGGCTAATTTCATAAGCAGTAAGAATACCATCTTCTGCTTCACTGGAAATTGAATGGCCGGTTCTCCAGGCATGATTTGCTCCTGCTAAAATCAGACCCGACCGGATCAGTGGATTGGCTGATATCTTAAACGAACGTTCCTCCTGTTCATGGGCAGTTCCTTTGCTCCCGGGATCAGCAAAAAAGAAACCATGCGTAGCCAGATGAATCACCGTGGGCTTATCAGGCTGATCATCAATCATTTTGAATGATTCTTCCGTTGCACTAGCACCGCTGAAAATTTTAGAAGTGCATCCTGACTTATCTAATACAGATTCAATTCCGGTGATTTCTTTTTCAGTCCACTTCAAAAAGGCCCAATCCTCTCCATGTCCCAGATTCTCTGTAGTTGACACTTGCTTTTGCGCGCGGCTTGCCAGATCCTGACTTGTATTTGGATAATGCATGGCCAGAAAAGTACTGTCTGCATCATATACTACACCGCCATATAAGACTGCGGTCACTTTTTGAATTGATCGAACGTCAAAGGTGACCAACTTCCGGGTACTGCCCAAAATTCTGACCTGATAAAGATCAGCAAGGACTTCTGTCTCAGTTAATGGAATGGCCGCAAGGTTTACAAGGTGAAGCAGACCGGCAGGCGTCAGATATATTGTATTTATTCCTTTTAGATAGGGAGATAAGGAATTCCATATAAGCTCTGAAAGGCTCTTTTCCTTTTCAGACACCATACTTGCTCCCCTGCCAGAGAATGCGTAAAGCTTGTTGACATAATCCAAACGCCGGTCATATCCCTGGAATAATAGTTGAGAAAGACTTTTTCCTTCACACATGGACACCGCTACCGGAGAAGGATCTCCCGCTTTCAATACCAAAGCTACATACCATAAACTGTCGGGTGAATCACTACCATTTACATGGTATTCCATGAATTCCACTGCCGCCTCTCCATGTTTTAGACTCGCCTGCACATCAATCCAACTAACGTCCTTTTTGCCTTCAGAAATACGGGCAATCCCTGATACCAAATCCTTTTCTAAACGATTGGCTCGCGTTTCTAAATCTAAAACAAGAAGCGAATCCCTTTCCCGCGCGGGTAAAGCATACTGTTCCGCCAGACGGCGCCGAAGCGACTTAAGCTTTAATTGGAGGCGCTGTGCCGCAGTATCCCTTGCAGCGATAGTATTTACCTGATTGGCTGCATTCAACAAAAATCCTTTGTGAAACAAGGCATTATCGAAGCATATTTTTACGAGTGCCGAAGGGTCTTCCCTGAGATTTACCCTTCGCATGGCAAAAGAAGTAAGACTCTCATTGTCTTTTTGAAAACTGGCAACATAATTCGATAGTTCCGATTCGGACAAAAACTCTGCGCCAATTTTTAATTGCTTTCTTTCCAGGATAAAAGATTCATTGAACAGGGACTCACTCTCTTTGTAGCGAAAACGAGATTCATAAAAAGCAGCCAGTTGTAATAATAAAGACCGGTAGTTGGGATGTTCTTTGCCAAATCTGCTGGCCAGTATGCTTTTGGCTTCAATCAGGCATTTTTCCGCAAGTTGAAATTCTTTTTGCCTGATAAGTATCTCTGCTCTGAGGGAAAGGCAATCAGCATAATCATCATGTTCCTGTCCAACTGAATGAATGATAATATCCTGTGCACGAACCAAAAATGAATCTGCCTTGGTAATGTTATTATTTTTCAAGTGCAAAGAACTAAGATTGATCAATACCTCTGCAATTTCCATGCTCGTCAATCCATATATTTTTTCTTTCAGGGCAAGCGCCTTTGAAAGCAACTCTTCTGCCCTTTGATAATTATCCATTTCCTTATACAGCACGCCAAGATTTACCAAAACAGATGCATAATCAGGATCTTCCGGCCTAAGTACTTTTTCCTTGATGGCTTTTGTCTCGAGATAGATTTTTTCAGCTTCCTGATGTCTTCCCAATTTGTTGTAAAGTATTGCAAGGTTTTCGAGTGTGTTAAAGTAATCCGGAGAATCCTTTCCACTTGTTTTCTCCTTGATGCGCAATGATTCAAGATATAAGGGTTCTGCAGATTCGTATCGTCCCATGATCATGTACATACTTGCCAGATTATTGAGGCTGCCAGCATATAAGGGATGCTGTTTGCCCGGATTTTTTGAACGGATCTCAAGTGCTTGTTTGAATAATACTTCGCCTTCTTCGTAGCGACTGGTATTGTAATACAGAATGCCAAGATTCGTCAGACTCCATGCATAATCCGGAGATTGTTTTCCAACTACTTTTTCTCTCAATAACAACGCCTCTTTGTAAAGTTTTTCTGATTCATCCAACCGGCCGGTAACCATATAGAGATACGCCAGATTATTCATACCCATCGCTACTGAATTATGTGATTCACCTTGCAGACGTTTGCGAATTTCCATTGCTTCTATATAATCTTTCTCTGATTCCAACCACTTTTGTAGGTAGAAATGAACAACACCCCTGTAATTAATTACCCGCGCGTAGGGTATTGATTCCATTCCAGCCTGACTTGAGATCATAGACAAGGATGATTCCAAAAAGGGCATGATCTCAGCATATTTTCCTTTGGACAACAAAGAATTCCAGGCACTCTCCAGACTGTCTACCATTTTATCAATGCGAACTGTGTCCTTAGCTTGTGCATTAAGTGACATTGGTAAAAAAGTAATCGCTGTAATTTTCAAGATCCCTATGGCATAAACCCAGGCAAGTGGAATTCTCCTTTTTTTAATAAAATATATACCAAAATTTAAAAACACTGCTGCCATATCAGTAAGCCATTCACTTAAGACCTTTAAAAAAGAGTTTTAGAAGCAAATCATATTTTGCAATAAAAGTAATTCAAATTTATAAATAATACAAGATCTTTTTCCTTCAAACATGTCATTCATTCATAATAATTCTTAAAATAGTCGGCATTACACTACAAATACTTTATACCTGTATTAATTTTTGGCTGTAAGTACTTTATGGGGTAAGCAATTTTCACTTTGGCAATTCAATAAACACCAACATAAACCGGAGGACAGAATGAGAATGAGAATGAGAGGGAAAGGGAGTGGGTGATACTTACTCAACTGAAACAAACCCTGCACGAAAGACAGAGTGAGAAACAGAGCGGGAACGAATTATTTTTACTAATCCATTTATTCTATTAAAACACCCCCCCCCAGGGGATGGAGTGAGAAACAGCGCAAGAATATAATAAATTATAATAATATTACTCTATCAAAAAAAACCCAGCCCGAAAGACAGAGTGAGAAACAGAGTGGGAGCGGGAAATATGAATAAGAATATTTACTCTATTAGAACAAATCCCGCACGAAAGACAGAGTGAGAAACAGAGTGAGAGCTAATTAATTTTACTAATCCATTTATTCTATTAAAACAAACCCCGCACGAAAGACAGAGTGAGAAACAGAGTGGGAGCGAATTATTTTTACTAATCCATTTATTCTATTAAAACAAACCCCGCACGAAAGACAGAGTGAAAAACAGAGTGGGAGCGAATTATTTTTACTAATCCATTTATTCTATTAAAACAAACCCCGCACGAAAGACAGAGTGAAAAACAGAGTGGGAGCGAATTATTTTTACTAATCCATTTATTCTATTAAAACAAACCCCGCACCAAAGACAGAGTGAAAAACAGAGTGAGAACGAATTATTTTTACTAATCCATTTATTCTATTAAAACAAACCCAGCGCGGAAGACAGAGTGAGAAACAAAGCGAGAATGTAATAAATTTTGCTAATATTACTCACCGCCCATTGGTATGGATCCAACACCTGCTCCCTTAATTCTTTTTGAGCAGCATGGAATGCCTCAGGTATCGTCATTTTTTCTTCCAACCATTTCTTATAAGATGTAGTCATCAACATCGATGTCTGCTTGTCCGAAACTTGCCAAGGATATATATATTTTTTTTATTCCTATTAGTGCTCTTGTACTTTTGGGAAATACTTTTCCATCAGGGAATCCCATCTTACTTTTTCTAACCGTAAGTTGTGCAGATCTGCATCTTCCCGCATATAAGAGTAATCTGAAAATCCTTTTTGAATTGCTAATTCCAATTGACCATAGGCCTCTTCAATTTTATGCTGAAGACTCAAAACACCTGCCAAATTATAATAAGATAAAGCGAACGCCGGATTGAGTTGTATAGCTTTAATTAAATATTTTTCTGCCTCTGGATAACGATTCAATAAATGATAAACTGCCGCTAAATTGTTCAGTGCAGTCGTGCTTGTAGAATCTAGATTAATTCCTTTGAGAAAATATTTCTCAGCATCGGCATATCGATCCGTTGAAAGACAAAGAGTGCCCAGATTGAAGTATATGAGTGCATCTGTAGAATCAAGAACATGGGCTTCGCGCAAATTTTTATAAGCCTCTTCATAACGGCTTGTGTTTAAATAATAAATTCCCAAATTTTGGAATGCCGTTGAATACGTCGAATCGAGATCAATGGCTTTGCGTAAATATCTTTCGACTTGATCATATCGGTTGATGTTCATATAATGAATTCCCAAATTGTTGTAAAGCCTGGCATAAGTTGGATCGAGACTGATGCCTTTGAGGTAGTATTTTTCAGCATCATCATAACGATGCATATCATGATAAAGTATACCCAGATTGCTGTAGAGAGAAGCATCGGTCGAATCCAAGAACAAGGCTTTAAGAAAGTACTTTTCAGCATCTGGAAAACGCTGCATGTCTTTGTACAACAAACCGAGATTGGAATAAAACACACCATTGGTCGTATCAAGCCCTACGGCTTTGAGATAATATTTTTCAGCATTGACATAATCCTTTTTGAAATAATGATATATGGCCATACCATTCCAACAAAATTTTGAAGTTGAATCTATTTGAATTCCCGCTTCCAGATACTCCCTGGCTTTGTCGGGCAGTTTGTATTTTTCTAAAAATAATAAAGCCGTTTCAACATAGGGAATTACCCAGGTGGGTTGCAATTCCATGACTTTTTTGGCATATGCTTCGGCTGAGTCTGCAGAAAGCAAGTTATACCCAAAAACCAGACACATTTGCCAATAAGTTAGAGGTAGGTTTGACTGCCATTGCAAGGCCATGCGGAATTCTTTTAAAGCTTTCTCTCCAAGCTCATGATTTGGATTCCGGTTGGCGTTGGCTAAAAGGTATCCTTCAAAAAAATGACTGCGGGCTTTCAAGGTTGCAAACATGTAATGCCCGCTTCCCAGAAGTTCTGCAGCTCTTTCGAGACATTGGGGAAATGACCTCAGCTTCTCATTAAATACCTTCATGGGTAATTTCCTGTTTTTGCCAACCTCGTCTGCATGCATAGACACATCCCCACTGGATCTCATCCATTCATTAATCACTTGTTGAGCATCATCCTGGAGCGCCGCGGCATAATTACGCCGCATGGCAGAATGCAATCGTGCAAGTTGAGGTTCTGCAACCAGCTTTTTGTAATAATAATCTGCAAAATCATTTTGATCTTGTCCCTGGTCTGCAAACAAAAATTGTTTTTTCTTCAAAGCCTTTTTGAATGCCTCGTATATTTCAATTGTGTTGGTATCTGCCGATCCCAGAACGTCTTCTTCTATTCCCCGCGATTCGGCAGCCGTAAAAAGTTGCATATTATTTTTTCTTCCTTCCTTTAATGCAGACAACAGTTCCGGAAAAACATCCGTTAGTTTTTCTGTTAAGCTTCCTGTCACCATCGGATTTTGGCTCTGAGGAGCCACCTCATTGCTGACTTTGTCTTCCAGGTATCTATGAATTTCTTTGACGCTGACTGATTGATCTGCATTGTAATCCGCCATGCCGTAAAGTCCATCGAGCAAATGATAACTAAATGCACCTCGCCCACCGCCCCATTGCGGGCCTTCAACACTGTATTCATTAGGCTGACAGGAAAGAATTTTTATTTCGTTCGCATATTGTTTGGCCAAATTAGAACCCGTAATTTGAGAACCCCCTACGGCGTTGCCTGATAATTTTCCTGATCTACAGGCATCTGCGATGATAATGACTTTGGCTTTATTTAGTGTAGACATTGTTGTTACCACATCCTGAAACATGGGCAAAGCCATTGCGCCTCCCGCTAAATAAACCTGCTTTGGAGCATCCCAACACAATAAATAACCCGGTTGTGTAATTGTCTTCTTTTCGACATCACCATGACCAGAAAAATATATAAAGACTTGATCGTTCTCCCTGGCTACTTCCATCAACCAATCCAGTGCAATAGCAAATTGTGCCATAGTGGCCTTTTCGTTGATTAGCACTTTCAAATGATCACCATCCAATTTGCCACCCGCATCACTGCGCAGAAAACTTACAAAGGCCTCTGCGTCCTTATCTGCGTATTGGAGATCGGGGATGGCTGGATCCTGGTAATTGGAGATGCCTACAACTACAGCATAGCTTTTCCCAGTTGCCGCGTTCGAGGAGTTTGTGATGACAGTTGCTCCTTTTTGTTGGGCAAATAGAACGGCTTGCAGGAGAATCAAAAAACCAATAGCAAAATATTTTACGCTGTTAATCATCCATTTCTTTTTGATTTCGTTGGGTAAGTATTTTTATAAACGGATTCGTATTCATGACTATCCCGAATGCTTGCAAATTATGGGTCGCAGTTTTTGTGCAAAAGTAATTAAAATTCTTGTTGGTAGTTTTTAGCCAATTGATAAATGCCAATTCCTTTATTTCAACAAATTACAGATTACCCGGCAAGATGTTACAGAATAGTACCTTCTAACTGTATTTCATAATTTTCATATTTAATTATCAACCAACATGCTAAAATCTGGTCCATCAACACAAATCCTGCCCGGAAGACAGAGTGAGAAACAGAGCGAGAATGAAATAAATTTTAATATTATAACTCCACCAAAACAAATCCTGCCCGGAAGACAGAGTGAGAAACAGAGTGGGAGCGGAATATTTGAATAAGAATATTTACTCTATTAGAACAAATCCTGCCCGGAAGACAGAGTGAGAAACAGAGTGGGAGCGCGATATATGAATAAGAATATTTACTCTATTAGAACAAATCCTGCCCACTGATATGGATCTAGTCCAATTTCTCTTAATTCTTTCTGTGCGGCATGAAAAGCATCCGGTATCGACATTTTATCCTCCAACCACTTTTTATAAAATGTGGTCATCAACATACTCGTCTGCTTATCCGGTACCTGCCAGAGACTCATGATGATATATTTCACGCCGGCGATTTTGAAGGCCCGTTGCAATCCGTATACGCCTTCGTTGCCTTGTATATCACCGAGTCCCGTTTCACAAGCGGAGAGTACTACCAGTTCTGTATTAGATAAATTCATCTGGCTGATCTCGTAGGCAGTTAGTATCCCGTCTTCCAACCCATCACGAAATGACTTACCGGTATGCCAGGCATAATCACCGCCAGCAAGGATCAATCCGGAACGTAACATGGGATGTTCGGATATTTTGAAGATGTGTTCATTTGTTTTAAATTCCATTTTCAGCCTGGGCGTAGCCGATTTCTCCGTTCGCTCTTTTGTCACACTGTCTTGCACCACTCCTTCACTGGTGAATATCGTTCGTTCAGGATCAGGAAAAAAGAAGCCATGCGTGGCCATATGAAGAATGCGAGGAGATTGCCCAACTTGACCAATACTTTTAAAAGCTTCTTCAGTTCCTGCATATTCCCGTAAGCATGTAACTTCAATACTTTCTTTTCTCAAAAGGGCTTCAATTTCATTTACTTCTTTAGCAGTCCCTGGAAGAAATCCCCAAGACTCGCCGCGGTTGGTCAAATTACGCTCTGCGATCCCGGGCACAACTTGAACTGTGCTTGATTTTTGAACTACTGAATCAAAAACTAATTTATTCGTGTCGAAATCAAATTTCAAACCACCGAAAAGAAGTGCATTGTTTGATGAAAATTTCATTTGGTCGGGTTCGACAAGTTGCCGCGTGCTGCCCAATTGTACTAAGTTGTAACTAGAAGCCAGCATATCATCCTGTCCGGGCAGTTGTATTGCATCAATGTTGATGCGATAAAGCAAGCCAGAAGTGGCATAATATATTTTTCTAACATCCAGAAGGTACTTTGCCATTGGACTCCACAGCAAATCATAAAGATCATAAATCATGTCGGAATGAACGGGATTTGCCCCGCGACTGGCATAAAGAGCTCCAGAATGGTTACCCTCGTGTGCATTGGTGGAATTCTGAAAAAGTATGACAAGTTGCTTTTCTTCAAAGAGAGGAATGAATTCTGGCTTTGGACTCCCTTTGCGTACAATTAGTGCCGCGTAATAAATGTTATCCATCTGTTTACCATAAAATGATCTGTACCGGACAAACTCTATTGCAGCTTCTTCTTTGCTGAGCGTTCTCTCGATATCTTTCCAGCTAACCTGCTTAATGGATGGATTAAATTCTGCTATAGATCGCGCAAGGTCTTTTTCTAGCTTATTGGTCTCCATTTCCAAAATGACTATTCTGTTACTATCTCGTTCTAGGATTGGCTTGGAATAGGCATTAGCCAACTGCATGCCATTTGATTTGAGTTGTCTCAAAATTCTCGCATTTACAGTATCCAAACGGCCAATTTTTTGCATCCGAATAGATGCATTCAAGGCAAATCCTTTGTTAAAAAGTGAGTAGTCGTAACAATCAGGAATAAGATCCGCTAAGTCGGATTGATGTGTAATCGTCAACAACTGGTTCTGAATTTCATCCAATTTGACGAGGTAATTGCTTATTTCTTTTTCTGACAAATGGTGTAGCGATTTTTCAAGTAGCTTCTTATTCACGGATGCAATCTCACGAAAAGCGGCCACTGCTTTGTCCATGCGTCCCGTTTGCAAATACAGGATTCCATGATTTTTCAGGTAGGATGCAAAGTCGGGATGGATTCTCCCAAATTTCTTTTCCAGTATAGCGCCTGCCTCTTCAAAGCTTTTATCCGCAGCACTGAAGTTACCTTCAAGCCGATAATTATTGGCTAAATTGATCAAGCCCCTGGCATATTCAGGATGATTGCTTCCAAGTTCCTTTGTTCGAATTTCAAGTACCTCTTTAAACATTTGTTCTGCACTTGAATATTTTCCCTGTTCGCTATACAAATTGGCCAAATTTTCCAATGAGCTCGCATAATCAGAATGATTTTTTCCCAATGTGGTCTCAATTATCGAAAGGGCTTCAAGGTAGTGTTTTTCCGCCGAGGAAAAATCATTGTAAGCGTAGTAATGAAGGTTGGCGAGCGTATTAAGACTGATTGCCAGGTCTGAAGTTATATTATTTTGTGTCGACTTCTTAATAGCAATTACGGATTCATTCAATTCTATAGCCTTCTTATAGTTGCCCATGTAGAAATATAGCAGCCCCAGATTGTGCAGGCTGGCCACTTTGTCCAAATGCAATTGTTCGCGTATGTCTAGCGCTTCAAGAAATAAGGGTTCCGCTTTTTCGTAATCGCCTTTATTGCTATACATGCCCGCCATATTGTCAAGGATTGCGGCATATTCAGGATGCATAGTCCCATATATTTGTTCGCGTAGTGCCAAAGATGTTCTAAAATAATTTTCTGCCTTATCATACTCAGCCATTGTTGAATACAGGTTGGCCAGATCCATCAAACAATCGGCATACCCTTTTCTGGGAATCGCAGGATTATTTTCATATTGCTCTTTTGCTTTGAGATAAAGCTTTTCTGCTTCCAAATAACGATCTGTAACTTTATACAAATTTCCAAGATTATGGAGGACATATAGATAATCAGGGTGTTGGGTGCCCAGTACTTTTTCCCTTACTGACATTGCTTCCAAATAAAGTGGTTCCGCTAAGCTGTATCTCCCCATTTTTACATAAAATAGTGCCAGATTGTTCAGACTGGAGGCATAGCGTGGATTATCATGTCCCAGTGTATTTTTTCTTATTTCCAGCGCTTCAACATAATTTGCTTCAGCTTTTTCAAGATTTCCTATATCTTCATAGGAGATGGCCAGCGCAGCCAGAATACCAGCGTAATCCGGGGTGTTTTTTCCATCTACTTTTTCACGGATACTTTTTGCTTTCTCGTACCATGCAATTGATCCGGATAGTTCTTTACTAAAATACAAAACCCTGGCATGGTTCACACAGCAGTTAATATAACTTGATGACTCCCCGCCCAAACTATTGAAAGCCATGGTTTCTGCCGTATTGCTCGTTGTCAGTGCAAGTTCAAAATCTCCTGTAGCGGTTAACTTTCGGGATAGTTGAATAAGGCTATCCACTTGCTTGATTACAATGGAATCAACAGATTGCCCGACAAGATGATTTAGAATAAAACCGAGAAAAAAAAGAAATCTGTATTTCATAATTTTCAATTTGAATTATCATAGAACTTGCTAAAGTCTATCCCACCCACACAAATCACATCAGAAAGATAAAGCATTAAAACAAGTGAGAGTGAAATGGATTTGATTTTATTCCACCAACACAAACCCAGCCCACTGATATGGATCAAAGCCTTGCTCCCTTAATTCTTTTTGTGCGGCATAAAATGCATCCGGAATCGACATCTTATCTTCCAACCACTTTTTATAAAATGTAGTCATCAACATACTTGTCTGCTTATCCGGTACCTGCCAAAGACTCATGATGATATACTTGACGCCGGCGATTTTAAAGGCACGCTGCAAGCCATAAACGCCTTCATTACCTTGTATATCACCGAGTCCCGTTTCACAAGCGGAGAGTACTACCAGTTCTGTATTGGATAAATTCATCTGGCTGATCTCGTAGGCCGTCAGTATCCCGTCTTCCATCCCATCACGAAATGGCTTACCAGTATGCCAGGCATAATTCGCGCCAGCCAAAATCAATCCTGAGCGTATCATCGGATCTTCCGAAATTTTAAATATTGCTTCACTCGTTTCAAATTTGGGCTTCGACAGTGGCGAAGCTACATTGGCATTAGTAATTTGATTTACACTGTCTTGTGTCATTCCGTTTTTTGCATTGTTTGCATGGTCTTGATCTGGAAAGAAGTAGCCATGGGTTGCCAAATGAATGACTCTTGGCGACTCAATTCCCTCTAAATAGAGGGATTTAAACACTTCTTCCTTCGCATCAGAATTTCTAAATGACTTGACATTGATATTGTTTTTTTTCATCAGCCGTTCCAGATTGTAGATCTCCTCTTCGGTACCGGCCAAATAATTCCATTGGCCTCCCCGGAGTGTTGAAATGGTATGCGAAAAACCTATTTCTCCCCTTGTGCCAAAGTTGTGTTTCTCCGGCTCGGTATTTGCCACAGTGTTCATTGCCATGGTATCCAATTCATAATTTATTCCCCCAAATAACACGGCTTCCTGGTTTGTCATTTTAAATAGGTTCGATTGAACCAATTGGCGGGTACTTCCCAATTGTACGAGTCTGAATTTATCTGACAACACGTTCAAACTATCAATTTGAATAGCGGTCATATTCAGTTGATTCAAGCGACCAGTTGATGCAAAATAAATTCTTTGAACACCCTCCAATTCCTTAAAAACAGGTTGCCAGATCAAACTGTATAGGCCTGTTGATACCATGGCAGGATCATCAATGGGTGTGGCGCCTCTGGAAGCATACAGAAAATTGGTTTTCTCTTTCATGCCTCGCCTGGCAGCCATAATACGATCAAGCTGACTTTCTTCACACAAGTCAACGAGCACTGGCTGCAATGATTCAGGGCGTACGACTAAAGCAGAATAATATACACGTTCCAATCCATCCATATCTTTTGCACGATAATGCATAAATTCAATGGCTGCCGCGCTTTCATCTCCCTCCAGGGAAATTTTTTTTAATTCCTTTTGCACATCAGTCCAACTATATTCACGGACTGCATCCGCATAATTTTTTACCTGGTTTGCCAACTTCTTTTCTGCTGCATCGGCTTTTTGTTCCAATTCTACCAATAAATTTGAATCCCGCTCCGCGTAAGGAAGAGAGTACTCCTTTGCCAGTAAACGCCTGTAGCTCTTCAAACTATTGTTGATTAGACGCGCATCCTGATCATGGTTAGCGATTGTATTCAACATATAGGCTGCGGTTTGCAAAAAACCTTTCTTAAAAAGTGATTGGTTGTAGGCTAAGGTACTTAAAGTACCTTCTGCCTTGTGAACTGACCTTCGAAGGTGCAAATAATTCAAAATGGAATTTCCTTCATTCTCTGAAGAGATATACTTCTGCAACTCTTGTCCTGAAAGAAATGAAACTGATTTTCTGAGGTCTTTTTGAATTATTTTCTGATAGTCTGCCAATAACATTTCTGATTCGACAAGTTTATTTTCATTTTCATAAACATCTGCCAGTTCTTTCAGTGTTTTAGCATAATCTGTATGTTCTTTCCCGAGTATTTTCCCCCGAATAGTAAGAACTCTAAGGTAAAGCTTCTCTGATTCACTCAACCTTTTCATAACCGAATACAGCTCAGCCAAACTATTCAGACTGGAAGCAAAATCAGGATGCGATACGCCTAAAGATTTTTCCTGAATAGTTATGGCTTCCAGCAACAATTGTTCTGCTTTTTCATGCTGACCCAGGTCTGCATACAGTGAAGCCAGATTGCTCAACCCCAATGCATAATTAGGATGTTTTTTACCAAAGACAATACCCATGGTATTGATGGCATCCTGATATAATTTTTCTGCCTTTACGGAATTTCCCTGCGCCCTGTAAAGCGATGCAAGACTATAGATTCCCGCAGCATAGGAAGGATGCTCCTTACCCAATGCTTTTTCTCGAATCTTGATTGCCTGAAGATAAAGTTGTTCGGCTTTGTTATAAATACCGAGTGTCTGATACAGCGCACCGAGGTTATCAAGACCAAGTGCATAATCAGGATGTTCCTTGCCCATCGTTTTCTCCAGAATTTCCTTCGCTTCAAGATTCAATGATTCACATTGCTTAAAATCTCCCGAATGCCAATACAAATTGGCAAGATTCTGAATGATCATAACATAATCTGAATGATCCTTTCCCAATTTTTTCTCGATGAGATGACGAGATCTAAGATACATAGACTCAGCCATAGGATAATTTCCAATGGTTTCGTACAATAATCCAAGATTGTTCATACTGGCGGAGCAACGGATGTCCTGATTTCCATACACTTCTTCTCTGAGTTTCATAACCTCAACAAATAGAGGTTCAGCATCTTCATATCGCGCGCGATCAAAATACAGGATCCCAAGATTATTGCAGGCATCGATGTACTCCGAAGACTTTTTACCAAATACCCTGCCACTGATTTCAATAGCTTCCAGGATCAGGGACTCCGACTTTTCATAAGCGCCCATTACAGAATACAATGTAGCAAGGTTGCTGATGCATGATACATACTTGGAATTTTCCTTGCCGCCAATTTTTTCGAGAATTTCTTTTTCTTCCAAATTCATCACTTCAGACTTCGCATACTCACCTAAATCGAAGTATATATTGGATATATTTTTAAGGCAATTGGCATACCTATAATTTTCTTTGCCAAATAATTTTTCGTTAAGTACCCGAGCCTGAATGAAGTACGCTTCAGCTTCATTGAATTTCTGATCATCATAATATACCAAACCTGTGTTAAACAAACAATCGGCAAATGATTCAGAATTACCGGCATTCCCTTTCAAACAAATTTGCTTCGCCTGATCTATAACATCCAAAGCCAGCTGAAATTCGCGATGAGAACGATATCCGCGAGAAACTTCTATCAGACTGTCCACCCGCTTTGCAAAGGTAGTGTCCGCTTTCTGGGAAATAAGTTCATACGAGAACATGAAGAGCGTAACAAACATTATGTAAGTCTTCTTGGTATTATTACCCATGGAATTTAGTATTGAATTTCATTATCAGATTTACCTTCATAAAATAGTAACTGTTATTCTAAAACCGGCCTAAAAATACTTTTGTCATATCAAACAAAAGTCATATTGGATGTGCTCGTAAAATTTTTTATTGCGTAGTAGATTAAATCACTGACATACCTTGAAGGCATCTAATTTCAAAAAATAATTCGCAGGTATCGTGACATTAAGACATGTTGAAATCATCCAGGCATATACTTACTTCACCAGGGTCACATCCCCGGCAATCTTATGCTCACGACCGTCCGACAATTCAACTACGGCATAGTAAACATATACGCCTGGCATACAGTCACTTCCCCTGGTTCGGCCAGACCAGCCTGCCTTTTCCTGATTAAGTGGAATGTTGTCTGCCTGAAATAAAAGTTCACCCCAGCGGTCATAAATTCTCAATTCGCTGATGGTACCCCCCGGGTCACCATATATTGTGAAATAATCATTGATTCCATCGCTATTCGGACTAAAACTATTCGGGACCCACACACCGGTGTTTTTCTGTATCCTAATAGTAATCCTGTCTTCCGCAGTGCACCCATGTTCATCCATGATAACAACTTGTACTACAGTAGTCGAATCGACGCGACCTTTGACCATCTCACACAGGGGGCAATCGAAAATTTCTGCCGGAGTCCACTGATATTTTGTGGGATTTCCATTGGAACTTGCCTTTAGAACTATCTCCTGTGCTTTATCCAGAAGGATGTCGGCACCTAACGTTACATACAGCGAATCAGGTTCATCTACAGTAATGTTAATACTATCGCTAATGCAACCTCTTGCGTCTTCAATGTATACTTGATAAGTTCCTTTGGCCAGATGCCTCAATTGACTGGTATCTCCAAGCAATTGGTGATTCAGGTAATAATGAAGGGGTGCAGTCAGATTCTCCAACAGATCAATGATAATACTTCCGTCATTCACTTGAAAACAACTGGCATCGCGGGCATGTACGCTTAGACGGGAAGGTACATACAAGTAGGTGATTTCAGTTATACTGTCACATAATCCCGGTCGGAGGGTAGTCGAAATTTCCTTCCTTGCTTCCGCTATATGACATGTCTGTGTTGTAAGTCTAATGGTATCCTGACGAAGCCAACTTACATCGCGAATCACCAGACTGTCACAAAACGTTCCTTTCAGGATCTGCTCAAAGTGACCTGCCCTGCTGCTGTCACAGGTCTGACTCTTTAACACAGTAGTATCAGTCCTATGATATTGATATTCACGAATCCTCAGTGAATCGCAACCAAATCTGTTTTGGTAAAACAATGTGTCGCTCCATTTGGCGGGAGTAGTGCATATTTGGATTGTCTCTCGCAAGGTATCTGAAGGTACAAAGCGGATGTATTCTGTTACCATTGAATCGCACTGATCTGAATTCATAAGAATCCTTACAAATTTTCCTGCCTGGAGGGCATCACAGGTTGTAGAATAAATGTTGACACTGTCTACCCTTAATGGATGATAATGAATAATAACCAGACTATCGCAGACTTGACCTTTCAAGCTTATGCTATCCGAATAAGGGGCAGACAAATGGCAAATAAAACTGTCAATCGTCGAAACCAGCTGTGGTTGAAAAGTTGTGGTTGTAATGATCAGACTGTCACAACCGAATTGATTATGTAATCTTATGGTATCAATGCCCTTCCTTGATGAGTCACAGGTCGTCTGAAAATTTCGAATGATGGACTCACCGACGGGTAAATACTCGATAATATGAATACTGTCACAAGGGGGAACCTGAAAAATGAGTGTATCATACCTGACCGCAGTGATCGAACAATCATAAATGATCTCTTTACCGGTCTTAAGGGGTATATAAGGTCTGTTTGTAATGATCAGTGAATCACACAATTCCGTATTCATGAGGAACAACGTATCCGGTGTTTTGATATTGGGGTCACAAACCGGTATTGACAGTTCTGTAATATCTGTCCGCGCCGGGATATGTCGAGTGATAACGATACTATCGCACCCCGTGCGCTGATAAACCACGGTGTCATTATATTCATTCTGCAAATGACAGACTGGCATTGATATTCTGGTGGTATCATTGTCAGGACTCTGAACAAATGAGGCTTTTGCATAAACTGCATTGCCGCAATCATCAGTAGCAGTAAATGTAATCTTGATATTATTTGCCGTTGAATCACCATTAAAATCTGATTGCCAATGAATGCCTGATCCGCAACTATCCGTCACCTTGATGAATGCGTGGTTCGCTAACCACCTGTGCAGGGAATCACGTGATGTATAACCACATGGCAATTTGACATTGACAGGGGCTGACATTTTTGGTGGCACTGTATCCGCAGTGATGAATACCGAAGGAGCAGAATTAGAATGCTGACACACATCGTACACCACAAAATCAATATCAATAGTATCACATCCCGGCCTCGGGCGATGTGAATAATTTACTTCCCATCGGTCGATTTTACAATTATCCGTTGCAAGGGCACCCCCGTGTCGTTGAATATACTGATCAAATATTTTGCCGGCATCTGCGCTGCAGTATACAATCGTATCAACAGGAATGCTTGTAAATTGTGGATTTTCCTCATCCTTTATTTTGATATTCTGCACGAGTTGACGTGTATTGCCGCAATCATCGGTTGCAAGCCAGGTTCGGGTGATGCTCAGGTCGCAGTCAGTACCTGATCTTTTTTCAGAGAAGTTTACCACAGGATCTGCATCACAGTTGTCTTCAAAAGTAATCATATCCGCAGGTGTCAGATCCTGAATACAGTTGAACTGCAAATCTGCCGGCACCAAAGAGGGAACTGGTGCCATCTGATCACCCGGACATTCAAAAATCCTGATGTCGTCAATCAGCATGCCGCAACAAGGTGTAGGCCCTGATCCGATAAGTTCCATCGTGGTTGAAGTTCCTTTGGCGACAAACATATAGCTGGCCTTCAGCCAAATCACATCTCCGGGATTGCTGGCACTCCAGCTCACATTAAGCCAAGCTCCGCCATTTATTTTAAGATTGGCATTCGCCATACTTGTTATGCTGTGAATAGCATACCAAAGTTCAATGGTATAAGTATAACCGGATGTCAACCCGGTAAGCGCATAGAGAACCGACCCCGGGGTGCTTCCATGAAGATCAAGGTGCTGACTGGCGCCGTTAGGATTTCCAGCACCAAGATTGAGGTGCGCCGGGTGATGGATACTGATGGTACCCGAAGTGACCGTCCATCCGTCATAGGTCTGACCTGAAGCATAATCAATCCATCCTCCGAAAGGTGCTAATGGTGGAGATTCAAAATCGAGATTCGGATAAAATAATTCCTTGGATTGTCCGCAGCAACACGGACCTCCGGAAACAATACGAACTGGCTTGGCGGTGATATTTTTTTCAAGGTGTCCAGCAATAACCACCGTACTGATCAGAAGACAAAATGCTACAAAAGCGCCTTTTTGATGTGCTGAATTGATATTTTGACTTGCTACCATAGCCTCCGAAAAGCCCTTTATGCCGTATTGGGGAGGCTAAGTTAAGATCTTCTGTCCGACCGGATCACATAATATTAATGGTTTGCTGTCCCTCAATTTCCCTATCAGGCATATTCCAGGACCACATTAACTTTGGATTTCCAGTAGAATGGTCAAATTTAATGACGTAATCATTGTCACGATGATACTACAAAATGCTCACAGGAATAGTCGTTCCTGCTTTTCTATTTTTTCAACTCAGTTTCCAATTTACAAATTGACGGAAAAAGAATATTATCCTCCAAATAGATGTGCAGCTGTAGATCTGCTTCGAATTCCTTTAACATGATGCATGCGCGTACAAATGCTTCCGGTGCGTCTCTTGGCGCATCGAAGTCAGCACACAACAATCGAATGCGGGCCATTTGCTGACGAACGTTGAGATGGTCATTTTCCATACGGTGGATTGGCCTGCTTGCATTGATCAAATGCGGCAATGCGATCTCTGTATTTAGCTTTTGTGCTGAGGTCAGCTGTAGTATATAGGGAAATATTTCATTTTCTTCTTCATCTAGATGTTCCAGCAATTCCTCACCCAAGGTGTAAAACTTGGATCTTATTTCTGTAAGTGCAGGAAGCGGTTGGGCAATCTGTTTGATCGCCTTATTCAGTAAAGCATTAATAGCTGGTACTTTTCGGCGGACATATTCATGGTGTTGATCCATGATCTGGTAAGTGATTTGATCTGCTGTCCAATCAGAATAATCCGGGATTGTGATGTGGTCATTCATAAGCATAAACTTTATTGCATTCTGCACATCAGGTCAGTACAAGTTTTAACAACACTTAAACTGTCTCTGATCTTAGTGAACTTCAATCATAAAATCAATTTAGACCGCTAACGCTCATTCTTTAATTATCAAACAATGGAAAAAACATCATACTTTCTCAAAACGGGCCTGAAAAAATCGCAGATATTTTGGTTCATAAACCATTTTTAATCCTCTGATCTTTTCTCTTTTTTCAAAAACAGCTTCAACGGATTCTGCGACAACATCCATGTGCGCCTGCGTATAAACTCTTCTCGGAATGGTCAATCGGACAAGTTCCAGTTGAGGGTGATAGTTTTCACCATTGGGTTTGCGTCCGGCAGAAACTATTCCTCTTTCCATGCTCCGGACACCTGAATCAACATAAATTTCTGCAGCCAGTGCCTGCGCCGGAAATTGCTCTTGATCAAGATGCGGTAAAAAAGCTTTAGCATCCAGAAATACGCCATGACCACCGATCGGCAATACAATGGGAATACCCATTTCAATGAGCTTATTGCCCAGATAATGTACCTGTCCTATCCTTGCTCGCTGATGATTATCATCCAGACTTTCCCTGATTCCAACAGCAATCGCTTCCATATCCCTTCCTGCCAATCCACCATAAGTATGCAATCCTTCGTACACCACAACAAGATTAGTGGCTTCTTCATACACCTTTGGATCATTGGTTGCCATAAAGCCTCCGATATTAACCAAGGCATCTTTCTTGGCACTCATGGTCGCACCATCGGTCAGATTACAGATCTCTAGCACGATTTGGCGGATGGATTTGTTCTTATAGCCAGGCTCTCTTTCCTGAATAAAAAAAGCATTTTCACCTACACGGGTCATGTCGTGAATTATCTTAATCTTATGCTTCTTTGTAAAGGTGCGAAGGGCTTTTAAGTTTTCCATGCTGAACGGTTGCCCACCTGCCATATTTACACCGGAGGCCAGTGATACATAGGCGATTTTGTCAGCACCATGTTTCTTCACCAAAGCATCCAGTTTTCCAATATCTACATTTCCCTTGAAAGGATGAAGACTGGTTGAATCATGTGCTTCATCAATGATGATGTCTGCAAATTTTCCACCGGCGAGTTCCTGATGAACTCTTGTGGTAGTAAAATACATATTGCCGGGTACGATCTGACCTTTCTTGATCATTACCTGAGAGAGAATATTTTCTGCTCCTCTGCCCTGATGTGTCGGTATAACGTATTTATATCCATAACATTCCTGAATCGTCTCCTCCATCTTATAATAACTCTTGCTGCCTGCATAGGCTTCATCTCCGGTCATGAATGCACTCCATTGCCGATCACTCATCGCATTGGTTCCGCTATCAGTCAGTAAATCGATGTACACATCTTCTGAAGGCAATAAGAAAGTATTGTATCCTGCTTTCTGTATCGCCTTCAGCCGATGCGCGCGTGTGGTGGTCTTCAATAGTTCCACCATTTTCATTTTGTAGGGCTCAGCCCACGATCTTTTCATTTTTAAAATCTTTCAATATTAACAATGCGGGCTGGTTATTGGTTTGACCACTTTATGCCAAATTATAAAGCGTGATCTAATCTTAATAAACTGGTTCAGCGGCAGTCTCAGGAATAAATTGCTTTGTTACTTTTTCTTCCATGACTTCAGTTTTAAAAAGGTCAACGTCCATTTCTTCTACTTTGGTTGCCTTAGGCTTAAGATGGACGATTCCTCTTACAATAAAAAACATCAGCGGCGTGACGCCGACAAAAAAGAAAATAAATGCGCCGATTCCCCGCAACCAGGTGAGTGAATGGAATATTCCCTGATCAATGAAATCACTGGATCTTCCATACCACAGTCCCTGTTCTACAACAGCTTTAAACTGGAATGATCCCGCCGGAAACAGATCCAGCATGACCATCAGCATCAGGCCGGCATTGATACCCCAGAATGATATGCTGACGCGCTTTTCATTCCAGTAATTGGATTTCAGTATTAATCTTGAAGCAAATAAAAGTGCTGCCAGCGAAATATTTCCATAGACACCCATAAGCGCCGCATGCCCGTGATTGACTGTGAGGTAAGTGCCATGTTCGAAGTAATTCATGATTGGCAGATTGATGATAATGCCCATCACCCCGGCGCCAAAGAAATTCCAGAAATTGACCGCAATAAGAAATAAAAATACTTCCTTAAAACCGAAATCCCTGTTCAGGTTTTTATGCTCTACATCTCCCACGACAAAAGTCGGCATGTTTTTAAACCTCCAGGCTTCAACAGTCAACAGGATCAATGGTACAAACTGCAATGTTGAAAATACGCTACCAAGCGCCATGGTGGCTACCGGCTTGGCGTTCCAGTAAAAATTATGTGAAATGCCCAATAGTCCGGTTCCCAAAAATAGAATGGTCGCAAAATAAACCACGCGAATGGCGGCCTGGCGGCTGACCAATCCCATGAGTACCATCAGGTAACTTACAATCACCGTAATGAATACTTCAAAGAATGCTTCAACCCACATGTGAATCACCATCCAGCGCCAGAAATCAGCGATTACAAAATTGGTCTCTGGTCTGGCAACAAATCCTGAAAGAAATAAAAGAGGAATACCAATGACGGAATACATAATCCACTTCGGGAGACTCCATGTATCACCTTTGACAAAACCAGGCTTGAGTCCGCGATAGACCACTACCAGCCACAAACCAAAGATGCCCATGAGTAATATCTGGTAAACTTTTCCGAAGTCAACAAATTCCCATCCCTGATGTCCCAGCCAATACCACAGTTTACCAGTGAGACCAAGTGGTCCAAGAATCATTCCAGTGAGTGAACCTCCGGCAAGTACGATCAGAGACCAGAAAAGGACGTTGATCAGTGTAAGCTGTCCCGGCACTTCCTTTTTCGAAAGAATCGGAAGAATAAAAATTGACGATGCGATCCAGCAAATGGAGATCCAGTATAATGAAAGCATCAGGTGCCAGCTACGCGAAATAGTTACTGGAAATGAAGAAATATGAATGCCTATATAACCTAGCCAGTTGATAAAATCATTGATGGTCACGAGTCCACTCATGACCTGCAGGAAAAACAACAGCACGGCAATAAAAAAGAATTTATAGGTTGCGCGTTGTGTTGCGGTAGGCTTAAAGTTGCGCACCCTTTCAGAAGTATAAAGATCCTTGGTTGATGGCTTGAAGAATTTATTGGGAAGCTGGTTATACTGTCCAATGTAATACAATACAATGCCGCACATCAGTACAAAGGCAAGCATACCGAGAACGCTCCACACGATGACTGGAGAAGTAGGCGTATTCCCTGATTTGGGATCATAGGGCCAGTTGTGCGTATAGCTGAAGGATGAACCGGGTCGTTCTGTCACACAAACCCATGCGCCCCAGAAAAAAAATGAAGCGAGTTCTTCGACTTCTTTTCTGTCTTTGATGTAATCCTTCGGTGGAAAACCCACTCCATCATTCTGGTCAATGAATATATCTGTGTAAAATTTGCGTAACTGCTGATGCGCATACACCTGCGCATCATTCAGCGGGACCAGCGTTCCATTTCCTGCATATCCATTTTTTTTCAGATCCATTCTGACTTGCTCTGCGATCTGACTCATTTCAGCGGCATTTGGATTTCGTCCGTTCTTTTCCGCAAAGTCCTTTTGATAGAACTGATTCATGAATTCATTGATCTTGTGAAGCGCCTGGGCAGTGAAGTCGGGTCCGCGCTGCGCACCATCACCAAAATAACTTCCATACTCCATTAAGGCATATTTGTGAAAAACTTCCTGCCCTCTTTCTATGACTTTCTGATCAAAGACTGGTTGACCTTTGCTGTCTTTAAATCCCACCATAGGCGGCGCATCCGTGTAGGTTTGAAACGCAATCATCCCTACACCCAGCAAACTGATGATCAGAATGAAAGTCAGCGGACCCCACCAATTTTTAGTGTTCATGAAGTAGTCAATTTTTTTAGGTATACTTTTATAGATACCCTGGTCGCCGTTTTTTTCCATAATTTTTTTTTCTGAATTAGGCCTGTAAAATACGTAATAAATGCTTAACTTAGAGCAAATTATA
>JAIBCI010000087.1 GCA_019694255.1 Saprospiraceae bacterium
GCTTACGTTTCTCAAGGAAAGCTGCTATCCCTTCAGCAGATTCACTTCCACCCATTAATTTTCCAAAAAGAACTGCTTCATTCATAAATCCATCAACATTAAGATAGTAATCATTAATGGCAATGATAGAATGGGCTACAGCTTGTGGTCCTTTTTTAGCAATTTTCTCAACCAGCTCAACAGCCTTCTCAACTTCTTTACCTGATTCACAAACTTGATTCACCAGACCGAATTCTAGCGCTTTGGCTGAAGTTATCATGTCTCCGGTCAGAATCATTTCCATGGCACGGGTCTTACCAATATAACGTGTAAGTCGCTGCGTGCCGCCATAACCAGGAATCAATCCCAGACTTACTTCTGGTTGTCCAAATTTGGCGTGTTCACCTGCGATCCTGAGGTGACAACTCATGGCAAGCTCGCATCCACCACCAAGAGCAAAGCCGTTAATCGCAGCAACAACCGGGACTGTCAAATTCTCCAATGCCTGAAACACGCGCTGTCCGCGCCTTGAAAGGTGCTCACCTTGCGAATTATCCAATCCCTCAAATTCAGAAATGTCGGCTCCGGCCACAAATGATTTATTGCCGGCACCTGTAAGAATTACTCCCTTCAGCGCGGTCCCCTTGGCCGAAATTTCATTCACGGCCGCATCCAGCAAATCAATTACATTTTTGTTTAATGCGTTAAGAGCTGATTCCCTGTTTATTGTAATAAAATAAATCCCATTCTCGATTCTTGATAGAACTTCCATAACTGCTTTTTTATGCTCCAAAAAGGCGCAATATTATAACTAACCCATTAGCCCAATGTTCATCAGCATGGACGAATAATTACTCAAGGGGAATCTGTTAAATCAGCCTCTTAAGCGTTAGATTTGCATTTAAATCACTAGACCAATGAAATTTCTCAGTTTATTAATATTCAGCCTCAGCATGACTTGTTTTATCTTGAAGGCACAGGATGGCGACCTGAATATGAAGCTTGTAGCCCATGTCCCGGCACCGGAAGGGGGCAGCGGAGTCTGGCATTATTTTGATAAAAAGCATAATACCGAGTACGCAGTATTCGGAAGCCGAACATCTGTAGTATTATATAGTTTGGAAGATCCATCGAAGCCAAAAGAAAGATTCAGGTTTACAGGAACAACAACAACCTGGCGCGAAGTATTTTCTTACGGCGAATTTGTATATGGGGTAACGGATAATGCCGCAGATGGCCTGGTCATCATCGATATGAGAAAAGCTCCGGATACGATTACGGGCAAGTTCTGGAAACCGAACATCACGGCAGGCACCCAGACCGCTGTACTAGGATCTTGTCATACGGTCTTTGTTGATGAAAAAGGAATTCTAAGCCTAAATGGTTGTTCTCCATGGCAGGGGATTCTGTTTTTTGACTTGAAACCCGATCCTCAGAATCCTAAATTTATTGGTTCTGAATTAAAAAGATACTGCCACGATGATTACGTCAGACATGACACCTTGTACTCATCTGAGATTTATCAGGGCTTTCTGTCGATATATGACGTCAAGGATTATACGAATCCCAAAGAGCTGGTCAATATAAAAACACCTTTTGCTTTTACTCATAATTCATGGATCTCAGATGATTCAAAATATCTGTTTACAACGGATGAACGTGAAGAAGCTTATGTGGCATCTTATGATATATCAGACTTTTCAAAAGTAAAATTGCTTGATGTCTACAAACCAAAAGACACGGATGGCAAAGGCGTAATTCCGCACAATACAAGATATCTTAATGGCTATATAATTACTTCCTACTATACCGATGGCGTTAAAATCGTTGACGCACACAAACCGGATAATTTGGTGGAAGTTGCTAGCTATGATACCTACTTTGGATCCCAGTCCGGAGGATTTTATGGCACCTGGGGAGTGAGCCCTTATTTACCCAGCGGCCTGATTGTCGCTTCAAATATTGAGGACGGTTTGTTTATCCTCAAGCCAGATTACCAGAGAGCCTGCTATCTTGAAGGCCTTGTAACTGATACGATTACAGGTCTGCCCATTAACAACGTATCTGTTAAAATTATAGCTCCCAGACAGAATTTAGACAATACGGATGCTGCTGGAAATTATAAAACAGGTTATGCAGTTGGAGGTACTTATAATATCGAATTCTCACATAAAGACTATTTTACAAAAGTGATCCCTGCAGTATTGACAAATGGTCAAGTCACAGTCAAGGATGTTCAGTTGATTTCCAAAAGACCTTCTATCACAGCGAGGGTGTTGGTGCGTGACAGTATTTCAGGGAAGCTTCTTGAAAATGCCGGAGTTAGAATCACAAATATTAACGGAGAGAAAAACGCAGCAACAGGTATGGATGGGTCTATCGCACTTTTTGTTTTTCAGGATACAGTGCCTTATGATATAATAGTTGGTAAATGGGGTTATAGACATAAAGCCGTCAAATTTGCTTCTGACAAACAGCCTCCGGTGATCGAAATCCGTTTGCGGAGAGGGTATCAGGACGATTTTATTTTTGATCAGGGATGGACTGAATCTTCAACTGCAACTTCAGGAATTTGGACAAGAACGGTTCCTGTTGGTACAGTTTACCGCAATGAACAGTTTCAAACAGATAAAGACATCGATGGTGATTATGGCAAAGAATGTTTCGTAACGGGTAACACGGGCACAGACCCGAGTGCTGATGATGTAGATAATGGAGGATCTACGATTACTTCACCTGTAATGAAACTCTCCAATTACAAAGATCCGGTACTTTCATTCTATTCGTGGTTTGCCAATGCAGGCGGTGACGGAAGACCCAATGATCGCATGACCTTCAGAATTTCAAATGGATCTTCAGTCGTTTTTTGTAAAGAAGTTGCCACTCACAATCCAAAATGGGAATACAGCGATCTCATTCATTTGAAGGATCTTCTTCCACTTACAGATAGCATGCGCCTGATCGTAGATATTTCAGATGACACACCGGGACATTTGCTCGAAGGCGCTTTTGATGATTTCCTTGTTGTTGATGCCATTGTTTCTGAAACAGAGGATCAAAATGTATTGCATTCAATGAACATCTGGCCCAATATCGTCAACCGGGATGAATCATTACACTATCAACTGAATGTGGATGGTTCTTTTGATTTAGATTTGATGACCACTGAGGGTAAGATGATTGCACATTGGCCAATCAACCAGCAATCAGGAACTATTGTAGTTCCGGCAACTATCTCTCCCTCTGTTTACCTGCTCAGAATGAAAGCCAAAGATGGATCTGCAGTTGTAAATAAACTGATTGTCAGATAAGGTAATAGTTTGGATTGAGAGGTGAGATCTGAGAGGGTTGAGCCCTGGCAAAATCAGTTCCTTTTTATACGGATAAAATCGTGCTGTCTTGTGATCTGATGTGCATGTGAAAGATCAGTAAGAATCTCATCTACCCAGTGGGATTTATTCTCAGGGAAATGCTGGTAGACTTTATTGATGGTAACGGAATCTGATGATCGAAGCATTGTCAAGATTTCTTCGAGCCATTTTTGTTTGAGTTCATGTGGAAATTCACGCGATTTTTGCCTGAGACAGTGATCACAAATTTGACATGTAGGAGCGTCCGTCTCTCCAAGATATTGAAGAATGTACTGTTGCCGGCAACCTTCGTATTGCAGATATCCGGTCAACGCTTGTAACTGATTCTTAACCGCTAGCTTTCGCTGAGAGAGCCATTTTTCATCGAGCCGTATTTGCTGACTATGCTGGCGGTGTCCAAGGATAAGAATTTGTGGCTTTTCGGTCTGTTCCTTATAAAAGATTACATTTTCCCATTGCAACTGTTGCAACACACCATTTAACTTAGTCATATTCATGTTTGCGGTTTCTGCAATTTGCTTTTCTTGTATAACTACATCTGTTTGCAGGATCCCTTCATACATTCTAAGCATGGTATGCAGCACAATTTTACATTCAGGTTTGGTGTTATAATATGTTTCAAGTGTCTCATCATCTGCTAGAATCTGTATCCGGGAAGGATTGAGTACACCACCATTCAAATAGATCAGTCCTTGTTGCATCAGGATACGCAGGCTGTGACCTGTCTTCTCAGGATTTAATTGGAATTTCTGAATAAAAGCATTAAGGTCGAAGTCTTTACTGTATTCCATCATAGATCCGTCCGCCAGGTCAAGATGAATACACAGGCACTTGTATACAAAACGTATTTCTTCTGTCGGGGGGAACATGCTTTCGAATGTCTTTTCAATGCGGCGGAGATCACGTGTATTGTATAGGAGGACAGCATAACACTTTTGTCCAGCGCGTCCTGCACGTCCTGCTTCCTGATAGTATTCCTCAAGACTCATCGGCAGATCAAGGTGAACAATAATATCCACATCAGCCTTGTCAATGCCCATACCAAAAGCAGTCGTGCAGCAAATGAATTGTATTTTACCAGACATCCAGTCTTCGAACTTCTGTCGACGTTCAGCGTGCGGCAGTCCGGCGTGATAATGGTCACAGGAGAAGCCGTTATTGCTTAACATCTCAGCCGTTTCTGCCGTGATGCGCCGGTTTCGAACATAGATTAGACCTGAGGATCGTATTCTGGATAAAATGTGCTGCAACTTGTCAATTTTATTTTCTGAAATGGCAACACTCAGGCTGAGACGAGGTCTGGCAGCGGAATAAATTAGCTGAACAGCATTGTTCAATGCTAGTTTGGAAATAATATCTTCTTTGACAGCGGGTGGTGCAGTAGCGGTAAGAGCTAGCACACTACAATCTAATTCCTTGATGACTAATGCCAAAGCCAGATAGGAAGGCCTGAAATCATACCCCCACTGACTAATACAATGAGCTTCATCTACCGCAATAAAACTAATGCGAAGAGATCGCATCTTTTCGATAAAGTATTTTTGTGTAAAGCGCTCAGGTGAAACATAAAGTAGTTTAATACGTCCGTTTGCAGCTTCGTGGAGGATAATTTCAGTTTCACGGAAGCGCAATCCGGAATGAATAAATGCGGCGGCAATATTTTTTTCTTTGAGCTGAGTGACCTGATCTTGCATCAAGGCGATCAATGGGCTGATCACCAATGCACAACCTTCAAGACACAGGGCTGGAATCTGGTAGCAAATGGATTTGCCCGTTCCGGTAGGTAAAATGGCTAGGCAGTCTTTGTGCGCAAGTACCTGCTCAATGACTTCTTCCTGTCCTGTTCTGAAGTTATTGTATCCCCAATACCTTTGAAGTATTTCGAGGGGTATGGGTTGAGGCATTAGTAGGTGATTGCACTAAAACTTAGGGCAATGTAGTAATTTTTTCTGACTGAGGTGTTCATGTGATTTGCGTTGCGGCATGAGGTGGTAGACCAATTGTACACTTACACTTTGATACCAGTCGTTATCAACTGGATTACCACGTTGACTGCCGCCGGGGGCATTGATTTTATTGCCTAATGCAGCCGCCAGCGTTCCGTTTTGACGTTCCAGGGTATTATAATCAACATAATTGCTGGACAAATCGTCAAGGTAATCGGTATTGGTCTTGCGCATCAAAAGTAAACCCTGTAGTGACCAGTGTTGCGAAAGGGTATACCTGGCACCTGCACCAAGTGTAACCGCATCTGAATGTAAATTATACTTTGGTTTATAACCGGGCATTCCCTGTCCTTCAGTGCCTAGATCCCGCAGCGATATTTTGGTTCCATTCCAGTACCCCTGAGGGTTAAAATGGAAGTAACTGTACCCCCCGGTTAATTGAAGGTTAAACCTTGAACCTTGAGGCAAAATGAGGGGTATGATCTCAACTATGGCCGTTAGGTCGGCGCTGTGAATAATACTGGAGAAATTAAGATTTCTTTTTTTTTGCCATTCGGCATCTGAAATTGCATCATTCGCTTTCACTTGGAGATGCTCATATCCAATCCTGAATCCGAAAAACCGGTCTAACATATAGCCCCCATGAAAGCCAAACCCCGGGCTGGTCTGGCGAATAATTGCTTTATTGTCTCGCGTAAGATCCCCGCTGTAATTGCTTGCCGACATCCCGAGTCCGGCAAATAATCCCTGGGGAATGGCTATTTGTGAATACAATAAGATGAATAAAATAAAATTAGCTCTGAGCATATATAACTTAAATTATTCATTATCAATGATATGAATATTATAATCTGCAAATATATAATTATTTAGTTATATATATGAATAAAAGTTAAAATATTTGGAATTTCTTCTTTCTAACAATTGATCGTTCATTTTTATTTTTTAAGTACACAGCCAGGAAATTGTCTAAATTGGAATTCCGCGGCATAATTTTAAGCGCCTAAATTCGTTTTAACTGACGTCTTTGGGAAAATATTGAACTGTTACGTTGTTGTTCGGAATGACCAGGTAACTCAAGTTGTAAACAACGCTGAAAATAAATTATCCATTGCATCACAACTTTTTTGCAAGCCAATGTTATTAATACTTCACGAGTATACTACAACAAATAAATTGAACATGAACTTATTCATCAGACAAATTTTGCAAATGAAAAAAATAAGTCTCCTAAAGCCGTTTTTGATGTGTCTGTTGGTGATGGTGGTCGAAATTTCGATAGCCCAACCTGCCTCAACTCCCAAAAACTGGTATCAGCTGGATGCTTACCGGGATGGGTTTCAGGGAATTTCCCTTGCGCAAGCACTTTCAAAAGTGAGCGGGAAGAAAAGTAAAACCGTGGTTGTTGCGGTCATCGACTCCGGGGTGGATGCCGAACATGAAGACCTGAAGTCTGTGATGTGGACGAATCCCGGAGAAGTACCGGGAAATGGTGTGGATGATGATCACAACGGTTACATTGATGATGTGCATGGCTGGAATTTTATTGGAGGCAAAAACGGAAATGTCAGTGGAGATAGTTATGAGGTCACCAGGCTATACGTAAAGCTTAAACCCAAATACGAAAACGTTGATCCTTCAAAACTAAGCAAGGCAGATAAAAAAGAATATGAGACGTTTCTCAACTGTAAATCGCAGGTAGAAAGCCGCAGGGAAGCAGCAGAAGCAAATCTTGCAGCAATCAAATTTTCTGAAAAGTTTATTTTGGATGGATTGGAAATGCTCAAATCAAAAATGGGCGACCAACCACTGACCACAGAGTCCATAAATAATATCGATGAAGGGGATTCTAAAAGTCTTTCGGCTGCGGTCGCTGTTGCTAAAAATGTGCTTGAAAGCAATGAAGAAATAAGGAGTGTAGATCAGTTGAAGAAACTGGTCGTCGGAGAAATCGAAGAAGGAAAAAAACAATTTTCGGATGAACTGAATTACGCTTTTAATACCGCCGAGGATAAAAGGGCTGATATTGTTGGGGATCGTCCGGATAATGTAAATGAAAAATACTATGGCAACAATGATGTTGAAGGACCGGATGCTGAGCATGGTACCCATGTCGCCGGCATTATAGCGGCAGTCCGGGGTAATGGAATTGGCATGGATGGAATAGCCACAAATGTTAAAATTATGTCTGTTCGTTGTGTTCCCAATGGCGATGAAAGGGATAAAGATGTCGCAAATGCGATTCGTTACGCGGTAGATAATGGTGCATCCGTGATCAATATGAGTTTTGGAAAAGGTTTCTCTCCTAATAAAGATCTTGTCGATGAAGCAGTAAGGTATGCAGCCTCCAGGGATGTTCTACTTGTTCATGCCGCGGGTAATAGTGGTGCCGACAACGATCAGACTGCCAATTTTCCGAATAAATATTACCTGAAAAAAAGATTCCTCCACAGCAATAAAGCTGCCAACTGGGTTGAAGTTGGTGCTTCAACGCCCTTTGAGACACCGAATATTGTTGCTGATTTTTCCAACTATGGAAAGAAAGGAGTTGATCTCTTTTCTCCGGGTGTTCAGATTTATAGTACGATACCAAACAATGAATACAGATTCTTGCAAGGTACCTCAATGGCGAGTCCGGTTGTTGCTGGTGTGGCTGCATTGATCAGATCGTATTACCCGCAACTGACCGCTAGCCAGGTTCGGAAGGTCCTGTTGAACTCTGTAACAGAAGTGCCCGGACAAATGAATGTCCCCAATCAGTCAAATAGAAAATCTTTGAAGGAAATTTCTGTTACGGGTGGGGTGGTCAATGCGGCAAAAGCAATGGATGTAGCTTCTAAAATGAAAGGACGGAAAAAGGCAACCGGTACTTCGGGTAATGCTGATGGTAATAGCACTGGCCCCAAAGCCTAGACTTTTATAGGTTGATCTGTTTCTCTTCGAAGTATCCTGTTTTGGTATTTTTTTCAACACCATTCCATGGAAAATTTCTTCCATTCATGACAATATAGACTCCTGGTTCGAGCATCTGCACAAAGGCAAGGGCACTTCCGAGGTTGAAAAATCCGTCGGACGAATTTCCAAATGCATACGGGATCATGGCACCAGTAAGCACAATGGTTTTGCCTTCAATATTTTCTTTTGCGAGTGCAGAAGCAGTGAGGGTCATCGTATCCGTCCCGTGTGTAATCAGGATATGCCGGGATTTTGTTTTATGGCAATTGTGAATGATGATCTCCCGGTCCTCTTCAGTCATCTCAAGACTGTCGACCATCATCAACGTTTTAATGTCAATGTCCAGAGAGCATCTTCCTCTTTCAAGCATTTCTGGCAAATGAGAGTCTTTAAAAAACAATTGACCGTTGACAAAATTATACTCCTTATCAAAAGTTCCTCCTGTGATAAATATTTGTATTGACTCCGTCATTTTATTTTAAAACCCAAAAGTAATCACTGATTTGATTCGCTTGGGTATCAAGGGTTGTGCTAGCATTTAATGTGAAGTATTTATCGTGTATTTAGACATTTAATTCAAGTCGTACAACGCCAAAAACAGGATATGATAAAATATTATAATATGTTGAATATCAGCGCTTTAGTGTGATTATTGTTGCTTTTAATTTAACTTTGTGGGGTGGTGTATATAATCATATTAAGAATTTTTGGCATGTTTTTTGAATTTGACAAGTAGGACGTAATAACATGGGTCTGTAGATTTTATAAGTAATTAATAATCAAATAATTATGAATTATACCAGGTTGGTGATAGGGGCAATGCTGTTGTTCGGGCAACATCGTAATATTCTTTTAGGTCAATGCACCAATGCCGTAGTCAATATGAATTATGTGACTTCAACTGGTGGAACAGGTACCTATGCCGATCCCGCCACTGGTTCCATTGAGTTTGGATTTTGTCTGACGCTAAATGGTTTTTTTGAAAAATCCACCAACTGGGTACACGGTATATTTGTAAGTTGGGCTGACATTCAACCGGGTGTAATTATCACCCAGGGTTTAACAGGTGCACAGCCAACCCAGCATGGTTCCAGAACATGGATATGGGTTGACAGCCTAAAAGCCAGGCAATTGGATTTGCCAGGAATTGGTTATTTTGTGGATGATGGAGATGGCAACCCAAAGACAAACTACGGAGACAATGGTCTTGGTACACCAAATGCGACTTTTCCATCACTTTCACCTTTTTGTTTTGTTGCCAAATTCACCTGTGGCTCGGCAACTTTGCTTCGTGGGGTGGTCACGGTAACTGGTGATGGAACCACCGGTGCTTGGAAGAATCCGGCATGTTCAGGTGATCCAATAAAAGCTACAACAGGTGGACCGAATGGCGATGGTACGCTCGTTGTTTGTGGACTCATCCTGCCACTCGACCTCTTGAGTTTTGAAGGTTACTCTAAAGACGGCATTAATTATTTATCCTGGTCGGGGATAGGAGATGAAAAATTTTCGCACTATACATTGGAAAGAAGAGCAGAAAATACTTCATCATTTGCTGAAATGCAGCAATTCAATCTTGAACCCGGAAAAGAGAATAATGTACATTATATGGCTTACAGAGATGAGACCCCGGATCCCATCAATTACTACCGGCTTAAAATGGTAGAAAGGGATAATACTTTTACATATTCAAAAGTGATCTCGGTTAAAGCTGGTGGCATTCGTCTGGAACATCCGATTGATGTTTTTCCCAATCCGGCCGTGGATGTAGTCTTTGTGCAATTTCCTTCAGGAAATGCACCGGCAACCTACCAGCTCGAAATAATGAACCTGAATGGTTATCTGGTTTTCGAAAAAATTTATCAGTTCAAAGGAGCCACTTCTCAGCAGAGTATCAATCTGGAACAGCTTGAACATGGGGTTTACTTTGTCCGGATTACAGGAGGAGATATTGCTCAGCCGGAGATTTTCAGGTTATTGAAAAAATCATAAATCAGATCATTTTATCAGCACAGTAACTGCTGGCAAAAGCTTTGGGCTTTGCCTTAAAAATAAATCCCATACTTAAGATATAGCCCATCGCTTCCTTTAGTGCGGCATTGGATTTGAAACCAGGATCTGTATTGATGTCAGCATGAACTTCCAGTGGAATGTTGTAATGTTCAATTTTGCCGCACAGTTCAAATGCAATTTGTATCGATTTGGCAACTTCAGTGATCATGCGCTGATTGAGGCTCATCTCCTTTTCTTCATGGCTGTTGTTGACAAACATAAATCCTCCCTGACCTTCGCGAAGAAAAACGATCACCGTCGCAAAATCAATGCCATGGCCAATAACCCGCGAATCGGTTCCTATACATACTTTGAGACGGTATCCGGAGGCTATTTCAGATTGAATCACGTGTTCAACCCTTTCGGCAATAGGTTCAATTATTTCCTGTCCACTGAAGGTTCTCCAATTCATATCGTATATTTGCGCGACTAAAAATAACCGGTCTCAGGTCTTCGGATTTCAGGACAGTTCGGTGGTTAAATATAGTGTAGATTTAATATCCTTGGTTAACTTATAATATTTTATTTCATATCCGTATGGTGGTCAAGGATTGCATCAGAAATAAATGGTACGGAAATTACCGTTCAGAAAACAATAGTATTTCAATGGAAAAAATTCAAAATCGAATTCTGATTATACAGGCTTTATGCATTGGTCTGGCAATGTTATTTACGAGCTGCCAACCAGGGCAAAAGAGTACAGCATTGCATACAGGCAGCAATCATCTGGTCAATGAGACTTCACCATACCTGCTTCAGCATGCCCATAATCCGGTTGACTGGTATCCATGGAATGATGAAGTTCTTAAAATGGTGAAGGAGAAAAGAAAATTAATGATCATCAGCATTGGATATTCCTCTTGCCATTGGTGTCACGTAATGGAAAGGGAATCATTCAGTGATACTGCCGTAAGCAATTTTATGAACAGGCATTTTGTGTCCATCAAGGTGGACCGCGAAGAGCGTCCGGATGTTGACCAGGTCTATATGAATGCCTGTCAAATTGCAAATGCAAACGGTATGTGCGGATGGCCACTCAATGTTCTGGCCATGTCAGATGGAAGGCCATTCTGGGTTGGCACCTACCTCACACGCGATCAATGGATGGGACTGCTGAAGGAATTTGTAGATCTATATCACGAGGATCCAAATGAACTTGAAAAAATGGCCAATAATATCCATAACCACCTTGCAGTGGATTATTCAAGGTTTGCAACAAGCCAGGATACCCAGTTTAGTCAGAAAACCTATAAGGATAGGATCAATCAGATGTTCTCTCAATTGGATCTGGTATACGGTGGTAAAAAAGCAAATATTAAATTTCCACTTCCATCATTACACAGGACTTTATTTGACAATCAGGTTGTTTTTAATGATCTGATGGCACAAAAGTATCTGCCTAACTATCTGGATAAATTGATGTACGGCGGAATTAATGATGCCCTTGACGGCGGGTTTGCGCGTTACTCGACAGATCCATTTTGGAGAGTTCCTCATTTTGAAAAAATGCTGTATGATAACGCTCAACTTATCAGTCTTTATAGTCAGGCTTATCAGGTCAGCGGACAGAACAGGTACCGTGAAGTTGTTGAAAGGACCGTTGACTTCGTAAACAGGAATCTTTCAAATCCTTCCGGATATTTTTATTGCTCACTGGATGCTGATTCAGATGGAGAAGAAGGTAAATTTTATGTATTTACCCAATCGGAGATTAACAATGCTATTAAAGATCCTTCGCATCGAGAGCTTTTTACGCTTGCATACAATATCACATCGACAGGCAATTGGGAGAAAGGACTGAATGTGCTTTATCGTACTACAACAGACGACCAGCTCGCTTCAAAACTGAAACTTCCCGTAGAATATATAAAATCGAATCTTCAAAAGGCAGCAGAAGAATTGTTGCAATACAGATCAATTCGCAAAAAACCGGGTCTTGATGATAAAATGCTCACAGCCTGGAATGCACTTATGATTCGTGCATTGGCAGATGCTTCAGCAGCGTTGCAACGTCCTGAATATCTCAAACAGGCCATTACAGCCGCATCTTTTATGCGTAAAAATATTTTGAAGCAGGATCATTCTTTGTTCCGTACATTTAAAGATTCAAAAGCTTCTGTAAATGGATTTCTGGAGGACTATGCACTGACTATAGATGCATGGATAAGACTCTATGAATTGACATTTGATGAAAGTTATCTTCAGGAAGCTAATCAGATGTGTCAATACGTGATTAATAATTTTAGTTCCTCTGATAAATTATTTTTTTATTTTAATTCTTCTCAGGACAATCAACTAATCACCCGTAGTGTTGACTTTGAAGACCAGGTCATTCCATCTGCCAATTCAGTTATGGCAGATGTATTGCATCGACTTGGATTGTATTTTTACAATTCGTCCTATGTTAACAGAAGCAAGGGCATGGTCATCAATGTGATGGAGCACTTTATTTCGCGCAATCCGGAATACTACAATAACTGGCTTCGAATTTATGGCAGCTTTCTCCGGCCGCCTTACGAAGTAGCCATTGTTGGCCCCAAAGCATCAGAACTTCGGGACGAATGGGTAAAGCGTTGCACGCCACAGTGTATTCTTCTGGGTGGAACAAGTGAAGGTTCATTGGAATTACTCAAGGACAAACTACAAGGAGACCGGACGGTGATTTACGTTTGCCGCAATAAAGTCTGCAAATTGCCAGTCACTGAAGTAAGCAAAGCTTACAGCTTGCTTAACTAACGGAATAATGAAATCGGTAGCAGGAATATTCCTTGCAACATTTAGACTGGTCGTGATCACCCTCAGCATGTTGATAACGGTTGTGCTGGGCATTATATTGAAATTTTTTAAACTTCTGGATCAGGAAAAAGCATTTGTGATTCGAACCTGGTGGTGTAAGTTTGCACTGCATGTACTTGGAATAAAAATTATTCACAATGAATTTCCGGCTGTAAATTCAGCATCACTATTTGTCAGCAATCACCGATCACTGATTGATCCGGTAATTTTGTTTTCCTTTATTCGCAATGGATATGCGGTCAGTAAAGCTGAAGTGCGCAACTATCCTGTCATCAACAAAGGGGCAGAGCTCTCCGGTGTGGTTTATGTTGACAGAACGGACAAGGATAGTCGTTCAGCAACACGAAAGGCTATCGCTCAGTCGCTAACTTTCGGACATTCGGTAGTCCTTTTCCCGGAAGGTACCATAAGTATTCAACGGCAGATTTTGCCTTTTCGCAAAGGGGGATTTGAAGCTTGTGCGGAAAGCAATTGTCAAGTGGTCCCGATTGCTATGGAATATATGAATCCCCGCCGTGACTTCTGGTTTAATGAACATTTGCTGGTTCAGTTCTATGTAACTTTTTCAAAATGGAAAACTGAAGTCCGACTTCATTTTTTTGATCCATTCAAATGTAACAATGCCAAAGAAAATTGTGAAAATACATCCAGAATGATTCAGGCTAAATTAGATGACATTCAGAAATTTTGGTTGACCAAGAATATCCCAATCGAACTCACTCAGATTGAAAATCCAGGGAAGCTGAATTGACACAGTGTCGCACATTTTTTGGAGTAAATCGTTCACCTTCAAAAACATGTCCAAGATGGCCTTTGCAGTTTGAGCAAATTATTTCAGTTCGTCTACCATCAGGATCCGGAACATAGCTAATGGCCCCGTCAATTTCATCATCAAAACTGGGCCAGCCGCAGCCTGAATGGAATTTATCTTCAGAACGATAGAGTGGGGCTTCACATCGGCGACATACATACACTCCTTTTTCAAAATGGTCTACATACTTTCCGGTAAAAGGGTACTCTGTGCCTTTATACACAATGATCTTTTCTTCTTCCGGAAGAAGTATACGAAATTCATCTTTGTTTCTCATTTGATCGGCTTTAATAATGCTGAATATTGTTTTTTGAACTTTTGAAGTTTGGGATTGATAATAATCTGACAGTATGCTGCTTCCCCATTTTGATTGAAATAGTTCTGGTGATATTCCTCTGCAGGATAAAATACATCAATCATTGCAATCTCAGTAACGATGGGGTTGTCCCATATATGGGATGCAAATGTTTTTTTCATCTCATCAGCAATCTGGAATTGGGAAGTGCTGGTGCAAAAAATGGCAGACCTGTATTGTGTTCCTTTGTCTGCTCCCTGGCGGTTGAGCGTAGTCGGATCATGTGTGGTCCAGAATACTTCGAGAATTGTTTTGACATCAATAACCAGGGGATCATAACTTACTTCAATTACTTCTGCATGACCCGTTGTTCCCATGCAGACCTCACGGTAACTTGGATTTTTAATGGTGCCGCCAGTGTAACCCGATACGACACTTTCGACACCTAAAAGAGATTGAAAAACCGCTTCTGTGCACCAAAAGCATCCTCCGCCGAGGTATATTTTTTCAAGTTTTTGAGCCATGCTTTATTTCTTTATACAAATCGAAATTAATATTGCAATAAGTGAACAGGCAATGATTGAGCATGGTTGCATTGCTATTTATGATTTAGCTTAATTTTAGCATTTACAGCTCGATCATTATTATGCGAATTGAATCTCTTATCAGGCATTTCATTCACGCTCAATTCATAAGAAAAATAAACGCATATTTTGTCTTCATTTCTTTAATGATTAGGTGCCTGATGTGGATTATTAAAAAAGTCTTTTTAGTCGACCGCACTACTTCTGCATATCGTAGGTTGAGCATCTCTTTAAATGTGCAGATAATAATTTGCCTTGTTGGTTTGCCAAAAACTTGTATCTTTGCGGTCCAATTAGATCGCGGAGTGGAGCAGTTGGTAGCTCGTCGGGCTCATAACCCGAAGGTCGTAGGTTCGAGTCCTGCCTCCGCCACAAATATCCCCTGTAACTGAAGGTCATTTGCAGGGGATTTTTATTGAAGCCCGGCTCATTTTTTCTTGTATTTTATTGATTAACAACAGGAAAGGATATTATTTGTAGCTATTCTTGAAAAAAGAATTATTTTTGCCCCGCTAAAACTGATCTTAGTGATCACATTTGGTAACTTTTAATTTATTTTTAATGTCCAGTCTTTCCAAAGAAAAAACCAGAGAAATCTTCACAACTTACGGAGGATCAGCCACTAATACTGGCTCAACCGAAGGCCAGATTGCGCTTTTTACCAAGCGGATCCAGGATCTTTCAGATCATCTTAAGAATAATCCGAAGGATCATTCTTCCAAAAGAACCCTTCTTCACCTTGTTGGTAAGAGAAAGCAACTTCTCAATTATCTGCACCACAAGAACCTTGACCGATACAAGAAGATACTTGAGTCCCTGGGCTTAAGAAAATAAGTCTTTCAGGCTGCTTAATGGCCAGAATGACCAGTTGGTCGTCAGGCCCGCTGGAGCCAGGTAGGCTATTTGTTTATAAACATATTAAGAAATTTTATTATGGGTTTAAAAACACCATATTCCAGTTCATTCACATTGCCGGATGGCAGGGTTGTGACCTTGGAAACCGGAAAGCTTGGAAGCCAGGCTGACGGATCAGCTTTAATTCGCTGCGGTAATACCATGTTATTCGCCAGTGTTGTTTCGAATAAAGATCCTAGGGAAGGGGCTGATTTTTTCCCCCTTTCAGTTGATTACCAGGAGCGTTTTGCTGCTGCAGGTAAAATTCCTGGAAACTTCTTCAGAAGAGAGACAAAGTTATCCGATTATGAAGTATTAATTTCAAGGCTGGTTGATCGGGCGATAAGGCCGCTTTTTCCAGAAGGATATTATCATGAGACCCAGATTATTATCAATCTGATTTCAGCAGAATACGAGACATTGCCGGACGCGTTCGCGGCACTGGCAGCCTCAACGGCCCTGGCTTGTTCCAATATCAATTGGGAAGGACCGATTTCAGAGGTTCGTGTGGCCAAAATCGATGGCGAGTTCAGAATTAATCCACTCAGAGCTGACCTTGAAAGGGCAGAACTCAATATCATTGTGGCCGCCACTGAAAAGAATCTGATGATGGTGGAAGGTGAGGCCAATGAGTGTTCCGAACACGATCTCGTCCTCGCTATCAAAGCAGGTCACGAAGCGATAAAAGTTCAGATTGAAGCTCAGCACAGGTTGGCTGCACAAATTTCACAGAAAACTGCTGTCAAAAGAGAAATATCGATAACAGCAATTGATGAAGAAATTAAGTCTAAGGTTAAAGCGGAATGTTCAGATGCTATTCTCAGCATTGCATCCGGTGCTTATGATAAACATGTCCGAAAAGATGGATTCGACAAAATACTGAAGCAATTTAAGGAGAAATTTCTGGCTGAAAACGGCGAAGAACTTTTTAAAGAAAAAGAAAAGGATATTGCTAAAAGTTTTGACAAAGTAAAGAAGGAGATTATACGTCAGTTTGTACTTGATGCAGGTAAAAGGCTGGATGGAAGGATATTCTCAGAAGTCAGACCAATTTGGACTGAAGTGGACTATCTGCCCTCTTCCCATGGATCATCTATTTTTAATCGCGGGGAGACGCAGGCACTTACATCCGTAACGTTAGGTACAAAGGATGATGAAATGCTGATTGATAATGCTCTTGAACTATACAACGAAAAATTCCTGCTGCATTATAATTTTCCTCCATTCTCAGTTAATGAAGTCAAACCGCTTCGAGCGCCCGGAAGGAGAGAAGTGGGACATGCCAATCTCGCAGGAAGGTCAATCAAGAAGGTGATGCCTAAAGATTTTCCATATACTGTAAGGGTCGTATCGGATATACTCGAATCCAATGGATCGTCTTCAATGGCTACGGTCTGCGCAGGATCGATGGCACTCATGGACGCAGGAGTTCCAATTAGAGCGGGTATCGCAGGAATCGCAATGGGTATGATTGCTGAAGATGGTAAAGTAGCGATCCTGTCTGATATTTTGGGAGATGAAGATGCTTTGGGTGACATGGATTTCAAAGTCACAGGTACACGCCAGGGTATTTGTGGTACCCAAATGGATATGAAAATTGATGGTCTTTCTTATGAACTTCTTGAAAAAGCCCTGCTTCAGGCAAGAGACGGAAGGTTGCACATATTGGACAAAATGGAAGAGACGATTGCTCAGGCAAAACCGGACTTCAAGCCACATGCGCCAAGGATCGTTGAAATGCGAATCGAGAAGAGCTTTATTGGTGCTGTGATAGGACCAGGTGGTAAAGTGATTCAGGAAATGCAGGCAAAAACCGGAACTAAAATCAATATTGAAGAAGTCGGTAATGAAGGTGTAATCAACATCGCCAGCAATAATAAAGAAGCGATTGATATGGCAGTAACCATGATCAAGGCGATCACTTTTGTTCCAAGCGTGGGAGATGTTTATGATGGAAAAGTGGTATCAATCTTTCCTTTCGGAGCTTTTGTTGAATTCTTTGGCAAAAGTGGTTTACTCCACATCAGTGAAATTTCAACAAAGCGCGTAGCAAAGGTTGAAGATGTTCTTCAGGTTGGTGATGCGGTTCGTGTTAAACTCATTGGAACAGATCCGAAAACAGGCAAACTGAGACTATCTGCCAAAGCATTGATGACGGGAGAGTAATTTGAAATATTCATTTCGAGACAAACAGCCTCGTATCATTGCTTGAGCAATTTGAATGCGTGCATCCATTGATTATCTCTGAATCCTCGAATACACCAAAGCATACAGAGTGGTTCTATGGCTCTTGCAGCTTTGACTGAACCCATATCCTGAGGCTCCCATCCAAACATTTCGAGTATTTCAGAAACCTGAAGTTTAGAATCTGGATTGTTACCACAAATAAACATGGTAGGTTTGCCACCTGCAAGATCAGGGTCTACCATCAGCGCACTTCCAACAGAATTAAAAGCTTTGACAAAATGTGCGTCAGGAAAATTATTTTGAAGAATTTCCATCTGGGAATGGTGAAGATCAGTGTAAAAGCGAAGAACTCCATCTTCAGGTGGTGCATCTGCAATGGGATTTGTAGTGTCGATAATAGTTTTACCATTAAGATCCGATGCACGGCACAATTTTAAGGCTTGTACGCTGCCGTTTCCTTTTGTAGCCAGTACAATGAGGTCGGCCCATGCTGCCGTTTCCTCAAAATTTCCAACAGCTGCATTCATACCTGTCTTCGTCCGGAGATCTTGAATCTTCTCTACAGAATTCGTACCAATCATTACTGAATAATTTTTCTTGATGAAGCCATTGGCCAGGGTGACCCCTACAACGCCACTTCCTAGGATTCCTATTTTCATATACAAGTTTTTAATTTTAACGGAACATAATCATGTTTGTTTAAATAACTAAATAGAGAAGTTTCAATAGAATCATACAGCAGGCTCTATTGATCTGATTCCTATTTAAAATGTGGAATATCCGTATAACTTCATTTGGCAAATTCGGGCCTGTTCCAAAGATCTTTGATTAAATTGCCCCTATGTTTAATATTTTTGTTGAAGCAAGTAATTGAAAGCGAAACTGATGCAGTGCTTCAGGTCTGTCATTGTTAAGATTATTTTTTTTTCAGTCTGTTGTGGAAAACTGGCTATGTCGCAGGTTGCCGGCAAGGGTTGTCAGCTGCTCTGTAACATTGACTTTGAAGATGTAAAGTTGGTCAATGCGGGGCAGTTTGGCTTCTTTAACGAATCCAGGGTTTTATGTTGGAATACAACGGCAACAGATCGAATGATTGAAATCTGGGGTAGCGGATTTGGCGGGGTAAAGGCATATTCCGGCAACCAGTTCGCTGAACTGAATGCCAATATGGTTTCTACCCTGTTTCAGCGGTTTGAAGCAGGTTTGGGAGGTTCTGTTGAAATTTCATTCGCGCATCGGGGCAGGGCTGGCACGGATGTGATGAGTGTTGAAATTGGTCCTGAAGGCGGTCCTTATGTCAACCTTGGAGCATTCAGTGCGGGTAATACGCGTTGGGAATACCATACATTACAGTACAAGTTTCCCTTGTCAGGATCTTCCAAATATGTACTGCGTTTCAATTCTGTCAGTGCAGCGGGTGGGGCGACAGTAGGTAATTTTCTAGATGCTATTTCCATTGTACTAGAACAGCCCAAAGCTTTTTTTACACAAATGGATCCTTCCTGCACGCTGTCAATGGATGGCAGTATTTTCCTGGATTCTGTGATTGGCTCCTCACCATTTATTCTGTTTTGCCCTGAGTTGAATGATACCTTTTCAACTGTATTAAAGGATCTTTCAGCCGCATTATATCATATTTCGATCATTGATTTCTACGGTTGCGAAGTAAGTTATTCCATAGAGTTAAAGAGTCATGGTGTTGAGGATACAATACAAGTCAGTGCCGAGTCTTGCACGGATTACAAATGGCAGCTGACAGGTGATACGCTGAGACAAAGTGGTAATTATTTCTATCATACCATTGGACAATACGGTTGCGACTCGGTGGTGAAGTTGCAACTTCTCATTCATCCGCAGGATACCAATTTCGTTAAGGTGACAGCCTGTCGAGATTATACCTGGCCGGTTAATGGACAAAAGTTAATTGCAAGCGGCAGATATACTTTTATTGGAAGTAATCAATTCGGGTGTGACTCCGTTATTCTGCTTGATCTGATTCTGCGACCAGAAGATCAACTGCGGATGTCCGTATTTGCCTGTGATTCATTTTATGCAACATCTATGGCAAAATTTTTGACTTCCGCTGGCATTTACCGGGATACGCAGACGAACCAATTTGGATGCGATTCGCTGATTATACTTGATCTTCAGTTGAGCCATTCAACGCGTCAAGATTCAGATGTTACAGCTTGTGAACAATGGCTCTGGCCTGGCAATGCTATCAAAATTGATAAGTCCGGAGATTATATTTACCATTTTACTTCAATTGAAGGTTGCGATTCGCTGGTAACAATCCATGCCAACATCCTGAAGTCAAGGACAGCGCTGGATTCGATCGAAGCATGCGAAACTTTCAGTCCTGACGGGGGTAAGCATTGGTTTACGGAATCCGGAATATACTCGGATACATTGGTATCAAGTGAAGGTTGTGATTCATTTCATATAGTTAACCTGTTAATTCATCACGGATCATCGGATACATTGTCATTTTCATCCTGTGACTCAATGACCTTTCGACAGCAAACATATTATCATTCAGCGGAAGAACTTGTATACATGAGGGACATGAATGGTTGTGATTCGACCCAGTTGTTGAAAATTGAAATTCACCCCAGCGTACAAGTAAAATTAGTTGTTCGCGCCTGCGATGAATTTGAATGGGCTGCAGATCATAAGCTTTATAACCGGTCAGGGACCTTTCATTGGATGGGACAGACGTCAACAGGCTGTGATTCACTCATAGCCTTGCAACTAACTATTGATTCCTCCTTTCGCTCCTATGATACCGTAGTGGCATACCGTGATAGTTATTTCTGGTATGTCAGTCGACAGAATTATAATGAACCTGGTCTGTATAAGTTTGAGGCACAGACAAAGGATGGCTGTGATTCTGTGCATTGGCTTTTATTGAGACTTGAAGATGCCGGAACAGTCTGGCTTCCAAATGTGTTTTCACCCAACGGAGATCTGGTTAATGATATTTTTAATGTGATCTCGACACCTTCGATTTTAAAAATAAAGCAACTCGAAATATTTGACCGCTGGGGAAGCTCCGTATTTTTTATACGAGACTTTCCACCAAATGATGTCCGATATGGATGGGATGGATCCTTTAACGGACAACAACTTAATCCGGCAGTTTTTGCATGGGTATTGCAATGGGAGGACCTAAATCATGAGCTACACGAGGAACGAGGAAATGTCACATTAGTCCGATAGAAAATAAGTAGTACTTGAAAAATCAGAAGCCTGATGGTCGATATTGAATATTGCTTTGTTGAAATAATTAGCAAAAAGCTAAACTTTGTCTGATAAATCAAGTGTAAGAATTGATTCAACGGTGATTGCTTGTTCTGCGCAAGCTAATTTCCGATGATGTTGTTATAGAATTTTTAAGATTGGATGTATTTCGATAGATCAGGGTTTTATCAGGCAATATGAATGGGTAAATTTAAAAAAGGGTGTTACTCAGGTGCTGTATGAAAAAAGTGAAGTACTAACTCAAGCTATTAATGATTGGAACTTTTAGAGTTGAATCCCATTGAAAATCCGATTCTGAGACTATTCTGTCGAACGACAGTAAACAGGTTGACCGGAAAGTTGATGCTTCCACTCCGAAAGGATTTACCGACCGCCATCAACAGACCGCCATCCAGATGTAATCTTCCTGCCCGGTCTAGTTCGTTGCTGACCTTTTCCTGAATATCTTTAGGCAAGGAACTCGTATTGTCACCCGTACGAATCCATTCACCATTGTCTCCATAGTACCCGTATGCCCTTTTGGTCAGAACAAACAGCGGACCGACCGAAAACTCAAATCCGGTCTTATTGGATCTAACGCCATGTAGAAGAGAAATGCTGGGTATGAGTGTACCGTGTTCAATTCCACTGATCGTTGGAACAAATTCGAAGAGACCCTGAATGTCACCCTGATTGAGGTATGCAACTTCAAACTGATAACCGATATTGCTGATCAAAGGAGCTGCATCAAAACCACCCTGTGATTCCGGCCTTTTATAGGAACGGGCATCCGGACCACCAATAAAGGTAAATCCAAATCGAGGTCCACTCAGGTTAAGACGGTTAATTTCAGAATTAACGGATTTGTTCTCTAATGTTTGAATCGTTGTAATTTGGCTGTAGTGATGTTCATCAATCGGCAGGTTATTCATTTTCTTGAGAGTTAGCTCAACCATAACTGGAATTTCCTTTTCAAGTGATAGAAATTCCAGACTGTAGTTCTTTTCTATCTCTTTCGATGATACGTCCAGCTGCCTGATGCTGATGTAAATTTTATCATTATACTTTTCAAGTTGAGCCGTCAGGACCTTGTCGGCTCCAACGACTGATCCCAGTTCATACATACATTTTTTGTCAAAACACTTATCAACCTGTATCTGGTTTTGAGTTGAGACCTGCAAAGCATCGTAGTGATTTATAACATCAAAAAGGTTAATCTTTTTAATCTGAAGATTTAAAATATCATTAAGCGTCGAATTACTGAGATCGACATTTTTTGATTCGACGCCTGCCACCACCAGGGATGGCATCTTTTGTGCAATCATTGCCGTAATAGATACATTAATTGTAAGGGTGACGACGATGAATCGCAGGAAATAGAGATTTTTCATATTTATTATATTTATTGAGTCAAAATTACCGGTGCTTGAGACAGGCCTAAAATCCGATTTTTACAAAAT